>JAMFRN010000262.1 GCA_026224805.1 Nevskia soli
AGGTACAGGTCCCGGTCCAGGGCATTGTGGTGGGTGACAAAAGGCCGCGCGGTGGCGCCGCCGGCGATCGGCTGCAGCATCGGCGTTTCCACCTCGACGAAGCCGACGCTGTCGAGAAACTGGCGGATGAAGCGCACCGTACCGGCGCGCACTTCGAACGTGCGGCGCACGTCCGGGTTCATGATCAGGTCGACGTAGCGCTGGCGGTAGCGCGTCTCGGTATCGGTTAGGCCGGCCCACTTCTCCGGCAGCGGCCGCACCGTCTTCACCAGCAGCTCAAGCTGCGATACCTTCAGCGACAGCTCGCCGGTCTTGGTCTTGAACACCGTGCCGGTGACGCCGACGATGTCGCCCACGTCCCAGGTCTTGAACTCGGCGTACTTCTCCTCGCCCACCGCGCCCTGCTGCACGAACAGCTGGATGCGGCCGGACATGTCCTGCAGCTGCACGAAGCTGGCCTTGCCCATGACGCGCTTGGCCACCAGGCGGCCGCCCAGCTTGAACTGCTGGGTTTCACCCTCGAACGAGGCGGCATCGCGCTCGCCATAGCTGCCGTTGAGGAATTCGGCCAGGGTGTCGCGGCGGAAGGTATTGGGGAACGCCTGCCCCGCCGCGCGCAGCTTTTCCAGCTTCTCGCGGCGATTGGCGATGACGTAGTTCTCGTCCTGCGGCGGCTTCTGTTCTTCGGTCACTTATAGCCCCTGCTTCAAACTCGCCTCGATAAACGGATCGAGGTTGCCGTTCAGCACCTTGTTCGTATCGGCGATTTCCACGCCGGTACGCAGGTCCTTGATGCGCGACTGGTCGAGCACATAGGAGCGGATCTGGTGGCCCCAGGCGATATCGCTCTTGGAGTCCTCCAGCTTCTGCTTCTCGGCGTTGCGCTTGAGCAATTCCTGCTCATACATCTTGGCGCGCAGCATCTTCATGGCGCGGTCGCGGTTCTTGTGCTGCGAACGTTCCATCTGGCAGGCGACGACCGTATTGGTCGGCACATGGGTGATGCGGATGGCCGATTCGGTCTTGTTGACGTGCTGGCCGCCGGCGCCGCTGGAGCGGTAGGTGTCGATCTTGAGGTCTGCCTGGTTGATGTCAATTTCGATGTTGTCGTCGATTTCCGGCGAAATGAACACGCCGGCGAACGAGGTATGGCGGCGGTTGCCGGAATCGAACGGCGACTTGCGCACAAGGCGGTGCACCCCGATCTCGGTGCGCAGCCAGCCGTAGGCATAGGGCCCCTCAACGAACACCGAGGCGCTCTTGATGCCGGCCACTTCGCCGTCGGACTGCTCCAGCAGCTCGGACTTGAAGCCCTTGGACTCGGCCCAGTGCAGGTACATGCGCAGCAGCATCTGCGCCCAGTCCTGCGCCTCGGTGCCGCCGGCGCCGGCATGGACTTCGAGATAGCAATCGTTGGCGTCGGCCTCGCCGGAGAGCAGCGATTCCAGCTCGCGCTTGCCGGCCTCGGCCTTGAGCTGCTTCAGGATCCGCTCGGCTTCCTCGATCGAGG
>JAMFRN010000263.1 GCA_026224805.1 Nevskia soli
CCAGGCGTACGTGCGGCAGATCGCTGTCCGCCCGCTCGATCAGGGTGCGGCGGATCTCCACATGCCAGGGCGTGCCGGCGGCCTGCCGCGCTCTCAGGGCGATCACGCCGGTGGCGGCGCCGATAGTCATAGTGCCGATGGCGCGGTGCAGCAGCAGGCCCTCTTCCGGCGAAAAGCCATAGCGGCTCATGGCGCCGAGGAACTGGTCGAGCACGTCGATCTCCACGTGCGGGCCGATGCTGCCCTTGAGGAACTCGCCGACCAGTTCCGGCTCGTGCATGAAGGACTCGAACATCTCCTCGGCATAGCGCAGCGCCAGTTGCGACCAGTGCGCATGCTCCTGCTCCGGCAGGCGCCGGCTCAGAGTGAGCTGAAACGCGGACAGGCGCAGCAACTCGTTGCGGTTGCGCACATAGCGGTAGATGGTGGCAACGTTGACACCGAGCTTGGCCGCCAACTGCTTGAAGCTGACCTTGTCCAGGCCGATCTCCAGCGCGGCGGCGATGATCGCCTGGGTGCTGAGACTGGGTGGACGGCCGACGCGCGGCTGCGGCGCAGGCGGCGCCTTGGCCGGCATGACGGAGGACTTCAACGCCAGGTTGGGTGCGCGCACAGGCATGACCGACATTCTCCAACTGCTTATGTAGTGATTTCAGATACTTCCATGCAATATTTCATGTAGATCGCCAATCTCGCCCAGGTTCACGAACAGGACTTTAGTGGCGGTAGCCCTTGACCCGGACCTTGAAGTTCATCGCCGGTCCCGGCGTCGGCGCGGTCTTGGTTTTCAGTACGTAACCCGGCGATTCCAGTTCCAGGTCCAGCTTGTAAAACACCTGGGCCATGGTGATGGCGAGCAACACCTCGGCCAGGCTTTTGCCCAGGCAGGTGTGGTGGCCGCGGCCATAGGGCGAATAAGTGCCGACCTGCATGTGCTCGGCGCGCGGCTTCTGGTAGCGGTCGATGTCGAAGCGTTCCGGCTCCGGATAGAACTCCTCCATGAAGTGCGGCACGCTGGTGCCCAGGTAGATCAACTCGCCTTCCTTGATCTGGTGGCCGGCGAAGACGAAGTCCTTGTTGGCAGTGCGGATCTGCGCCACCGCGATCGGATACAGGCGCATCGCTTCCATGATGGCGCCATTCAGCGCCGGCAGGCTCTTCATGAATTCCTCTTCGCTCACCGGTCCCTTGGCGAACAGCCCGTCCACTTCCTGTTGCACCCGGCGCAGCACCTCGGGATGCTTGAGCACGGCGTAGACGATGGCGGAGGTGGTGTTGGCCACGGTGTCGAGACCGGCGACATAGGGGCCGGTCATCAGCATGATCAGGTCGCGCTCCGGGATCAGCTCCGGATTGACCTTGTGCGCTTCCATCACATCGTCGATCAGGGTTTTCTCGTCGTCCGGCTTCGGCACGCCACCGCGGGCGGCATCCTGCGCGCGATAGTCGGCCACCATCTTGCGGCCCAGCTCGAACATGCGCGCCTTGGCGCGCTTGTACTCGGGCATCATCATCATGAATTGGGGCCGCTGCCGCGTCACCAGCACGTTGAGGATGTACAGGATGGTGGTGCGGATGTCCTTGACGTACTCGCGCGGCGTGCTGCCGGTGAGGACGATGCCGAGCTGGTCCACCACCAGGTACTGCATCGCCTCGACCACCGGCACCAGCGCGCCTGGCTTCCAGTCGCGCTCCAGCGTGCCGTTGGTGATGCCCAGCATCTCGTTGTAGCGGCCCTTGATCGATTCCTTGGAGAAGCCGCGCTTCATGATGCCGCGCAAATCCTTGTGCAGCTCGCCGTCGGTGGCGCTGAGCATCTTGGAGGCGCCGAATTCCTGCACCAGCGGCATCCAGGCCTCGCGCGAGCGCAGACATTCCTTGCCCTCGCGCGTACCCATGAAGTTGGCGGCCTCGGCGCCGGCGATGCAGGTATAGGTGTTGGCCAGCACCTTGACCCGAAACACCGCGCCGTATTCGCGGTAACAGCGGACGAAGAAGCGCGCGGGGTCCTTGGCGAAACCGAACAGGCTGCCCACCAGCGGCAGGCCGCGCACGTAAGGCGGGCGTGGCGCCTTCGCATCCACCGCGTTTTGCACTGCGCTCATGCTCTCCTCCAAACCTTCACCGGGACAGGCACCATGGTCCGTCGCTCTATTTCGACAATATTTTTGCGATATCTATCGCAAAATGTAAAGCGACTTAAGCCCCGGGCGAAGAAAAAAGCCGTTCCAGGCCTGCGGCGGGACGGCGGAAATCAGCTGCCGGGCAGCAATTGCACGGTATCGATCACCCATAGCGGATCGGGTGCGCGGCGGCTGAAATACAGGCACAGGGCGTGGTCGCCGGTCTGCGGCGCAAAAGCGGCAGACAGGGTTTGTGGCCCTTGCGCGGCGGTATCCCGCCGCAATGGCACCCGCGCCAGCAGCGGACCGTCGCAGCCGTCGCGATGGATCTGCAGCTCGCCGTAGCGGCTGTGCGGCAGCCGCAACACCACGTCTCGCGCCTCCGCGCCCAGCTGGAAGTTGTATGGCAAACGGGCCAGACGCACCTGAATGCGCGCCAGGCCCTCCAGCGGCAAGGCGGCATAGATCCAGCACGGATCTTCGATGTCCACCAGATACACATCCTGCGTACCGTCAGCATGCAGCGGGCCGCCGAGGCGCAGCGGCAGCTTGGCCGAACAGGTCTGCAGTTCGTCGCTATTGCGCAGCAGCAGGCTGGCGGCATCGATCCTGGCTTGGGTCACCGGCGCGATGGCCCGGCCATCGAGAAACGGCGCGGCCCGCAGCTGCAGCGGCAGCTGCACCGTCAGCGGAGCATGGTCAGTTGGCGCGGCAGCGTTGGGCTCGCTGCCATCCAGTGTGTAGTGGATGGCGCCGAAGCCGGTCTGGTTGGCCAGGGTAACGATGGCGTGATCGGGGTCGTGTGTGGGACGCGACTCGATCTGCACGGCGAATGCGCTGTCGGCATAAGCGATGCCGAGCGCCTGATAACGCGCCAGCTGTGGCACCAGGCGCCGCAGGAAGTTCTGCCAGTCATGCGTCGCGGCCGGCGACCAGGCGATTTCGGCAAGGGCGGCGATGCGCGGGAACACGGCATGTTCGACCCGCTGCGGGGTGCGCATATGCTCGGTCCAGACGTTGGCCTGCACGCCGATCACGTGCCGCGCCTGCGCGGTGTCCAGTTCCGCCGGCACCGGCTGGAGGCCGTAGACATCACTCAGGGTGGTGAGGCGCGGCCGCCCCGGCGGTTCGTCATGACCATTGCCCTGGAGATAGTCGAAGTACAGGGTGTCCGACGGCGACATGACCACATCTTGGCCGGCGCGGGCGGCGGCGATGGCTCCGGGACTGCCGCGCCAGGACATGACGGTGGCATCCGCCGGCAGGCCGGCATCGACGATCTCGTCCCAGCCGACCAGCTTGCGGCCATGCGCGGCCAGCAGGGTTTGCAGGCGCTGCATGAAGTAGCCCTGTAGTGCATCCTCGCTGGCGATGCCGAGCCTGCGCATGCGCACCTGCACCCGCGGGGAAGCTTTCCACTGATCCTTGATCGCCTCGTCGCCGCCGACGTGGATGTACTGGCCGGGGAACAGCTCCATCACCTCGCCCAGCACCTCATCGACGAAAGCGAAGGTGCGCTCGTCGACGTTGAGCAGGTAGGCATGCACGCCCCAGTCGGCCGACACCCGGGGATGATCGCCGCGCGAACCGAGCCAGGGATAGGCGGCGATGGCTGCCTGGGCGTGGCCAGGCATGTCGATCTCGGGGACGATGGTGACGTAGCGCTCGGCGGCATAGCGCACGATTTCGCGCACCTGCTCCTGGGTGTAGTAGCCGCCCGTTCTCGCGCCGCCCTCCGCCGGGGTGCTCCAGGCGCCGACTTCGGTCAGTCGCGGATATTTTTTGATCTCCAGGCGCCAGCCCTGGTCGTCGGTGAGATGCCAGTGCAGGGTGTTGAGCTTGTGCAGCGCCATCCAGTCGATCAGCTGTTTGACGAATTCGGGCGGCATGAATTGCCGCGACACGTCCAGCATCAGGCCGCGCCAGGCGAAGCGCGGGCTGTCGACGATGTGCAGCGCCGGCACCGCCAGCGGCAGGCCCGCGCCGGATTGCGGCGTCAGCAACTGCCACAGCGTCACCGTGCCGTAGTACAGCCCCGCCGTTGCGCGGGCAGCAATGCGTATCCGCTGCGGCGACACCTCCAGCTCGTAGCCCTCGTCGCCAACGCCACCGGCGCGCGGATCGATGGCCAGGACAATCGCCGCCCGCGCCGCGGCAGTCCCCTGCCCCGTCTCGACGGTGAGCTTGAATCCCCGCGTGCGTTGCACATAGCCGGAGAGCAGGCCGCCGATGCGTTGCACCTCGGCGTTGTCGGCCGGCACCAGGATGGGCGTGTCGGCGCCCAGCATGAACACCCCTTCCCGCACCTCCAGCAATGCCGGCAGCGGCAGTAGCGGCAGCAGCGGTGCACTGTGCCGGGCCGGTGCGGCCTCGCTGACCGGCTTCGACTGGCAGGCGGCGATGGCCAGCAGCGCGGCGCAGCAGACGACGACTGAAGAAGCTATGGGATGAAACCAGGATTTCATGATGGGTCAGCGTAATGGAGACAAATGCGGCAAGCGAACCATGCCGTCGGTTCCCGGCGCTCATCGTCGTGCCGGGATCGGCCGCCACCACAAAAAAAAGCGGGTCCGAAACATCCGGACCCGCTCAAGCACCTTACCACTGTGGGAGAAACAGCGGTTACAGCTTCAGGCGCAACGTTGCAAGGAGCTCGCGGCCGCTCTTGTACCGGGCCGTGGGCAGGCTCGGGTCGGTCAGATACTGCTTGTAGGCGGAATCGAACAGGTTCAGGCCGTCGAACACGACCGCGATATTGCGGGTGATCTGGTACGAGGCCGTGGCATCCAGCTCGGTGTAGGCGTCGGTGTAGGTCGCCGGAGCGCCCGCCACGTAGCCGCCCGCCAGGTACTTGGCGCGCCAGTTGTAGGACACATTGGCCGCCAGCGGTCCCTTCTCGAAATACGGCGTGATGCTGACCGATTCCTTGGAGTTGTAGGGCAGATCGCCGCCGGTCTGGGTTGTGCCGTACGAGTAGGTGACGTTGCCGCGGATGCCGAAGCCGGTATCGCTGAACGGCTGCTGCAGGCTCACGGCGAAGCCGTCGACCGTGGCACGGCCGCCGTTCTGCGGACGGGTGACGCCGTATTCGCAGAAACCGGTGGTGGTGTTGCAGACATTGCCCGGCGCGGCCGCCGTCGTGGCGAACAGGGTCGGGTTGCTGTTGAACAGGCTGTTGAACTGCAGCTCTTCGCTGGTGCCCGACTCGATATAGTTGATCAGCTGCTTGTGGAAGAACGTGGTCGACAACAGCGACTCCGGCGCGTAGTACCACTCCGCGGCAAGGTTGAGGTTGATCGACTTGTACGGTTCCAGGTCGGCGTTGCCGCCGCTGCCGGTAAGCACAGTGTCGTTGAGGAACGTCGCCGGCGCCATCTGGTTGTACGGTGCGTAGGCGATCGCCTCGTACAGCGCGCCGCGCAGGACGGTTTGCGGCGTCAGGTTGTAGCTCAGGTTCAGCGCCGGCAGCGGATCGATATGAATGCTTTCCACAGTCGTGTAAGGGGCTGCGGTCGTCGGCCCTGGCGTGGCGCTGCCCAGTACAAAGGTCGAGCTGTTGGTGTCGGTGCGCACCACGCGCACGCCGATGTTGCCGCGCAGCTTGTCCTGGCTGAAGTTCAGCTGGGCATAGGCCGACTCGGTCGCCTGCGAAACGCCGAAGGTGTTGTTGTAGAACGTGGCGTAGTTGAAGTTGTTGTTGCTGTACAGGCCCGGCGTCGCCTGGATCCAGCTGTAGATCGCGCCAGGAGTGGTCGGCTGCACGTGGTTAACCGAGCCCGGCAGGAAGTTCATGCTGTCCACGCCGCGCAGGTTGGTCGGGCCGCCGGCGCCGACGTCGGCCAGCGAGATCGTATGCGTGCCGGAGCCGTCAGTGACGGTGGAGACGTTGTCGGCCCAGGAGTCGATCGTCTGGCCTTCATGGTGAATGGCGTAGCGCACGCCGACCAGCAACTGGTTGACGAAGCCGTCGAAGTCCTTGGTGAAATCAGCCTGTCCGAACAGGTCGCGCGCGCTGTACGGCTCCTGCGCATAGCTGCCGAAGCCTCCGCCCGAGAGCCAGTTGTGCGGATCCAGCGCGTTAGCCTGGCTGTCGAAGCTGTAGCCGCGGTTGATGTCCCAGGAGTAACCGCCGGTGTAGTTGGTCTCGATCGCCGCCTGGGTCAGCACGTTGTGCGAATTGCTCATGCCGACCTGGCTGTACACCTTCCAGCCATCGCCCTTGTAGGTGCCGTGCAGATCGAAACCCTGGGTGGTGATCAGCGACTGGCGCGCATTGTTGTCGTAGGTGGTGTTGGCCCCCGGCGAGCAGCCCGGAGTAGTGGCGATATTGCAGGTGCCGGACGTTCCGCTGCTGACTACGCCGTTGCTGCCCACGTTCAGGCTGGTGATGCTCGGAGCCGCGTTGAGCATGAACGCGTACATCGAGCTGTTCAGGTTGTCGAGATGATCCTGCATCCAGATCAGGCCCGAGCCCAACTCGATGTTGCTGGCAGGCTTGTACTGGAGATTGACGTTGAGACTGTCGCGCTTCTCGGTCTGCCGGAAGTCGGCGATGTTGATCTCGTTCGGCATCACATCGTTGCCGCTCAGCTGGCCTGCGGCGATCGCGTTCTTGACGTAGGTATTGCTCTGCGCCACCGTCGACAGCGGCGTATAGCTGAAGATCTCCTCGCCCTGGCGGTCGGTGATCTCTTCGAAGTGCTGCAGGGCGACGTCGACGCCGAAGGTCCTGGCCGAATCGCGCCAGCTATAGAAGAGCGAAGTGTCGGGCCTCCCCTGGTTGACCATGTCGTTGTAGTTGACGCCGACCGAGGCGCGCACAGTATTGGCCGGCAGGTCCAGCGGCTGCACGGTATGCATCAGGATCGTGCCGCCGAGGCTGCCTTCGATCAGGCGCGCTTCCGGAGTCTTGTAGATCTCGACCGAGCCGAGGATTTCCGGCGGCAGCAGCGAGAAGTTGAAGCCGCGATTGGGGATATCGGCATAGCGCCACAGGGCCTGCGACAGCGGGTGGCCGTCGAGGAAGCTGAGGTTGAGACTGGGATCGAGGCCGTCGATCGACACGCGCTGGTCGGCGCCGAACAGATGGTCGAGCGTCACGCCCGGCATCTGCGCCAGGGCTTCGGCGGTGTTGGTCGCCGGCAGCTTGCCGATGTCCTCGGCGGTGATCACTTCGGTGATGGCATCGTTGTCGCGCTTGCGGTCGAGGGACTTTTTCAGGCTGGCGCGGATGCCGGTGACAGTCACTCCCTGCAGCTGTTTGGCCTGATCGCTGGATGAGGTGCTGTCAGTCGCAGCCGGTGCCGGCGCGGGCGTTGGTGTTGGCGCGGGTGCCGACGCGGCGTCCTGCGCATAAACGCCGCTCGAAACCGCGAAACAGGCGGCAATGCCGGCGATCAGTGCTTTCTTACGGTAAGGCATGTCTTCTACTCCCCTTCGTGGCTATGGCTGCACCCCTGCGTGAGCGGCGAACGCGACCGCCTTCCGACCGGATGCACATCTGCTATGGCATCTGCTGTGGCTCTCTCACATTCCCTAAAACATTCAACTCAAAACTTGATACGACACCCGACACTCCACTCAACGCCCGCCAGCGCGTTCGGCTGCGCCTGCGTTTTCACCCGCTCCGCCCAGGTACCAGCTGGCCGCGCCGATCACGCCGATCTGGCCGTGTTCGATCAGGCGCACCGGCACCCGCTCCAGCACCGGACGCATCTGCCCCTTGTCGAGGAAGCGCGCCTTGAAGGTGCTGTGCATCAGAAAGGACTGGATCTGCGGCAGGATGCCGCCGGCCAGGTAGACGCCGGCCTGGGCGCGATAGAGCATCACCAGATCGCCGACCACGCCGCCCATCAGGCCGCAGAACACCTCGAGCGCCTCGTGGGCCAGCGCGTCGTGGCCCTGCATCGCGGCATCGCTGATCGCCGCCGGGGCACGCAGCACCGGCGTGGCGCCGCGCAGCGCACAGATCGCGCCATACAGATTGACCAGGCCGGGGCCGGACAGCAGCTGCTCCACCGGCACATGCGCCATGCCGCGGCGCAGCAGACGCAGGATTTCGATTTCGAGATCGGTGCCGGGGGCGAAGCTAGTCTGGCCGGCTTCGGTGGCCAGCACCACGGTGCCGCGGCCGGCGGGAATGCGCGCCGCCGCGCCAAGACCGGTGCCCGGGCCCACTACCAGCACCGGCCCAGTGACGGTGGATTCGGCGGGACCGCTGAGCAGGACGGTGCCGGCGTTGTCGATGCAGGACACGCCGTACGCCACCGCTTCAAAGTCGTTGACCAGGGCCAGGCGACGCAGGCCGAGCGCATCGCGCATCTCGTCGATCGACACCGGCCAGGGCAGATTGGTGTTGATGACCCGGCCCGCCACGGCATAACCGGCGCAGGCCACGGCGCCTTCCTCGATGCCGCCGCCGGCCGCCGCGAGGAAATCGCGCAGGATGGCGGTCAGGCTGGGATAGTCGGCACAGACATACTTGCGGAACTGCTCGACCTGGACCGAGCCGGCATCGCCGCGGCGTGCGCTGACAATGGCGACGCGGGCATGGGTGCCGCCGACATCGGCGGCGACGAAGCGCTGGATGCCCGGCTGGGCGGCGGCTGTATCGATCTGGCTTGCGGCTTGACTCAAACCTGCACTCCCCTTCCATGAACAGCGAGTCTTTTGAACACTGCGTCATCACCGACCGCGTGCTCTTGTTGAATCGAGTGTCTCTCCGAATGACAACGTTGTCAAGATGGAGTCCGCAAGACATTAAAACGGGTACTGCGGGGCATTTCAGGCAGGGCGGAGCCCACGTTATTTAGTAAGGGAATTGCCCTTTTACAATCATGGATTTATTGCCGTTATCTAAAAATCACCTGAATACAAAGGGTACTTGGCCAGCGCAACGAATCCGAGTGCTGGCCGCGCCATGCCGGCGCAAAACGGACAGCGATGGAGTGTAAAGTTGGAGACAACGATGACAACGTTGCTCTTATTGCGCTCGCAATTGATAATCGATCGAGACCGCAGCAACTGACTGCGTCAATACGGAAGGGGTGGGAGCATGAACGCTATGCAGGCAACGGCTCGCGCGGAACGCACGCCGTTGGCGCCGACCATCATCATCGGCACGCTGTTCTTCATTTTCGGTTTTGTCACCTGGCTCAACGGGCCGCTGATCACCTTCGTCAAGCTGGCGTTCGATCTGGACACGGATGCGAAAGCCTTCCTGGTGACGACCGCGTTCTATCTGTCGTATTTCTTCCTGGCGCTGCCTTCGGCGTGGATTCTCGAACGCACCGGCATGAAGAAAGGCATGGCGCTGGGCCTGCTGGTGATGGCGATCGGCGCCTTCGCCTTCGGCACCCTCGCCACCATGCGCAATTATCCGGGCGCGCTGGCGGGACTGTTCATCATCGGCTCCGGCCTGTCGCTGCTGCAATGCGCGTCCAATCCCTACATCAGCATCCTCGGGCCCATCGAGAGCGCGGCGCAGCGCATCAGCCTGATGGGCATCTGCAACAAGACCGCCGGCATCATCAGCCCGCTGGTCATCGGCAGCACCGTGCTCAGCGGTGTCGACGTGATCGAGCGCCAGGTGCGCAGCGCCGGCGATGCGCAAACGCGTGAAGCGCTGCTGAACGAATTCGCGGCGAAGGTGCATGCGCCTTATATGGTGATGGCCGGCATCCTGGTGTTGCTGGCGCTGTGGATCCTGCGCTCGCCGCTGCCGGAGATCAGTACCTCCCAGGCGAATATGCAGGTCCGCACCCAGGACTCGCCGCGCGAGCGCACCAGCATTTTCCAGTTTCCGCACCTGTGGCTGGGCGTGCTGTGCCTGTTCCTGTATGTCGGCGTGGAGGTGATGGCGGGCGACGCCATCGGCACCTACGGCCGCAGCTTCGGCCTGCCAGTGGGCCAGACCAAGTACTTCACTACGCTGACCATGATCGCGATGCTGTGCGGCTACCTCGCCGGCATGTTCGCCATCCCCCGCCTGATCAGCCAGGCGCAGGGGCTGACCATCTCGGCCGTGCTCGGCGTGTTGTTCACCGTGGCGGCCTGGCTCAGCAGCGGCTATGTCTCGGTGGGCTTCGTCGCGGCGCTGGGCCTGGCCAATGCCCTGATGTGGCCGGTGATCTGGCCGCTGGCCATCACCGGGCTGGGACGCTTCACCGAGAAGGGCTCGGCCCTGCTGGTGATGGGCATCGCCGGCGGCGCCATCATCCCGCGGCTGTTCGCCACGCTGAAGGAACAGTTCCCGTTCCAGACCGTGTTCCTGCTGATCATGGCCCCCTGCTACCTGTACATCCTGTACTACTCGCTGCGCGGCCACCGGATCGGCCAGAGCGGGCACTAAGCAGGAGAGCGCCGGCAAAAGCGAATATACTGATCCCGGTTGTCGACGGTCCCGGACCCTCGCCGATCCAGGCGATGCGCGACAAGCACCCCAAGCCTGGAAACGGCGGCTTCGGCGGGCGCGGCACGACGCTCACCGGAACGCGATTTCAGATGGCCAAAAGTACTATTCGTGATGTAGCCAAGCGGGCCAAGGTTTCGCTCAAGTCGGTGTCGCGGGTGATCAACCACGAAACCTCGGTGCGCGAGGAGACCCGCAACCGGGTGCTGCAGGCCATCGCCGACCTCAACTACCAGCCCGACCTGTCGGCGCGCAGCCTGCGCAGCGCGCGCTCCTACGCCATCGGCCTGGTGTACGACAACCCCAATCCCTACTACGTCATCAGCGTGCAGAACGGGGTGCTCTCGGCCTGCCGCGAACGCTGGTTCGGCCTGCAGATCCATCCCTGCAACTCGGCCTCGCCGCGGCTGGGCGAGGAACTGGTGGAACTGGCGCAGCGCTCGCGCCTGGCCGGCCTGGTGCTGGCGCCGCCGATGTCGGAGCGCACCGATATCGTCAAATTCCTCGCCGACAACGGCGTCAAGTTCGTGCGCATCATTTCCGCCGCCGAAGACCCGCATGACGAGTTTCCCTGCGTCTTTGTCGACGACCGCGACGCCGCCTACGACATTACCGAGCACCTGATCCAGCTCGGCCATGTACGCATCGGCTTCCTCTGGGGTGGCAAATCGCACCGTTCCAGCTGGGAGCGCTACAAGGGTTACGAAAGCGCCCTGAAGGACTACGGCATCGCCCTGGACAAGCGCCTGATTGTGGAAGGCGACTACTCCTTCGACGACGGCTTCCGCGGCGGCCGCAAGCTGCTCGCCACGCCCGACCGCCCCACCGCGGTCTTCGGCTCCAACGACGAGATCGCCGCCGGCGTCATCGCCGCTGCCAAGTCGAGCGGGCTGGACGTACCGTTCGACCTGTCCGTCGCCGGCTTCGAGGACAGTCCGTTCTCCAAGCATTCCTGGCCGGCCCTGACCACCGCCAAGCAGGCTACCGAGGACATCGCCCGCTCGGCCGCGCTGCGCCTGATGGCGGGACTGGCGACGAAGGACGGCGAGCCAACCGGACCGCAGCCGCCGAACGAGGGCTTCAGCCCGCAGCTGGTGGTGCGCGGCTCGACCGCGCCGCTGCGCCAGCGCCAGGCCAGCACCGAGCCGGTGGAAGCGGCCCCGGCAACCGCCCGCGCCGCACGGCGTCCACGGCGCGCCTGAGGCGCAAAGCCCCGGGCGGATTCGGCGCTGGTGGTGGGCCTATCGCCCCACTCGCCGTAACAATACCAGCAAGATACCAAATACCATCTATCAGGCTATTTTCCGCGGAAAACCTGCCTGAAAAAGTAGATATTGGGATAATTGGTATTTCAGTGGTATTATCTGTAGATGAAAGCTTTGCTCCTCGATGCCTATCGCATCCTGGGCCTGGACCGGCAGCCCGAGCGCGCGCTGGCCTATATGAGCCTGCGCCGCGCCATCCGCCACACCATCGAAAGCGGCGCGGTGGAATCCGGCGAGGCCCTGCCCAGCGAACGCGATCTGGCGAAACTGCTGGAACTGTCGCGCGTCACCGTGCGCAAGGCCATCACCGGCCTGGTCAGCGATGGCCTGCTGGTTCAGCGCCAGGGCGCCGGCACCTTCGTCGCCGAGCGCATCGTCAAATCCTTTTCCAGACTCACCAGCTTCAGCGACGACCTGCGCGCGCGCGGACTGAAGCCGCGCTCGCTGTTCCTCGATCGCGGCATCGGCACGGTAACGCCGGAGGAAGCGATGGCCCTGAACCTGTCGCCCGGCGCGGCGGTGGTGCGCCTGTACCGCCTGCGATTCGCCGGTGACGAGCCGCTGGCGATCGAGCGCAGCGTCATCCCGCGCGCCATCCTGCCCGATCCGGCACTGGTCGGCGATTCGCTCTACGAGGCTTTCGACCGGCTGGATTGCCGCCCGCGCCGCGCCCTGCAAAGGCTGCGCGCGGTGGCCTTCGACGCGGAGCAGTCGCGCCTGCTGGGGCTGCCGGCGGGCAGCCCCGGCCTGTTCATCGAGCGCCGCGGCTTCCTCGAAGACGGGCGAGTGGTGGAATTCACCTGCTCCCATTATCGCGGCGACATCTACGACTTCGTCGCCGAACTGAACAATGATTGAAGCGATCAAGAGATTACCCATGAGCCCCGCACCGGCAGCGCAGCCCCCCACCCTCCCCGCGGCGGCCGACACCATGATGCACCGCGAGACGCACGAGGCGATCGACGCGGTGGCGCATCAACTGGCACGCAACGACGAGGTCGTCGGCAAGCTGGTGAAGATGCTGCACAAGTACCCGCCGCGCTTCGTCGTCACCTGTGCGCGCGGCAGCTCGGACCACGCCGCCACCTTCGCCAAGTACGTGTTCGAGACCCAGCTCGGCCTGGTCACAGCCTCGGCCTCGCCCTCGGTGAGCTCGATCTACGGCTCGAGGCAGAAGCTCGACGGCGTGCTGTATCTCGCCATCTCGCAGTCCGGCAAAAGCCCCGACATCGTCAACCACGCCAAGGCGGCGCGACGCGCCGGCGCGAGGGTGGTGGCCCTGGTCAACGTCAAGGAGTCGCCGCTGGCCGAGGTGGCGCACATGGTGTTGCCCCTGCTCGCCGGCGACGAGCGCAGCGTGGCGGCAACCAAAAGCTATATCTGCTCGCTGTCCGCGATCCTGCACCTGGCCTCGCGCTGGAAGGACGACAGCGAGCTGACCGAGGCGCTGGCGGCGGTGCCGGAGCAGATGCGCAGCGCCTGGAATCTGGACTGGTCGCCGCTGGTAGACGGACTGGTCGACGTCCGCAACATGTTCGTGGTGGGCCGCGGCTTCGGTCTCGCCGCAGCGCAGGAAGCCGCGCTCAAGTTCAAGGAGACCTGCGGACTGCACGCCGAGGGCTTCAGCGCCGCCGAGGTCAAGCACGGGCCGATGACCCTGGTCGGTCCCGACTTTCCGCTGCTGTTCCTGACGCAGCAGGACGACACCCTGCAAGGCACGTTGGAAGCCGCGCGCGAATTCCGCGCACGCGGCGCGCGGGTCTGGGTGGCCGGCGCCGACCTGTCGCTGCCGGGCGCCCTGCCGGTCGGCGCGGTGCGGCATCCCGCCTGCACGCCGCTGGTGGAGATGCTCAGCTTCTACAAGGCAGTGAATGCGCTAGCGGTGCGCCGCGGCCGCAATCCGGACGCGCCGCCGCACCTCAACAAAGTCACCAGTACCGTCTGATGCTGCGCGCCTTCCTCAACGGCCGCGTGCTGGGCGACCACGGCATCGAAACCGGTCTTGTGGTGCTGGTCGAAGGCGAGCGCATCGTCGACGTGGTTGCCGCCGATGACGCCCGCGTGGCGCAGGCGCAGCCTCACGACCTGGGCGGGCGCCTGCTGCTGCCGGGCTTCATCGACACGCAGGTCAACGGCGGCGGCGGCGTGCTGTTCAACGACGCGCCGGACGTGGACAGCCTGCGCCGCATCGCCGCGGCGCATGCGCGCTATGGCAGCACCGGACTGCTGCCGACCCTGATCAGCGATGATCTGGATACGATGCGGCGCGCGGTGGCGGCGGTGGATGCGGCCATTACCGAAGGCGTGCCTGGCATCCTCGGCATTCACCTGGAAGGCCCGTTCCTGTCGGTGGAGCGGCGCGGCGTGCACGACCCGGCGAAGATCCGCGCCATCGACGCGCAAGGCGTGGACATCGCCAGCTCGCTGCGACACGGCAAGACCCTTCTGACCCTGGCGCCGGAACGCACGACGCCGGAAGTGATCGGCGAGCTGGTACGCCGCGGCGTCATCGTCGCCGCCGGACATACCACGGCCAACTACGAGCAGACCCGCACCGCCCTCGCCGTCGGCGTGCGCGGCTTCACCCACCTATTCAACGCCATGACGCCGCTGCAAAGCCGCGAGCCCGGCAGCGTCGGCGCGGCCCTCGACGATGCGACAAGCTGGTGCGGCCTGATCGTCGACGGCCACCACGTGCATCCCGCCACCCTGGGCATCGCCATCCGCGCCAAGGCCGCGGGCAAGATGATGCTGGTGACGGACGCGATGCCGCCGATCGGCGCCGACGATCCGACATTCCATCTCGGCGGCGAGCTGGTCACTTGCAAGGACGGCATCTGCCTGACGCCTGCGGGCGTGCTGGCCGGCTCCTGCCTCGACATGGCCGGCGCCGTGCGCAACACGGTGCGGATTCTGGGGCTGCCGCTGGCGGAGGCCGTGCGCATGGCCTCGACCTACCCCGCCGCATTCCTCGGTCTTGAAGCGACGCATGGACGCATCGCCGCCGGCTATCGCGCCGATCTGGTCGTGATGAACGACGACATCGGCGTCGATGAAACCTGGATCGGCGGCGAGCAGGTATTCAGCGGCGCGACGGCAGCCCCGTAGCGGAAAGTCCGCTGGGGCGACCGAAGGCAAACTCTTCACCCGGCTTCCACCGCCGTGATATCGCTGCACACGATGCGGTTGCGCCCGCTGCGCTTGGCCTGATACAGCGCCTGATCCGCCGCTTCGATCAGCGCCGCGGCGGTCTCGCCCTGCTCCGGGAAACAGGCGATGCCGAGCGAGATGGTGAGCGTGCCGACGACTACCCCCTGATGGGTGACTTCGAGCTGGCGGACTTTTTCCAACAGCTCCTGCGCCCTCGCCTTCGCCTGGATCAGGTTGGTGCGCGGCAATACGATAGCGAATTCCTCTCCGCCGAAACGGCAGGCTGTGTCACTGCCACGGAACTGGCTGAGGAACAGCTGACCGATCAGCCGCAGTGCCTGGTCGCCGGTGTCATGGCCGTAGGTATCGTTGAAACGCTTGAAGTGATCGACGTCGATCATCAGCACGGCCAGTTCATAGCACTCGCGCCGCGCCAGGCCCAGTTCGCGAGGCAGGGATTCCTCCAGGTAGCGGCGGTTGAGCAGGCCACTGAGTGGATCGCGGATCGATTGCAGGCGCAGCGTTTCGCGCAGCCTGACGTTGGCGATGGCAATGCCGATGCGGTCGGCCACCATCGCCGTCAACTGCTCCAGATGCGGCTGCATCTCCTGCAATTCGAGATTGCCAATGGCAGCGTCCGCCTGCAGAAAGTACAAGGCAATGGTTTCGCCGTGCGCCATCACCGGAACGCACAGAGTGACTTGGCCGGCGGCATCCTCATGGAGGTGGGCGCAGCGCAATCCATCCTGTCCCAGCCAGTGCGGCTGGCCGCGCCGCAGGGCCCAGCAGGTGTCGGACTGGAAGACCGGCTCACACAGGATCGGCCGGCCGAAGCGCATCACGCATTCCAGATAATTGCGCGAGGCATGTATCAGATGCAGCGCTCCGGAAAAGTCCGGAAACAACAGTTGCGAAAAGCGCCCCAAGGGTACGATCATTTCTTCGAGATCATGGCAGGCCTGGAGAATGGCGCTCAGTTCACCCAGAGCGGTGATCTCCTCATTCTGCCGCTTGAGCCTGGCAAAGCCCGCTTCGAGTTGCAGCTTGCTTTCCTGCAATTCCGCCTCGACGCGTTTGCGCGCAGTGATGTCCTGAATCTGTGAAATGAAGTGAACCGGCTGGCCCTGCTCGTCGCGCTGCACCGCCACATCGAGCTGGGCGTGGATTTCGTGCCCGAGCTTGTGGAAGTAGCGCTTTTCCATGCGGTAGCTGTTGCCGTGCCCCGCCAGCAGATCTCCCAGGTGCGTCAGATCCCGCTCGAGATCGTCGGCGTGCGTGATGTCTTGGAAACTTGAGGCGAGCAACTCCTGCTCGGAATAGCCCAGCATGGTGCACAGGGCATGATTGACGTCGATCCAGTGCCCATCGAGGCCGACGATCGCCTTGCCGATGGGCGCATTCTCGAAGCTCAGGCGGAAGCGCCGCTCGCTCTGTTCGGCCTCGATGCGCCTTTGTTCGAGTTGCCCGAGCGATTCGCCAAGGCGGACATTGACCGTCTGCAGATTCTCCCTCGTCAGCCGTTGCCGGTGCAGGAAAGCCGACACTTGCGGAATCAGCGGCCACAGCAGCAACGCGGTAGCCAGGGAAATACCGGCGGTAACGGCCAGGGCCGAGGCGTCAAGGCGGTAAACCGGATACCAGATGTTGACCAGGCTGATGAAATGGGTGGTGCCGCAGGCCAGGATGAACAGGCCGAACATCAGAAACAGCCCGTTGAAGCGCAGATCCTTCTGCCGCTTCAGGAAATAAAAGATGGCGATCGGGATCGAGAAATAGGACAGGCCGATCACGGCATGGGCGCTGACGATGGTCCACAACAGTAACGGGTCCCAGGCCAGGCAATAACCATGCGGCAGAAAGCCGGAGCCAGTGGCCAGGTCGGCAAACTGCTGCGTCATCGACATCCCCCGGAATTCTATTTCTTGTAGGACCCCCTAGCAGCTTGGACCTGAGTAACTAGTCACACCGTTATTGCCGCCGGGCGGTAGCCGGTGGCGGACAAGTGCCCGGAAGCCGCCGTTCTGACACCCCGATGCGGCCTCATCTTGTTGTCAGAAGGTGTACTTGGCGCTGAACGCCAGATAGTCGCGATCGGCGTAAGCATCCTGCTTGATGAAGCTCGGACCGACGTTCTGGTTGACGTTGCCGAAGAAGAAGCTGTAGCTGAGGCTGAGCTGGAGGTTCTGCAGGTATTGCATGGAGACGCCGGTGCTCAGACGCAGATCGCCGGCGCCGCTGAAGGCACCGAAGGCCCCCGGCATGGACGGATTGCCCTTGACCAGCATGCCCAGGCTGAGCGGCACGCTCAGGTCCCAGCCGTTGATGACGTTGCTCCGGCCCGGAATCATCAGGGTCTGGAAGGCCCAGGAGTTGCGGTCGTAGAACAGCGAGTCGCCGTTGCCGACGGCGATGATGCCGGGACGGGTCTGCACCGGATCGACATGATAGGCATGGACGTAGCCGACTTCGCCGACCAGGGAGATGTTGTCGAACCACAGGTGCGGATTGGTGGCGTAGATCGCCGAGGCCAGCGCTTGGCCCAGATCACCGCGGCTGAATTCCGGATCGACCGTGCCGAGCTGCAGCGACTGCACCGGAATCGCCAGGCCCGAGCGGTAGTTGAGCTCGCCGGCAACGTTGACCGGGCCCACCACGGTGGAGAAGGTGCCGCTGATCAGGTGGATGCCGGTGTACCAGGTCTCGAAGTACGAAGTAGCGCTGGGCTCGTTGAGCACCTGGGTGGTAAGCACCGGCCGGGTGGCGATCACCGGATAGCCGGTGGTGAAATCGACCGAGGGATTCGGATCGGTGTAGCGCAGGTAGTGGATGCCGATGGTGGTCCCGGGCGTGATCTGGGTTTTCACACCGATGCCGTACTGGCCGAAATCGCTGGGCTTGCGGTCGTCGCCCTTGGGAATGAGGATGTATGGCACCGCGCCGATCAGCGTGCCACCGAGACCGCCGCCCAGCTGGCACAAAAAGCTGAGATTGCCGAGCAGGCCGGGACAGCTGGACAGGTAAAGCGGGTTGATGGCGCCGTAGGAAAACGAAGCGCCGGGGCCGACGCTGTCGGTCGACGAGAAGTAATCGCCTATCGGGAAAATTTCGGTCTTCTTGAAGGCCAGCTTGTAGTACGACATCACGGTCCATTTTTCGCCGATGGCGAGACTGGCCGAGACCTGGTTGCCGGGCAGCAGGATCTCCTTCACTTCCACGCCGGGGGTGAAGGCCTTGGTGGCATCGGCCGCGGATTGTGAGATGGCCATGCCGGAGAAGAACAGGCTCTCGCCCCAGGCGACGAGCTGCTGGCCGGCGCGTAAGTCCAGGGTCATGTTGTCGGTGAGCGGCCAGGTGCCGTAGGCATAGGCATCGAGCAGGCGCGTGCGCTGGCCGTCGTAGTACCGTGCGCCGGGAGTGAAATGACTGACCGGAATATCCGTGTTGATGGTATCGGGCGAGTTGTTGTCGTTGGGATGGTGATAGACCTGGTCGTAGAAGCCGTCGCCGCTCAGCACCACGCCGTAATTCTCATAGGTGAACTGGGTTTCCAGCAGGCCGCTGATGCGATTGTTGATCAGGCTGAACTGCTTGAAATTGCGATCGCCGTCATCCTCGTTGATGGTGGTGGGCAGGCCGGTCTGCGTGAACCCGGTGCCGCTGAGGATGCCGCCGAGGTTGAGCTGAAAGTTGTCGATCGGGCCATTGATGAGCGCATTCGATGGCTCCTTCATGCGCATCGCCACGCCGTAGTTGACCGTCAGCTTGTAATCGGCATGGATGCCGTCGAAATCGTAGGAACCCGCTTGCGCCTCGCCTTGAATGCCAATGGCAAGAACGGCAAGCAGCAGGACGGAACGAAGCGGCCCGTGCGACAGGACCGCACGACTCCCTTGAGCCATGAGCACTCCCCTCTGGTTTTAATAATGTGCAGCTATGTATTGGCTACCCTACGCCTTGGGGCGTACCGCGGCTTAGTCCGAAATGAGTAGCAAAATTTTCTTAATGAAGTGACATCGCACGGCCCTTTTCGCGAGGCGAATGCAACGCCCCTCAATGGGTCAGATATCGATTTCAAACGAATCTTTTGGGGGCTTGAGGCGGCGCCGTGCACCGCCACGGCACGAAATCCGGTCCGAAAATCGGGCTTTTTTAACCTTACATTTTCCTTACCACGCAATTACGAAAAAGAGAATACGCTGAAGGCAGATGGTCTTTTAAAGTTGCTGGACATTCACCGCTGTCACGGCTGCATTGGGGGGAAATCTACTACGACCGAAGAGACGGGCCACCCGTCAAGGGGAGCCGTTTTTTGTTTTTCGTTTTTTCTGTCGCCTGTGCAGGGAGGCAGTGGTTAAGGGTTCGGCCAGGAAAGGCCATCGATCAATCCTTAACTAACGAGGGACTACATGAAACAGCATACAAAGCGTCGCAAGGAAGCGTTGCAGCTGAGTGCTAATGCCAGACTCGGATTGTTTGCAGCAGGGGTGTTTCTAGGTACGTCATTTTTGGGATCGGCACACGCCGCGCAGGTCGGGGACCATGTGGTGCGCGCTGCCGCCGAGCAGGAACAGGTGCAGTTCGCCCTGAGCCTGCCGCTGCGCAATCAGGCTGAGCTGAATGACCTGCTCAGCCATATGTACAAGGTCGGTGATCCGCAATATCACCAGTTCCTGAACTCCGCCGAGTTCGATGCACAGTTCGCGCCGACGCAGGCGGATTACGACAAGCTGAAATCCCTGGCGACCCAGTTCGGCCTGACCGTCGTCAAGGAGCACTCCAGCCGCACCCTGCTCAACGTGGCAGCTCCGGCCGCCACCATCCGCAATGTCTTCGGCTCGCAGATGCAGTTGCTGGAACAGGCCGACGGCAAGCAGTTCCTGGCCGCGGATCGTGAAGCGGCGGTGCCATTCGCGTTTTTCGGAATCGGCGCTGGGGCGACGGCGCTGGACAACCGGCCGCTGCACTCCTATCTGGTCAAGCGCGGCCCGGCTTCGGAGGCCGAGGTTTCCGCCGCGGCGCAGCCGCACGCGGGCACCCAGTCCGACGGCTCCTACGGCCCCGCGGACATCAAGACGGCGTACAACCTGAACAGCATCCAGAACGGCGGCACGCCGGTGGCGATCTTCGAGCTGTCCAGCGCCAAGTACACGGATGCCGCGACCTACGCCAGCAAGTTCAGCCTGACCAGCCCGACCATCACGCAGAAGACGGTCGACGGCGGCACCAGCACCACCACCGGTTCGACCGAGGTCATGCTCGACATCGAAATGGTGATGGCGACCTCCAATCCCTCGTCGATGTATGTCTACACCGGCCCGAACTCCAGCAGCGGCGTGCTCGACACCTACACCCAGATCGCGGATGACGATCTGGTCAGCGCGGTCAGCACCTCCTGGGGCGAGTGCGAATCGAGCGAAGGGTCTAGCGCCGCCAATTCCGAGAACACCGTCTTCACCAAGATGGTGGCCGAGGGCATTTCGCTGTTCGCCGCGGCGGGCGACTCCGGCGCGTACGACTGCGGCACCAAGACGCTCGCGGTGGATGATCCCGCCTCGCAACCGGAAGTCGTAGGTGTCGGCGGCACCACGCTGACCACCACCTCGGCCCAGGCCTACACCTCGGAAGTGCCATGGGATACCAGCTCCACCGAAGGCGGTGGCGGCGGCATCAGCACGCTGTGGACGATCCCCTCGTACCAGAAAGGTGTCGTCTCGAACGCGCCCTCGGGCCAGTTCTCGACCACCATGCGCAATGTGCCGGACGTAGCCCTGGATGCCGATCCCAACACCGGCTTCTACATCTACGACACGGACGGCTGCAGCGGCTGGTGCATCGTCGGCGGCACCAGCGACGCGGCTCCGCAGTACGCGGCGTTCTGGAGCCTGATCGCCAAGGGCCTGGGCAAGAGCCCGGGCTTCGCCAATCCGACGATCTACACGCTGGCCGAGAACTCCACGTCCTATGCCAGCGACTTCCACGACGTGACCAGCGGCACCAACAACCACTTCAGCGCGGTGGTTGGCTATGACACCGCATCGGGCTGGGGCTCCTACAACGGCGCCAACCTGTATGCGGGCGTGATCGCCTCGGTCAACGGCAGCAGCAGCTCCTCCAGCAGCAGCTCCAGCTCCAGCAGTTCAAGCTCCAGCAGCGGCAGCAGCAGTTCGAGCAGCTCCAGCTCGAGCAGCGGCAGCAGCTCGAGCTCCAGCTCCTCGAGCAGCAGCGGCAGCAGCAGCTCCAGTTCCAGCTCGTCCAGCAGCGGCGGCAGCTCGAGCAGCAGCGGTGGCAGCGGCGCTCCGGCCGCGCCGAGTGGCCTGACCGCAAGCGGCACCAGGTACGGCGGCTATGGAGCGGTGGTGCTGAACTGGAACGCGTCGAGCGGCGCAACCCGGTACTACGTGTATATGGGCACCAAGTCCGGCGGCGAAAGCGCCACGGCGCTGGGGTATGTCACCAGCCCGGGCGCTGAAGTCACCGGCCTGTCGACGTATACGACGTATTACTTCACGGTCAAGGCCTATGACAGCAAGGGCTATAGCGTCGCTTCCAACCAGGCTTCAGCCGAAACCAAGTAAGCAACAACCCTGAGGTCTTGAGCCCCGGACGGGTTTCCGTCCGGGGCTTTTTGCATGCCTGTCGGCGGCGACCGGGGAATCTCGCCGGCGTGTGGGAAGGCGGCAAAGTACAACCACAACTGACGGATGGCGCAATTGCCTCTTTCATGCTTCTCTTGGCGCATGGACTACAAGAAAATCCAGAAGACGGAGCTTCTCCGGGAGAACCCCGAGGACAATAACAGGACATCGATTCCGGTTTTGCTGGGGGTGATGATCCTGACCGGGATCGGCGCCGGACTCGGCGGCATGTTCCTGGCCCTGCTGCTGCACTTCATTCAACACCTGGCCTACAGCTACAGCGTCCATGCCGTGATCAGTGACGAAAGCTTCCTGCAAGGGGTGAGCGCGGCCGCGCCGGCGCGAAGAGTCCTGGTTCTGACCATCTGCGGCCTGGTGGCGGGAGTGGGCTGGTGGGCCTTGTACCGCTTTGGCCGCCCGCTGCTCAGCATCAAGGCGGCGATCGGCAGGGCCGATCCGCGCATGCCGGTTGTTTCAAGCACCGTGCATGCCCTGCTGCAGATCGTCACGGTGGCCCTGGGCTCTCCGCTCGGCCGCGAAGTGGCGCCGCGCGAAATCGGCGCCACCTTCGCGGGGTGGCTGTGTCACCGCGCCGGCTTGAGCGCGGCGGACAGCAGGATCATGGTGGCCTGCGGCGCCGGCGCGGGACTGGCCGCGGTATACAACGTCCCGCTCAGCGGGGCGCTGTTCGTACTCGAAGTATTGCTCGGCACGTTCAGCCTGGCCGCGATCATTCCCGCCATCGTCACGTCGGTAATCGCGGCCCTGGTGGCGTGGATCGGCCTGGGCGACGAGTCCCAATACCACGTTCTGCCGCTCGCGATCAGCCCGTCCCTCGTCGCCTGGTCGATCGTGGCGGGACCGGCATTCGGTTTTGCCGCCCATGGCTTCGTGCGTCTGATCACGGCGGCGCGCGCCCGCGCACCACAGGATGCAGGCCTGCTGCCCTGGTGCCTTGCCGTGTTCCTCATCATCGGCCTGCTGGCAATCCCTTTCCCGCAATTGCTCGGCAACGGCAAGGGCCCTGCGCAGATGGGCTTCGACAACGATCTGGGCGTCAGGCTGGCGGCGAGCCTGCTGATCCTGAAACTGCTGGTCGTGACGGCCAGCCTGCGCGCGGGTGCGGAGGGCGGCCTGCTCACACCCAGCGTGGCCATCGGCGCCCTGCTCGCCATCGTCATCGGCGGCCTGTGGAATCTTGCGTGGCCGGGCGTGCCACCAGGCGCTTTCGCCATCGTCGGGGCGACGGCCTTCCTGGCTTCGTCGCTGAAAATGCCGGTTACAGCGATCGCACTGATGATCGAGTTCACCCGCCCCGACCACGAATTCCTGATTCCGATTTTGTTCTGCGTCGGCGGATCCATTGCAACTTTCCACCTCTGCAACCGGCACTTCGATCAATCGATCCCAAAGCAGGAATGACCGGGAGATGGCTGCGCACTTGTTCTCTTCACTGCCGTCATGTTGTTCAGCAGATTACGCGACAGCGAGCGCGACCATGGGCAACTCCGCGAACGGCTGCATGAGCTTCGCGGACAGCCCTGTCCGATTTACAACGCGTCCTTGCCGGTCTGTCCGGTGCGGATGCGGATCGCCTGATCCAGGGAATAGACGAAGATCTTGCCGTCGCCGATCTTGCCGGTATGGGCCGCCTTGCTGATGACCTCGATCGCGGCTTCCACCCGCTCCTCCTCGATGGCGATCTCGAGCTTGATCTTGGGCAGGAAGTCGACCACGTACTCGGCGCCGCGATACAACTCGGTATGACCCTTCTGGCGGCCGAAGCCCTTGACCTCGGTGACAGTGATGCCGGAGACACCAAGCTCGGACAGCGCCTCGCGCACATCGTCGAGCTTGAAAGGTTTGATAACGGCGACGATCAGTTGCATGTCGGGAACCTGGCTCGCTGGGGGCGGAGTTCGATTCTACTCCACGACGCTGCCAATCCCCGCGTTCGATTGAAATGAAACTGTCCTTGCCCCGCAATGGTGCATTCGCAGCCGCAGACTATTGCTTTCCGGCTCTCAGGACTTCGCCGGCAGCAGGAAGCCGTAGCGGTCGAACACCGCCCGCGCCTGCGGCGAGCGCAGGAAATCGATATAGGCTGCGGCCAGGGGATTTGCCGCACCCCTGGAAGTGATCACGGCGCCCTGCTCGAGCACCGGATATTGATCTTCGGCGATGCGATAGTACTTTCCTGTTCCCGCCACCTTGGGCGACAGCACGAAGGACAGCGCGACGATGCCGGCATCGACATTGCCGCTTTGCACGAACTGCGCGGTCTGCGCGATGTTCTCGCCGCTGACCAGCTTGGGCTGCAGCGGCTGCCACAGGCCCGCGCTCTGCAATGCCGCCTTCGCCGCGCGGCCGTAGGGCGCCACATCGGGATTGGCGATGGCGAATTTCTTCACCGCATCGCTGTTCAGCACCGCCAGGCCCTTGCTGACGTCCACCGCCGGGTTGGTGCTCCACAGCACGATGTGGCCAGTGGCATACAGTGTCAGCGAGGCCTCGACCGCCTGGCCGGACTTCACCAGTTCCCTGGGATAGGACATGTCGGCGGAGAGGAATACATCGAACGGCGCGCCGTTCTTGATCTGCGCCAGGAAGTTGCCGGAGGAGCCGGTGCTGGACTTGAGATCGGCGTCCGGATGGGTTGCCTTGAACGCCGCGTTGAGATCATCCAGGCACAGCGTCAGATCGGCGGCGGCGGCGATGGTGAGAGTATCGGCGGCTTGCGCCGCGCCCATGCACAGCAGGCCGGTGAGCAGCAGCAGCAAGTTCTTCATTGGGTTTCCCGAAAGTCCAGTCACACGATCTATTCCGCCCAATATATCGCAGAGCGGCACCATCGTTGCGCAATCAGGTTATGCGGGACTTATGCCTTGGGTGCGGACCGGCGGCGCGGCCGGCGCGCCTGCCGCTCGAAGGTCGGCAAATGCGCATCGACCACTTGCGCCACCTCCCGCTGCAGGCGGCGGAACGCCTCCAGCACCACCAGTCCGGCCGGCGTGACTTCGGCCCCGCCGCCGCCTCTGCCGCCCTTGGCGGATTTCACCAGCGGCGACTGGAAGCAGCTATTCATGGTCTCCACCAGCATCCAGGCGCGGCGGTAGGACATGTCCAGCGTCTTGGCGGCGGCGGAGATGGAGCCGGCGCGCTGGATCGCCTCCAGCAGATCGGCCTTGCCCGGGCCGAAGGCGATATCGTCGCCCAGCAGCAGGCGCAAGCGCACCTGGCTGCGCAGGCTCATGCGAAGGATGCCGCAAAGGTCCGGATCATGGCGGACAGCCTACCTCAAGCGGCCGCTGCGCGAGAGCCGCCGCCCGCGCCATCTATTTCTGGTAAGCCTCTTCGATATTGGGCGCGAAGAAATCCATGCCTGCCGGGGCGGAGGCGCTGGTTTCATCCCAATAGGCATTGGCCGTCTGGATCTTGCCGGCGTCGTTGATGACAAAGCGGTCCACCACCCTGAGATCCAGGCCCTGGTTCAGATGCGGCACCCGCACCTGCATGGTGAAATCGAGGATCCCTTCGTTGGCGCAGGCCACAATGCGGTTGACCTGCGGCGTGAGTTGCCGCGCCTGGTCCTGATGGGCGAAATCCCAGAACGCGGCGACGCCTGCATGACCGACGAAGGCCGGCGTGCCGACCGGATCGCACCAGACGGCATCTTCGGCAAAGATCGACAGCAACAACTGCTTGTCGCCCCTGCTCCAGGCTTCGACGTACTTCCGGATGACTTCGCGGACTGCTGCCGGCGTAACGGCCATGACGGGCTCTCCTCGGGATTATGGTTGTGGATGCATGGTAACCGACCTGCGCAGCGGGGCGCGGAGGCCGCCTTTTATCCGGCCAAGGCATCCAGCAGCGGTTGTAGCCGATCCCCATAAGCCCGCCATTTCTGCACCGAGCTGCGATAGATCGGCTCGCGCACCTGGGTCACGCTGGCGGTATACACCGGGCGCTGCGTCTTGTGGAATTCCAGGCAGGCGTCGTTCCACTCCAGTCCACAATGGGCCAGCAGGCGGCGGCTCTGCCCTTCCAGGTCTCCGACCATCTCCTCGTACTCGATTTCCAGCATGACGCCCGCCGGCAGCACGCTGCGCCAGTGCGCCATCAGGCGATCGTAAGCGCGCCAGTAGCGGCCCAGCTCGGACAGATCGTAGGAGTAAGGGTGATCGCCGTTGAAGATATGGGAGAAACAGGACAGGCAGGTGTCGACCGGATCGCGCCGGGTATGGATGATCCTGGCGGACGGCAGCGCCAGGTGGATCAGGCCCAGGTGCAGGAAGTTGGTCAGCGTCTTGTCTACGATGCGTGGTGCATGGGGCGCCAGTGCCTGCATGCGCTCAAGATAGTCCTGGCCCAGCTTGCGCAGGCCTGCGTCCGGCAGATCGGCAATGCCATCAGGCAGCAGCGCCCTGCCGTCCGCCAGCGGGGTCGCGTCGGCCACGGACCTGAACTCCTCGCATTCGCCGGCGCCGTAGACCTGCGGATGGCTGGCCAGGATCTGCTCCACCAGGGTGCTGCCGGAACGCGGCATGCCGAGGATGAACACCGGCACTGCGGAAACCTGGCCAGCGCCCTTGCGGGCAGCCATCAAGCCCGGCGAAAACGCGGACTGGATGCGCTCGAGCCTGGCCAGCGCCGCCGCCTCGTCGTAGGGCGTCTGCCGCCGTTTCTCCCTGTTCCCGGCCAGGAAATGACGGAACGAGCGTTCGCGCTCGCCGACGTCGGCGTAGGCCTTGCCCAGCGCAAAATTCAGTTCCATCTGCTCGCGGGCGGGAAGCGACTCGATATCCAGGGCCAGAGCCTCCATCTCCGGCAGTTCCGCATCGCCGGGCGAGAATCGCTTGAGAAAAGCCAGGGTCCGGTAAAAGCGCGCTTTCTCCCCCGGCGGCGCATGCGCAATCGCCGCGTGCAGCGCTTGATGCGCTTCGCCGAGACGGCCCAGATTGGCCAGGGCGCGCCCGCGGTTGTGATGCGCCTTGGCATACGCAGGATTCAGGCCGAGCGCCTGGTCGAAGCACTGCAGCGCCTCTTCCAGCTGACCTTGCTTGGCCAGCGCGGCGCCGAAATTGTTCAGCACCTGCGCGTTGGCCGGTGCATGCTCGAGCGCCTGCCGGTAGACGACGATCGCTTCCGCAACGCGGTTGCTCTCGTGCAGCAACACGGCCAGATCGTTGTGCGCTTCGACGAAGGTCGGCGCCAGGGCCAGCGCCGTGCGCAGGCAATGTTCGGCCTGGGCCGGTTGGCGCAGGGCCTTGAAGGTGGCGCCGGCGAGATACCACAGCCTGGGGTTCCTGGGTTCCGCCCGCAGCGCGGAGCCGAGCACATCGCTCGCCGACTGGTATTGCCCCTGCCGGTAGTGATCGAGCGCCCGCGCGAACAGGCCGGCCGCTGCGGTCCGGGTTTGGGATTTGATGTGCACCGCTGCAGGTTTGTCTTCCATGGCGAAATACGGCGGCTGAATATTCGATGCGCGCGCAACGGCGACAGCCCGGGACTGCCGATCGACCGGAGCTTCGGCCGCCAACCCGGCGACCCTGCACCAGTATAGGAAGTTGATGCGCCTTTTGCCGCCGGGTAGCGTCTAGGCCGGCCCCGCTTCGCCAAACCCCGCCACCCGGTTGCGTCCGCCGCGCTTGGCGTCGTACAGCGCTCCGTCCACCTCGTGCACCAACGCCCAGACCGTTTCATTGAGCTGCGGCACGCGCGAGGAGTAGCCGACCGAAATGGTGACGCCGACGCCGCTGTCTTCGACCGTGCGGCGCATGATCTCGGCCACCTCGCGGCCGATATGCATTTCGGCGCCGGGCAGTACGGCGACGAACTCGTCGCCGCCGAAGCGCGCCACCAGGTCCTCGGCGCGGCGCAGGCAGGCGGTCAGCACCTGGGTCAGCTTTTTCAGCGCCTCGTCCCCGGCGAGATGGCCGTGCTGGTCGTTGTATTCCTTGAAGTGGTCGGCGTCGATCACCAGCACTGATACGGGCCGGCCCAGTTCGGCGCAGCGGGCCCAGACTTCGCTCAGATAGTCGTTGAGACGGCGGCGGTTGGGAATCTCGGTGAGGCCATCGAGATGGGCCATCTTGTCGAGACGGCGGTTGGCCGCTTCCAGCGCCAGCGTGCGCGACTGCACCTCCTCTTCCAGCCGGAATTTCTCCAGCGCCAGCCGGCGCGTGCGCAGGCGCGCGACCAGCAGGCCGGCGAACACGGCGGTGAGGCCGATTAGCAATAGTCCCGGCACGCGGCCCCAGGCGGTGTTGAACCAGGGCTCGGCCACGACGAAGCTGAACGGGATGATCTCGCTGACATGGCCAAGGCCATCCAGGGCGCGCGCCTCGAAACGGTATTCGCCCGGCGGCAGGCGGCGGTAGGTATAGGTGCGCGATTTGGACCAGTCGCCGAAACGCTGGTCGAACCCAGCCAGATGGACCTGATAGCGCACTTCGCCGGTGCTGCGGTAATCCGGCAGGGCGATGTGGAAGCGCAGCGCCATCTGCGCCTGGCTGAAGCGCGGCGCCGCGTCCGGCTGCAACGGCAGGGCCTGCGGCTCGTCGTTTTCATCCAGGCGCTCCACCGCGCGCAGGCTCAGCGCGGGGCTGGCGCCGGCCGTGGCGGACACGGCGTCGTGGCGCAATACCTCGCCATTGGCGGCAAACAGGGTGCTGTCCTGCCCCTCGAAGCTATGCGCCTCCAGCGCGCCGTGCAGGATGCTGCCCACCGGCTCCTGCTTCCAGGAGCCTCCGGCGGATCGGCGGTAGATGCGGCTGTAGCCATAAGCCCACTGATCGCCGTTCGGCGCCAGCGCCAGGGTCAGTTCCTCGTCCTTCTGGCGCAGGGCTTCCAGGCCATCGAGCTCGGTGCGCACGAAGCGCTCGCCGGTCCAGCGATAGATGCCGCCGGCGGTGGCGGCGTAGGGCACGCCGTCGGCCAGCGTGGCGAGGGTGGCGGCGGCGAGGCGGCCGTAGGCGATACCGTCGGCCAGGCCGTAGCCGTGCAATTCGACAATGCGCGAATCGTCATCGGCCAGCCGCACGCGATGCACGCCGCCACGGTCCGATCCGACTAGCAGTTCGTGCGGGCCCAGTTCGACCAGGCTGGTGATGCGGTGGGTGTCGAGGTCCGTTGCGTCGAGCGGCAGCTGCCACTGACCACCCTCCCGCCGCAGCACGGCCAGACCGGTTTCGGTGCCGACATAGATGACTTCCGGATCGAATTTCGAGCGGTGCAGCAGGAACGGCGCCGCCGGGATGTCGAACAGCTTGCGGGCATGATCCCCCTGTACCAGCTTGACGCTGTAAGCGTCGGCCAGCAGGGCGCTTCCCGGGTCCAGCGGCAGCAGATCCCAGGACTCGAAAGCGCTCCAGTCGAGGCGGCGGAACGACGGCGTTGCGGCGGCCGGATGCAGCGCCTCATAAACACCGGAATCGGTCAGCAGCAACCAGCGGTCGCCCCACTGCGCGATGTGATGGACGCCGCCGTTGAGTCCGGTTTCCGGTCGGATCACGCTCCACGCGGTCGGCCAGGCGACATGGAACACGGCGAGATTGCTGAGCGTGAGCAGGCCGCCGTCGGCCGCCTGGACGATGCCGTTGAGGGCGCTGTCCTCGACCCGGAAACTGCGCCCGCGATGGCTGGCCGGATCGAACAGGTAGAGGCGGCCGTCCTCGCCCGCCAGGGCGATGCTGCCGTCGCCCAGCTCGCGCCCCATCATCAGGAACGAGGACGGCGGAAAGCCGTCGGGCATGGGGTAGTCGCTGACGCGACCATCGCGGAATTCGCGCCAGCGCCCGTCGCGCGCCAGGGTCAGCAGGCCGCCGTCGGGCAGGTGCAGGAACTGGTAGATCAGGTCGGTCAGCGGCTCGCTGCCGGGGATGGCCTCCCACTCGCCGTTGTGAAGGCGCTTCAGGCCCTGCTCGCGGAACTGCACCAGCACTTCGCCATGGCTTTCGACGATGGTGCCGTAGTGCTGTGGATAGCGCCACAGCCGCACCGCTTGCGTTTCGGGCAGATACTGGAACAGCTGCGACAGCGCCATGAAGAACACGCCCTGCGGCGTGACCAGAATGTTCCAGATGTCGTCAAAGCTCTCGCCGTGTAGCTGCTCGTGGTAGAGGGCGGTCAGGTCGTGGAACTGCTCCGCCCCCTGGGCATCGCGCTCCAGGTAGCCGAACAGGCCGTAGCCCCCGACGTAGATACGGCCATGACCGTCGCTGGCCAGGGAGCGGGCCAGGTCGCCGTTGGGCAGGCGGATCAGCCGCCAGCGGGCGCCGTCGAAGCTCATCACCCCATTGGTAGCGCCGACATAGATCACCCCGGCGGCGTCCTGGGCCAGGTCGAAAGTCTGCGGGTAGACCTCGATGTTCGGCGCAAAACGGGTAATTGGCGGATCGCCCAGGGGTGCGGCGCAGGTATCCATGGCCGCCAGCAGCAAGGGCAGCAACAGATATGGCAGTACAGCCTTGCAGCGCCGCGGGCCTACGGTACAGAAGCCCCCATCCGCCCGGGCGCGGCGCCACCCACCTGGGCGGCACAGCCGGACAGCGAACATCGATCCCCTTCTTGTATATTCTCGGTCCGCCAATGCGGGCCTGCTACAGCCTAGCTTCCGGCGGAGGGAGCCGGCAACTGGTCAAAAGCCTTGAATCAGGCCGCCGCGCACCCCAAATGAGCACTGGGTCACGTTACGACAATCTATCCATCAAGCAAGCCAATGACGACTGAAACAAGGGAATTCCAGGCAGAAACCCGCCAGGTGCTGCGCCTGGTGATCCATTCGCTGTACTCGCACAAGGAAATCTTCCTGCGCGAGCTGATCTCCAATGCCTCCGACGCCTGCGAAAAGCTGCGCTTCGAGGCGCTGGCCAAACCGGAACTGCTGGGTGGCGACGCCTTGCATATCGAGCTGATCCCGGACGCCGCCGCAGGCACCCTGACCATCAGGGACAACGGCATCGGCATGAACCGCGACGAGGTGATCGAAAACCTCGGCACCATCGCCCGCTCCGGCACCAAGAAATTCCTCGAGGCCTTGAGCGGCAACGAGGCCAAGGACACCCAGCTGATCGGCCAGTTCGGCGTCGGCTTCTATTCCGCCTTCATCGTCGCCGAGAAAGTCAGCGTGCTGACCAAGCGCACTGACGCCGAAGGCGTGCGCTGGGATTCGGACGGCGAAGGCGCCTACGAGATCCAGCCGCACCACAAGGAGAGCCGCGGCACCGAGGTGATTCTGCACCTGCGCACCGAAGACAAGGAGTTCCTGCAGCCGGAACGCCTGCGCCATCTGGTGCAGAAGTATTCCGATCACCTGGGCCTGCCCATCGTGCTGATTCACGACGGCAAGGAAGAAACCCTGAACCAGGCCCGCGCCTTCTGGACGCGGCCCAAGTCCGAGCTGAAGGACGAGGATTACCAGGCGTTCTACAAGCACCTCAGCCACGACTGGGAAGACGCCCGCGCCTGGGCCCATCACAAGGTGGAAGGCAATCTCGAGTACACCTCGCTGCTGTACCTGCCCAAGCGCGCGCCGATGGACCTGTTCGAGCGCGACCCGGCGCACGGCGTGCAGCTGTATGTGAAGCGCGTCTTCATCATGGACAAGGCGGCCGAGCTGCTGCCGCCGTGGCTGCGCTTCATGCGCGGCCTGGTGGACAGCGCCGACCTGCCGCTGAACGTGTCGCGCGAGCTGCTGCAGAACAACCGCACGGTGGAGAAGATCCGCGCCGCGCTGGTGAAGCGCTCGCTCGACCTGCTGGAGGACCTGGCCGCCAACAAGCCCGAGGAATACGCCGAGTTCTGGAAGACCTTCGGCACGGTGTTGAAGGAAGGCGTGATCGAGGACGAGGGGCAGAAGGAGCGTATCGCCAGGCTGCTGCGCTTCCAGTCCACCGCGGGCGACGCCATGACTTCCCTGGAAAGCTACATCACCCGGATGAAGCCGGAGCAGAAGGCCATCTACTTCCTCACCGCCGACACCCTCTCCGCGGCGCGCAACAGCCCGCACCTGGAAGGCTTCCGCGCCAAGGGCTACGAGGTGCTGCTGCTAACCGACCGGGTGGACGAATGGGTCACCAGCCATCTGCCGGAATTCGAGGGCAAGAAGCTGGAAAGCGTGGCCAGCGCAGCCGCCGACGTCGAGTCGGTGATCGACACGCCGGAAAAGGCCGCGGAGGAATCGGCCTACAAGGACACATTGGAACGGCTGCAGAAAGTACTGGCCGGCAAGATCGCCTCGGCCAAGCTGTCCGCCCGACTGACCGAGTCGCCCGCCTGCCTCGTCGCCGGCGAGCACGGCATCTCGCTGCGCATGGCGCGCATCCTCAAGCAGGCCGGCCAGGCCAACCCCTTCGGCACGCTGCCGATCCTGGAACTGAATGGCGGCCACCCGCTGGTGCAGAGGCTGAAGGAAGCCGCCGACGAGAGCGCCTTCTCCGACCTCGCCCACCTGCTACATGACCAGGCCGTGTTGGCCGAGGGCGGGCAGCTGGAAGACCCCGCGGCCTTCGTCAAGCAGATCAACAAGCTGATGCTGGAAGGCCTGGGCAGCAAGCCGAAGATCCTGCTGGGTTGAGCGTAGCGCGCCACCCTGCTCTGGG
>JAMFRN010000264.1 GCA_026224805.1 Nevskia soli
GCGCCTTGGGGGAGTTCAACAATAATGAGTGTGTCGCTGGGACCGAATGTGCCGCGCCGGGGCAATGCCTTTTCGCGCTGGCTGGGTCGTGTGGTATTGCGGGCGATTGGCTGGCGCTTGCAGGGGGCCATCCCCGATCTGCCGAAAATGATCCTCATCGGCGCGCCCCACACCTCGAATATGGACGGGGTGGTGTCGTTCGTCGCCATGACCGCCCTGGGGCTGCGCGCCGGCACCATGGTCAAGGACAGCGCCTTCCGCGGTGCCACCGGCGTGTTGCTGCGCTTGCTCGGCGCCCAGCCGATCGACCGCAACAGCGCCAAAGGGGTGGTGGAGCAGACCATCGACACCTTCAAGCGCCTGCCGGGCTTCGTTCTGCTGCTGGCGCCGGAGGGCACACGCAGCGCTGCGCCGGAGTGGAAGCGCGGCTTCTACCACGTCGCCAGGGGCGCCGGGGTGCCGGTGGTGCCAGCGGCGATCGACTACAGCCACAAGCGCATCACCTTTGGGCCGCCGCTGGCTGCCAGCGACGACTTCGAGGCGGATCTGCGCCAGCTGCTGGGGTTTTACGCCGGGCACTCCTCGCCGCGCCATGCGCAGCGGCTGTCCCGGCCTCTGTGCGAGGCGCAGGGGCGGGAGTGGCGTCCTTCGGACGAGCCGGACCTTTAGCCGCTCCCGCCGCTTTCCCCGATAGGTCCGCCGGGGCGACCGTTCCCCCGAAGAACTGACTCGCCTGTCGGTTCCAGCCCGAAGCTCCGCTGCATTGCGCTTACAGTCGCTCGACGGGCTGGCGCGGCAATCGCGCGCCCGGCTTTGGGCATGGAGTGAAGATATGACACCTTTATTGATCGGCTTCGGTGCCACCGGCATTCGGGCGATGAAGCACCAGCTGATCGCGGCCACCGGGCCGATCACGGCGATCGCCGTGGGTGACGAGGCTGCGGTGGCCACCCTGGGTGCGCTGCAAGGCCGCCACACGCTGCACAGTGTCCGCCTGCAGGTGCCTGCCGAGTTGTACCGGACCAAGGGCTGGAGGCCGATTTTCGATCACAATGTGCTGGGCTTGTTCGCGACGCTGCGGCCCCTGCTGCTGACGCCACGCATGGTCGCACTCTATGCCGAGCTAGGCACCCTGGAAAGCGGCGGCGCGGCTGCCCTGTTCGCGCGCGAGATCACCGGTATGCGCCTGGGGCACCAGATCATCGCCAACCTGTTCAAGCCGGTGACCGAGAATGGCGCCCAGGTTACCTACCTGGCCGACACCCAGCTGTTCACCCTGGGCCATTGCGCCATGTCGATGCAGATCGTGGCCGAGGATCATCTGATGCGTTCCAGCGTGACCAGTGCCGGCTTCGGCTTCGCCGATGCCGCCGCGGTGGTGATGTGGAACGAACACCTGGAGCGGGCTAAGCTGCTGCTCGAAGCTAGTGCCAACCAGCGCCGCACCGAGATCGGCCTGGTGGCGATGAATGGGACGCGGGTGCAGCGTGAGGTGAAAGTGGTGGTCGGCGGGCGCTAGCCGCCGCCCAGGCCGAAGCGGCGCATCAGCAGCTGGTCCCTGATCCGCACCGGCAGTCGCGCCAGGCGCGGCAGGGTGCTGCTGCCCGATCCCAGGCGAATCACCGCCCGCGGGCTGGAAGCCAGCACTTCACGCACGAATGCCTTGGCGAATACCTTGGTCGGGGTGGCGTGCTCCTGCGAGGCGCCCGCCCGCTTGGCGATGCTGTCGGCAAATTTTGCGTAGAGCCGCCAGGTGTGCCGCCCGGTTTGCGCCTGGGCTCCGGCGCCGAAACCGGACTGGATGCCGCCGGGCTGCACCAGCAGCACCTCGATGCCGAAGGGTTTCAGCTCCATGCGCAGCGCGTCGTTGAGGCTGTGCAGCGCCGCCTTGCTGGCGCAATAAGGTCCGGCGAACGGCGTGGTGAGCACGCCGGAAACACTGCCCACATTGACGATGCGGCCGCTGCCTTGGCGCGCCATGGCCGGCACCACCGCCTGCACCATCGCCACCGGCGCGGTGAGATTGGTTTCCCACTGCCGGCGCAGCTCGTCCAGCGGCAGCTCGGCCGTCGGGCCCATCACCGGGATGCCGGCATTGTTCACCAGCACGTCCACCGCGCCGTGCTGTGCCTCCACCGCGCTCACCGCCGCGGCGATGGAAGCCGCGTCGGTCACGTCCAGCGCTAGCGTATGGATGCCCTGCGCCGCGAGGGCCTCAAGGGTTTGCGGCTTGCGCGCCGTGGCATATGTGATGCAGCCGCGCGCCTGAAAGGCCTCGGCCAGGGCGTAGCCGATGCCGCTGGAGCAGC
>JAMFRN010000265.1 GCA_026224805.1 Nevskia soli
AGCGGACGCAGCGGCCGGTCGATCAGGCGCGAGGTCAGCGTTTCCTTCTCGGTCGGGCGGCCTTCACGCTTGAAGAAGCCGCCGGGGATGCGGCCACCGGCGTAGGTGCGCTCCATGTAGTCGACGGTCAGCGGGAAGAAATCCTGACCTTCCTTCGCGTCCTTCTTCGCGACGACGGTGACCATGACCACGGTCTGTTCCATCGTGACGATGACGGCGGCGGTGGACTGGCGTGCGATGGCGCCGGTTTCCAGGGTGACGCTATGGGCGCCGTACTGGAAGGTTTTTTTAACGGGCGTGACGGGATAGACCATGGCTGGCTCGATTAATTTTGCGGGCGGTGAAACGGAAGAAGCCGCATCCCCAATGCAATCACGGGGCGCGGCTTGCTTGCTTAGCGACGCAGACCGAGGTCGGCGATCAGCTTGGCGTAACGGCTCTGGTCTTCCAGCTTCAGGTAATCGAGCAGCTTGCGGCGCTGGTTGACCATCTTCAGCAGGCCGCGGCGCGAATGGTGATCCTTCTTGTTCGCTTCGAAATGACCGCCGAGGCTGTTGATGCGCTCGGACAGCAGGGCCACCTGGACTTCCGGCGAACCCGTATCACCCTTGGCGCGCTGGTATTTGGCAACCACCGCACTCTTTTGATCAATGGACAACGGCATCACTTGCTCCGAAAATTTTCTTAAATTCGTTCGATGAACTTGATATTTTAGCGGGGATTGCCCCGCCCCACAACAGCAATTGCCCTGATATAGCCCTGATTGGGGGCACTATTTCGGGGCTTTAGCCTAATTCGGGCTTATTCTCCGCATGATTCATCCAACGGCGGGGTACCAGATGACCCGCGCCGTCGCTTTCGGCGATGCCCAGCAGGCGTTGCCGCTGGTCGAAAACCGCCGTCAGGCCGGCCGGCCCCGCCTCCATCAGCAGCGCCTGCCCGCGGCTCAGGCGATGCGCCAGAACCTCATCCACCGTCAGTTGCGGCCAGCCGCGCAGGGCCGTGCCCGGCGGCAGCAGCAGGCCGTCGCGCGGCGCCCCCGGCTCGGCCTGTTGCAGCTGTTCCAGGGTGATCATGGCGCCGCCGTCGAACGGCTCCAGACCGGTGCGGCGCAGCGCCGCCAGATGCGCCTGCTGCCCTACGGCGGCGGCCCAGTCCTCGGCCAGGGTGCGCACATAGGTGCCCTTGGAACAGGCCACCTCGAAATCGAAATGCAGGCCGTCGAAGTCCAGCAGGCGCAGCTGGCTGATCCGCACCTGGCGCGGCTGGCGCTCGACCTCAATGCCGGCGCGGGCCAGGGTGTAGAGCGGCCTGCCCTCGAGCTTGATGGCCGAATACATCGGCGGGATCTGGGTGATGGCGCCGAGGAAGCGCGGAATCGCCGCCTCCAGCTGCCCGCGGCCGATGGCGGACGGGTCGGAGGTCTGCACCACCTCGCCCTCGGCATCGCCGGTGCTGGTGCGCTGCCCCAGGCGCACCCGCGCCTGGTAACGCTTGTCCGCGTCCAGCAGGTAGGCGCTGAGCTTGGTGGCCTCGCCCAGGCAGATCGGCAGCAGCCCGGTGGCCAGGGGATCGAGGCTGCCGGTATGGCCGGCTTTTTCGGCGTTGTACAGGTGCTTGACGTTCTGCAGCGCCGCGTTGGAACTCAGGCCCAGCGGCTTGTCGAGCAGGAAAATGCCGTCGACGCTGCGGCGCCGCGACTTACCCTTCGCCATCGTCCGGAGTTGGTGCGGGTTTCTTTTTGGGAGGCACTGCAGCACTCGGCGTGACCGGATGCGCGAGGTCGCGCGCAGTGGCTTCACGGATCATGCTGCCGATACGATCACCCTCGCGCAGCGCCTCATCGGCGAAGAAGCGCAGCATCGGCACATAGCGCAGCTTGAGCGACTTGCCGATGGCGCGGCGCAGCAGCGAGGCCGCACCGTTGAGCGCCTTGGCCGCCGCCTTGAGCTCGACATCGCTGCCGAGCTGGCTGATCGAGATGCGCGCATTGCGCATGTCCGGCGACACGCTGACCGCGGTGACCGTGACCAGCGCCACCCGCGGATCGGTGAGTTGTTCGCGAATCAGCGAGCTCAACTCGCGCTGGAGCTGCGCGTTGATCCGCAGGGTTCGCGAAAACTCTCTCGGCATCAGGCTTCGGCTTTGACCGTGCGGCGCACTTCAATGCGCTCGTAGCACTCGATCTGGTCGCCCGGCTTGACGTCGTTGTAGTTCTTCACGCCGATGCCGCACTCGGTGCCGACCACGACCTTGGAGACGTCGTCCTTGTGACGGCGCAGCGATTCCAGCTCGCCTTCGTAGATCACCGTATTGCTGCGCAATACGCGGATCGGCAGGCCGCGGCGGACCTCGCCTTCCATCACCAGGCAGCCGGCGATGGCGCCGAACTTGGAGGAGCGGAACACGTCGCGCACCTGGGCGGTGCCGACGATCTGCTCGCGCGTCTCGGTGCCGAGCAGGCCGCCGATGGCATCCGAGACGTCGTTGATGACGTCGTAGATGATGCTGTAGTAGCGCACGTCCACACCGGTGTCCTGGATGCGGCGGCGCGCCACGCTGTCGGCACGGACGTTGAAGCCGATGATGATGGCGCGCGAAGCCAGCGCCAGCTCGATGTCGGATTCGCTGATGCCGCCGACGCCGCTGGAGACGACGTTGACCTTGACCTCGGCGCTGGGCAGCTTGCGCAGCGATTCGGTCAGCGCCTCGGCGCTGCCCTGCACGTCCGCCTTGACCATCAGATTGAGCGACTTCTGCTCGCCGGCCTCGCCCATGCGGGCGAACACCTGGTCCATGCGCACAGCCTGGGTCTGCGCCAGCTTGGCTTCGCGCTGCTTGACCTCGCGCAGCAGGGCCAGCTCGCGCGCCTTGCGCTCGTCCGACACCACCACCACGTCGTCGCCGGCATCCGGCGCGCCGGACAGGCCCAGCACCGCCACCGGAATCGACGGGCCGACTTCCTTCACCGGCTGGCCGGCTTCGTCGAACATGGCGCGGACGCGGCCGAAATACGGACCGGTGAGGATGACGTCGCCCTGGCGCAGGGTGCCGGAGCGAACCAGCACCGTCGCCACCGGGCCGCGGCCCTTCTCCAGCGAGGATTCCACCACGGTGCCGCGCGCGGGGCCGTCCAGCGGAGCTTTCAGTTCCAGCACTTCGGCCTGCAGCAGGATGGCGTCGAGTAGCTTGTCGATGCCTTCGCCGCTGACCGAGGAGACGCCGATGAACTGGGTGTCGCCACCCCATTCCTCGGAAATCACCTGTTCCGCGGACAGCTCGGTGCGGACCCGGTCGAGGTCGGCTTCGTGCTTGTCGATCTTGGTGATGGCGACCACCATCGGCGCCTTGGCGGCGCGCGCATGCTGGATCGCTTCCTTGGTCTGCGGCATCACGCCGTCGTCGGCGGCCACCACCAGCACCACGATGTCGGTGATCTGCGCGCCGCGGGCGCGCATGCGGGTGAACGCGGCATGGCCCGGGGTATCGAGGAAGGTGATAACGCCTTTCGGTGTTGCCACATGATAGGCGCCGATGTGCTGCGTGATCCCACCGGCTTCGCCTGCGGCGACGCGGGTCTTGCGGATGTAGTCCAGCAGCGAAGTCTTGCCATGATCGACGTGGCCCATGATCGTGACGACCGGCGGACGCCCTTGCTGCGGCAGATCGCGTGTTTCGCCTGCGGCGGCCTGCATCAGGCCTTCCTCGCGATCGCTTTCCTTGACGGTCCGGGCCTTGTGGCCCATCTCTTCAACCATCAGCACCGCGGTATCCTGATCGATCGACTGGTTGATCG
>JAMFRN010000266.1 GCA_026224805.1 Nevskia soli
CGAACCGGATCACGTTGCTGCGCGACGCGAATGGCGACGGTGTCGCCGAGACCAAGAGCGTTTTCCTCGAAGGGCTGAATTCGCCGTTCGGCATGGCGCTGGTCGGCGACGATTTTTATGTCGCCGATTCCGACGCGATCATGAAATTTCCCTACCATGGCGGCGATACCAAAATCACGGCGCCCGGCGCGAAGCTGGCGGACCTGCCTGCGGGCACCATCAATCACCACTGGACCAAGAACGTCCTCGCCAGCCCTGACGGCAGCAAGCTCTACGTCACCGTCGGCTCCAACAGCAATGTCGGCGAGAACGGCCTGGAGCAGGAGCAGAACCGCGCGGCCATCTTCGAAGTCGATCCGGCCAGCGGCCATTTCCGCGTTTTCGCCTCCGGCCTGCGCAATCCCAACGGCCTAGCCTGGCAGCCGCAGAGCGGCGCGCTGTGGACCGCCGTCAACGAGCGCGACGAGATCGGCAGCGACCTGGTGCCGGACTACATGACCTCGGTGCAGGACGGCGGCTTCTACGGCTGGCCCTACAGCTACTACGGCCAGCACGTCGACGAGCGGGTCAAGCCGCAGGATCCGGCGCTGGTGGCCAGGGCCATCGTGCCGGACTATGCGCTTGGTCCGCACACCGCCTCGCTCGGCCTGTGCTTCTACCAGGGTACGCTGCTACCGGCACACTATGCCGGCGGCGCCTTCGTCGGCCAGCACGGCTCCTGGAACCGCAAGCCGCGCAGCGGCTACAAGGTGGTGTTCGTGCCCTTCGCCGACGGCAAGCCCGCCGGCCTGCCGGAGGATGTGCTGACCGGGTTTCTCAATGCCGAAGGCGACGCGCGAGGGCGTCCGGTGGGCGTGGCGGTGGACCATGCAGGTGCGCTGCTGGTGGCGGATGACGTCGGTAATGTGGTGTGGCGCGTCACGCCGGCAGCGCCGCGCTAGAAGTCATCTCATCAATGTCCCTTCTCCCTGCGAAGTGGGGAGAGGGCAAGGGGCGCTGGCGAAGCCGGCTCGCGTTAACGCTCCCGCCCCCACTCACAGCAACACATAATCCTTCGGCGCTGGCGGTTCCGGCGGCAGCGGGTCGCCCAGCATCTCCAGCAGGCTGGATTTGATGCCCAGCGTCAGCATGTTCAGCGGCAGATCGTTGGGATCGGAGCCGAACGGCTCCTCGATCTCCTCGGCGATGGCGTCGAGGGCGATGAAGGTATAGGAGATGAACACCGCGAACAGCGGCGTCAGCCAGCCGATGGTCGAGGCCAGGCCGAATGGCAGCACCATGCAGAAGCCGTACACCGTGCGGTGCAGCAGCACCGCGTAGGGCAGCGGGATCGGCGTGTTGGCGATGCGCTCGCAGCCGCCTACTACATCGGCAAGCAGGTTCAGGTTGCTTTCCATGGCCAGGGCCATGGTTTCGCTGATGCGGCCCTCGCGCCTCGCCTCGCCGATCTGCCGGCCGAGCAGCAGCAGGATTGCCACCGGCCGGTAGCGCGCGGCCAGCACCCGCGCCTGCCAGGGTGCCGGCAGCAACTCGCGCAGCTCGGTGGCGGGATTGCTGCCGCGCAGCTGGTGTTTCAGCGCATGGGCGAATGCCGCCAGTGCCAGCACGAAGCTGCGCGCCTCCGGCCCCTCCGGCGGCCATTGCGTCGCGCTCAGCGCCTGCCGCCCCAGCGAGCGCGACACGTTGAGCAGCTGGCCCCATAGCTTGCGCGCCTCCCAGTAGCGCTCGTAGCTGACGGTATTGCGGAAGCCCAGGAAAATCGCCAGCGACACGCCGACCAGAGTGAAGGGCTGGATGTTCAGGTCGAGGTTCAGCCGCGACAGCAGCAGCTGGTGACTCAGCACCGCCACCACGCCCAGCGCCAGGATCAGGGCCAGGCGCGGCACCATCTTCGGCAGCACCGAGCCGTGCCAGACGAAGATCATGCGGAACCAGTGCAGCTTCGGGCGGACGATCATCGCGGGGCGTCTTCATGTTGCGGCCCAGGCGGCCGCGCAGAGGTTAGCGCATTCGAGCGGAGGCGGGCGCGGCAATGCTGGCGCCCATGCCCGGTATCCGCATCCTGCGCCTCAGCCCGGCGGTGCGTCCTCGATCAGCCGCTTGCCCAGACTCACCACCTCGTCGGCGGTATAGCCGATGCGCCGGTAGAACTCGAGCACCGCCTGGTTGCTGGCCCGAACCTGCAGATTGATCTTGGGGCAGCCGCGCGCTTCGAGACAGGCTTCGACGTGACGCATCAGCAGCCGCCCATAGCCCGACTTGCGATGCCCCGGATCAACCGCCAAGTAATTGACCCAGCCGCGGTGGCCGTCGAACCCCGCCATGATGCTGGCGATCAG
>JAMFRN010000036.1 GCA_026224805.1 Nevskia soli
ACGAAACGCGGTTGAGTTGGGGCTGGAGCTAAGGTGTCCAAAGTGTTCGAGTTGGACCTGGTACCAGCTCAAGCAATTGGACTACAAGATTAGCTGCGGTCTGTGCTTACGGGAGTTCGGATTCCCAATAACTGGTCCCACGGAATCGGCGATTTCACGATGGGCTTACAGACTAATTGGGCCGTTCGCGTTGCCAGACTACGCGAAAGGAGGATACGCCGCGTCTCTGTCCATTCGGTTCTTCTCCAACATTGTCGGCAGAAGTGATCGAGCGGAAGTGACCTGGTGCGCAGGCCGGGAGATCGAGCTTGAGCCAAAGAATAAAGTTGAAGCAGATTTCATCCTTTGGTATCAACGAAAGCAAATGTTTGGCAATAATCACTCCACCGAAATGGTATTGGGCGAATCAAAAAGCTTTCGGGGAGAAACCAAGGATGCCCGTGGTAGCCATAAGGATGCCTTTGAGGCGGATGACGTCGAACGGATGAAAAAGCTGGCCCTGCGATTCCCTGGTGCGGTTATAGTGTTTTCCACCATGAAACTTGCTGGCGAGCTATCGAAAGATGAGATAGCGCGCATCGCGAAGTTAGCGCTTTGGGGGCGCGAATATATTAAGGAGAGGAGGCAAACCCGAGCGCCCGTGATCCTTTTAACCGGCACGGAGCTATTTGCTCCCTTCAGCCTAGAAGACACTTGGCGGAAAGCAGGGGGTAGGCATGCGCAGCTTATAGAGCCGGGCATGATTAGGGCTGATAACTTGCGGGTGCTGGCCGATCTTACACAGCAGCTGTATATGAATTTGCCATCTTATGGAGAATGGCTTCGCTCAAAATATGAAAAACGAAGGGCTCGCCGAAGCGGCCAAACAGAGAATACTGAGCCTACGGCTTAACTGCGTCATGCTATAAGACGTAGAAGTGCTTTGAGTTAGGCGGCTTTCGTTTTTAATCTGCCACACCCCAGGCACAGTGCTTTGCAGCGTAGCGAGTTGTGTTTCCCTTAAGGTCGATGCTTTGAATGTTCCAATCCGGCTTCATTCGGTCAATGAGCCAGACCTCTACGTAAAGCCGCAGCGTCGCCGGAACAATCTCGACGAAAGAAAGTCCAATTTCCGTTCGTGGCGTGAGCGCCAATTTTACATTTTCAAGTTGGGCGCCGGTTTTAGCGTGGCGCTTCACAAGGTGGTTTCTGATTCGTTGTCGTATCCATGGACCACCAGCATGACCAACGTATTGGGGAACGAACCTGTCATCGTGTCTGTTCCCCGTTAGAAGGCAGTAAACACCGCCGCGTCCGCTAATTTCGTCAAGTATAGGTGCCAATGCCTTGTCGATCGCATTTTCATGTTTCGCCCACTGCTTTTTCCCTTCCCGTGTCAGCACCTCCTCTGGGTAGGGCACGGCAACAACGCTCTTGCTAAGTGAATGGAAGCATCCTCTAGCAAACTTTTCCAGCAAAGCGTCGTCGCTAAAATTACAAGTCTTAAACATGGCCGGCTGATACCTCGTACAGTTTGATTTTGTGAGGAGGAGCATCACCCACTAGTCTTGTTTCGATAAACAGACGGCCACTCCTGGCGTAACTAGTTCGGTGTAATTGCTGCGGTCGATGTGGCCTGACGCCGAAAGGGAGTGGATAAGAACTATCTTGAAGTGCTTGGGAATTGTCGGATCAAGGGCGGCAGTAATCAGGCCAGCAGGGGAATCGGTATCGAATTCAATCCATGCCATCAACCAGCACCCTGTCCGCCCATCCAGATCAATCGCCTTCTGCCCCCAATAAATTTGAACGGGTTCTCCAACTTCAATCGGCACGCCAATGCCGTCATCGGTAGCGAGGACCAAACTCTCGATGCGCGGTTCGAAATCCCTCCCCATTCTCCACCCGTCGGGAACCCGGATGATGCAGGCCTCGTCTGGATCGTGATGAGCAACCAGCCGGGTCATGCTGCGCTATCGGCTGCTAAGGCCGAAATTGCTGCCAGTTCGGGGTGTGCCATGAGATACCTGATGACCTTTGCAGCGTCCTCGGCAACCGATTTCGCCTCCTGATAGATAATCTCGGGGGTCTCGCGCACGTATTCCAAATACCGCAGCAACACCTGAAATTGCTCGGAGCTGAAGCCGTTGAACTTCCGATAGGCCAGTATCTGGTCGTATTGCCCGGCAGTCATCGACAGCAAGGTCCACGCCCAATCGTCGTGGTCGAAATCTGGGTCACGCAAAGACCGCAGCAGATAGGCCGGGAAGTACCGATTGAATACCTCGGCCCGCATGTTGGGAAGGTCGTAGGGCGGCCTGTAGGCGTTGCTGGGAGGCGGGGGCCATGGGTGGTCACCAAAGGCCAAACAGATTTCTTCAACAAGCGCTTCCGCAGTGATCCTCGGCATCGCGGTGTCTCCAAATTCCGGGGGCGCAATTTTGCCGGTGTTCAGGCAAGCAGCCTAGAAATGTCTGTACGCCAATTGTTGCCAAAGGCATCCGCATCGTTGTTGAAATTGTTGATATTAAAATTCTTGATAATTTAATTTTTTTAATTTATTATGAGTCTACTAACTGAACAGCGGAGATTGATGTGGAAAAAAGGCACGACAATTCGCTTACGCGTCGACTTGAGGAAGTTGCCGATAGGGGCAGTGCATACATCAATTGGTACGAGCTTTATCGCTGGTATGGCACTAAACGCATAGGCAGGCGTACCTATCAGGATCTGCTCGGGCGGTGGCGAGAGGTCTGCGAAGATAATGATGCAGACCTTTACTTTGCCGACGGATGCAACGGGGCGTTTCTGATCGCAGTACAGGGATCGTACAAGCTGACGGCAAAGGCTGAGGCAGCCGACGAGGAGTAGTTGGTTAATAGGCTACTCTATTAGCAGCGAATGCGCCCCGGCGGCGGCGATTTCCAGCGCCCGCTTGGCCTGGAACTGGCCGCGCACCTCAGCCAGGTCCGCCACGATAGGAGCGGAGGCGGCGGGGCGCCGCGGCGGCACGCTGGCCAGACCCTAGCCGTGCAAGATGGCGCACAACGCACCAAGTTGGTTCGCCGCTTTCAGCTCGCAGTCGCCGGCCAGCAGGGCCTCCTCGACATTTGCCTCTGGAACGAGCAGTTTGCGCCCCATTTTGGAGCACTTGATCGCGGCGGGCAGGACACCGCGTACCGGGCGGATCTCCCCGGTCAGCGACAGCTCGCCCAGCACTTCCAGGTCTTGCAGGGCCTGCGCCGGGATCTGGTCGGAGGCGGCGAGCATGCCCAGCGCGATGGGCAGGTCGAAGCGGCCGCCTTCCTTGGGCAGATCGGCCGGCGCCAGGTTGATGGTGATGCGCCGGTTGGGGAACTGGTAGCCGCTGTTGAGGATGGCGGCGCGTACCCGGTCACGCGACTCGCGCACCGCCGCTTCCGGCAGGCCCACGATCGACAGCCCCGGCAGTCCCGGAGACAGGTCCACCTCGACCGTCACCGGGTCGGCCTGCAGGCCGTTCTGGGCCCGGCTATGGACCGTGGCGAGGCCCATGGTGGCTAGCGCTGGTCCGTGGACCAGCGCCTAGGCGGTCCCAGCCAGCTTCTTTTCCAGCGATTTCAGGCGCTTTTCCAGGCTGCCTAGCTTGGCCTGGGTGCGCGCCAGCAGTTCCGCCTGGGTATCGAAGCGTTCGCGGCTGACCAGTTCCAGGCGATCCAGGTTGGCGCGCAGCACGGCGCGGAAATTGTCCTCCAGCTCCGCCCGCAGGCCTTTCAGGCCGGGCGGCAGCACGCGCGATAGACGCGCGGCCAGATCTTCCAGTTGCTTCGGGTCCAGCATGTCGGGGCCTATTCGCTTGGTTCGGACGGGAGTCTAGCTTTACCCACGGCGCCGCGCACCGCGGACCTTGCCGGGGTGCGGGAAAGCCCCCGCTGGCACGCTCCATGCTTGAACCGGCTAGCTGCGCCGTAGGGGGCTATCAGACGGCGCGCTCACAGGGCAGTTCTACCGCTGCAGGAAAGAGGAGTTGCATCCAATGAAATTGATCACAGCCATCATCAAGCCGTTCAAGCTTGACGAGGTGCGTGAAGCGCTCTCGGAGATCGGCGTCGCCGGCATCACCGTCACGGAGGTCAAGGGTTTTGGCCGACAGAAAGGCCATACCGAGTTGTACCGCGGTGCGGAATACGTCGTCGACTTCCTGCCGAAGGTCAAGATCGAAGTCGCCGTCACCGACGACAAGCTTGACTCCGCCATCGAAGTCATCACCAAGGCGGCGCATACCGGCAAGATCGGGGACGGCAAGGTCTTCGTGTTGACGCTGGACCAGGCCATCCGCATCCGTACCGGCGAAACCGGCAAAGACGCACTATAAAAGTCCAAGGAGTACACAAAAAATGCTTTCCCTCACAAACCCGATCAACAGCACGGCTCGTGTGCTGCTGTTCGCCGCCGTAGCGGCGTTCGGCAACGTGGCCATGGCGGATACAGCGCCGGCCGCAGCCCCCGCAGCCGCAGCTCCCGCCGCAACAGCGGCTCCCGCGGCCGCCGCTCCGGCGGCTGCAACCCCCGCTCCGGCCGACGCCGCTGCGGCGGCCACCCCGCCGACGCCGAAGTGCGGCGACAAGGGCTTCGACTGCAACAAGGGCGACGTGGCGTGGATGATGACCTCCACCGCCTTCGTGCTGCTGATGACGGTCCCCGGCCTGGCCCTGTTCTACATGGGCATGGTGCGGACCAAGAACGCCCTCTCCACCACCATGCAGAGCTTCGCGATTTTCTGCGTGGTCTCGGTGCTGTGGGTGGTCTATGGCTATAGCCTGGCGTTCACCGCCGGACACGATGGTCACTGGTATCAACCCTTCATCGGTTCGCTCGACAAGTGGTTCATGATCGGGGATGACCCGACCACGGCCGTCGCCGCGACCTTCAGCAAGGGCCAGTACCTGCCGGACTATGTGTACTGCATGTTCCAGCTGACCTTTGCCGCCATCACCGTGGCCCTGATCTCCGGCGGTTTCGCCGAGCGCTTCAAGTTCAGCGCCATGATCATCTTCAGCATCCTGTGGTTCACCTTTGCCTACCTGCCGGTCTGCCACATGGTCTGGTACTGGGATGGCCCGGATGCCTACACCGATGCCGCGGCCGCAACCGTCGCCAACAGTCACGCCGGCTTCATCTTCAACAAGGGCGCGCTGGACTTCGCCGGCGGCACCGTGGTGCACATCAACTCCGGTATCGCTGCGCTGGTTTGCGCCATCATGCTCGGCAAGCGCAAGTCGGTGGGTGCACCGCATAGCGTGACCATGACGGCCATCGGTACCGGCCTGCTGTGGATGGGCTGGTTCGGCTTCAACGCCGGTTCCGCCCTGGAAGCCACCGGCGCCGCCGGCCTGGCCTTCTTCAACACCCTGTTCGGCACCGCCGTCGCCGGTTGCGCCTGGGCCCTCACCGAGTGGGTACTCAAGGGCAAGCCCAGCCTGCTCGGCATCTGCTCCGGTATCGTCGCCGGCCTGGTGGCCATCACCCCGGCCGCCGGTTACGTTGGTCCGCTGGGTGCGCTGATCGTCTGCGCCGTCGCCGGTGTGGTCTGCCTGCTGGCCTCGACCAAGCTCAAGCACGCGCTCGGCTACGACGACGCCCTCGACACCTTCGGCGTGCACTGCGTCGGCGGCATCATCGGCTCGCTCGGCACCGGCATCTTCGTCAATCCGAAGTTCGGCGGCCAGGGCGTGTATGACTACGTCGCCAACAAGACTGCCGATTTCGATGCCGGCGCGCAGATCATCTCGCAGCTCTGGGACATCGGCATCACCCTGGTCTGGTCCGGCGGTGTTGCCCTCGTCATCCTGCTCCTGCTGAAGTACACCATCGGCATCCGCTCCAGCGAGTCCGACGAAGAAGAGGGTTTGGATCTGGCCGATCACGGCGAGAAGGCCTACAACTATTAAGATTCCGTAGCACCAAAACCCAGTTCATTTTTTGGGGTTGTACTGAGGGCGGGCCGGCAACGGCCCGCCCGTTTTTTTGGGCGCAGCAATCGTGCTGAACCTCTCCGGGGCGATTCGTCACAGATACGTGGTGAATATCCAGCCCGGCCGCCATTCAGGCCCGGTTCTTGAACAGTAAATCGGGCAACCCGATTCAATCCCCCATTCAAGCCATCTATTCAGTACCAGAGGCCGAAGCATGGTCCCGATGTCTTTTGCTTGTTTCAACAGTCCGGTCAGGGATGACAGGTTCTTGGACAGGATGTCCACTGTGTCCCGAGTGCTAAACTTCAACGAATGAATTTCCGGTGGAAATAAAACCATGAAAATGCTGATTGCGATCATCAAGCCGTTCCGCCTCGACGCGGTGCGCGAAGCCCTGGCCGATGCCGGCGTGCAGGGCATGACGGTGACCGAAGTGCGCGGTTTCGGCCGGCAGAAAGGGCATACCGAGCTGTACCGCGGCGCCGAATACACCATCGATCTGCTGCCCAAGATCAAGATCGAAGTGGCACTGGCGCCGGATACGGTGGACAAGGCGGTGGAGGCCATCCAGAAGGCGGCCAAGACCGGCCAGATCGGCGACGGCAAGATTTTCGTCTACGATCTGAACCAGGCCGTGCGCATCCGCACCGGCGAAACGGGAGTCGGCGCGGTCTGAGCGCCGGCGCCGTAAAACAGCAAGACGGGGGGAGATTATGCGAACCGCAGCAGGGGTCGGACTGATCGGCCTGGTCGCCGCATCGCTGTTATTTTGCGGCGCAGCCGGCGCCGACGGCACGCTGTACCGCTGGGTCGACAAGGACGGCCGTGTCCACTACGGCGATGATCCTGCGGCAGCCAACAATGCCCGGCAGGTAGACCCCAATCCGATTAACGGCGGCGGCGGTTCCGGCAGCAGCTCCGGCGGCGATGACGCCGCCGCGCAAAAGCAGACGGCGGAGTGCAAGAGCAAGAGCGACTTGCTGGGCCGCTACAAGAACGCCGCCACCATCAGCGAGACGGACGCCCTCGGCAACACCCGCGAATACAGCGCCGACGAGAAGGACCAGCTGGTCGCCAAGACGCAGAAGTACGTCGACGACCATTGCGCCGCCGCCGCTCCCGCCAACTGAGGCGGAATCGGCTTCGTGATCGCCGCGATTCCCCTCGCTCGCTGGCGGGAGAGGGGCTAGGGGAGAGGGCCGCTGTTACAGCGCCAGCGCCTGCTTGACGAAGTTCGGCGTGGCGAAGGCCGCGTGGTGCGTTTCGACGTTGTAGAACTTGGTGCCCAGCGCCGCCACCGCCGCCTCGTCCAGCCGCTGCGCCAGCGGTCCGGCGGTCTTCTGCGCCACCGAGGCCGACCACCAGCCGGACGGGTAGATCGGCTGCGGGAAGTGCAGCAGCCGGGTCTGTGCAAAGCCGGCGTCGCGCATGAAATGGTGCATCTCGGCGATCAGCTCCAGGTGCAGCAGGGGCGATTCCGACTGCTGCACCAGCATGCCGCTCGGCCGCAGCGCCTTGAGGCAGTCCACATAGAACTTGCGGCCGAACAGGCCCTCCGCCGGCCCCACCGGATCGGTCGAGTCGATGATGATCAGGTCCAGGCTTGCCGCCGGCACTTCTTTCATCCAGGCGATGCCGTCGCCGAAGAACAGCTCGGCGCGCGGGTCGCCGTTGGCCACGCACAGCTCGGGAAAATACTGCTCCGACAGGCGGGTGACGCGTTCGTCGATCTCCACCTGCACCGCGCGCTTCACCTCGGGGTGCTTCAGCACCTCGCGCAGGGTACCGCAGTCGCCGCCGCCCACCACCACCACGTCGCGCGGGTTGGGGTGGGAGTTCAGCGCCGGGTGCGACATCATCTCGTGGTAGAGGAAATTGTCGCGGGTCGAGACCATGGTGCAGCCGTCGATGGTCATCAGGTAACCGAAGGATTCGGTGCGGTAAATCTCGATTTTCTGATAGGGGGTCTGCTCGGCATGTACGCGCTCGCCCAGCTTGAGCGAAAATGCCGTCCCGGTCTGGTCGACGGGCTCGGTGAACCAGCTGTTATCGAGGGACATGCGGTAGCTCCTGGTCACACTTCTGTATTGAGCCGCGCAGTATAAAGGTGAAATGTTGGAAATGAATGACTCCCTGAAAACCCCCGCCTGGACGGCTGAGGACGCCGCCGCCCTCTATAACATCCCGCAATGGGGTGAGGGCTATTTCGGCGTGGGGCCGGAAGGCCACCTGCGCGTGCGCCCCTACCGCGACCGCTCCCCGGTGGAAATCGATCTGTACGAGCTGGCCCAGCGCCTGCCGCGCGAGGGTCTGGAGCTGCCCGTGCTGGTGCGCTTCACCGACATCCTGCACGACCGCGTCGACGCCCTCACCGGCGCCTTCGCCTCGGTCATCGCCGAATATGACTACCGCGGCGCCTATACCGCCGTCTACCCGATCAAGGTCAACCAGCAGCGCGACGTGGTCGAGGCCATCGTGCGCCACGGCGGCAGCCGCGTCGGCCTGGAAGCCGGCAGCAAGCCCGAGCTGGCCGCCGTGCTCGGTGTGGCCCCCGCCGGCAGCGTCATCGTCTGCAACGGCTACAAGGATCGCGGCTATGTGCGCCGCGCCCTGATCGGCCAGAAACTCGGCCACCGCGTCTACATCGTGGTGGAAAAGCCGGGCGAGCTGGCCCTGGTGCTGGAAGAGGCGAAAATCCTCGAAGTGACGCCGCTGATCGGCCTGCGCGTGCGCCTGGCCTCGATCGGCGCCGGCAAGTGGCAGAACACCGGCGGCGAGAAGTCCAAGTTCGGCCTGTCCTGCACCCAGGTGCTGGAATCGCTGGAGCTGCTGCGTCAGGGCGGGGCGCTCGACGCCCTGCGCATGATCCACTTCCACCTCGGTTCGCAGATCGCCAACGTGCAGGACATCCAGCGCGGCATGCGCGAGGCCGCGCGCTTCTACGCCGAGCTGCGCGCCCTCGGCGCGCCGATCGACACGGTGGACGTCGGCGGCGGCCTCGGCGTGGACTATGAAGGTACCCGCTCGCGCTCCTCCTGTTCGATGAACTACAGCCAGCGCGAATACGCCCGCAACATCATCCGCACCCTGCAGGAAGTTTGCACCGAAAGCGGCCAGCCAGAGCCCAACCTGATCAGCGAATCCGGCCGCGCCCTCACCGCGCATCACGCCGTGCTGGTCACCGGCGTCATCGACCACGAAGCCGCCCCCGTCACCCTGCCGCCGCCGCCGGCCAAGGATGCGCCCGGCATCCTGCACGAGCTGCATGAGCTGCTCGCCGAAGTCGCCACGCGCGGCCCGCTGGAATGCCTGCACGATGCTGTCACCTTCCTCGGCGAAGCGCAGTCGCAATACACCCATGGCGTGCTCAGCCTGCCGCAGCGCGCTTATGCGGAGCAGACCTACTTCGCCGTGTGCCGCGCCACCGTGCCCCGGCTCGACCCCGGCATCCGCGCCCACCGCGAGGCGCTGGACGAGCTGCGCGAGAAGCTGGCGGACAAGTACTTCTGCAACTTCTCCGTATTCCAGTCCGTGCCGGACGCCTGGGCCATCGACCAGGTCTTCCCCATCCTGCCGATCCACCGCCTCGACGAGCGCCCCGAGCTGCGCGCCACCCTGTGCGATCTGACTTGCGACTCCGACGGCCGCATCGACCAATACGTCGACCGCGGCGGCCTCGAGCCGACCCTGCCGGCGCACGCGCTGGAGCCGGGCGAGCCCTACCTGCTGGGTTTCTTCATGGTCGGCGCCTACCAGGAAATCCTCGGCGACATGCACAACCTGTTCGGCGACACCAACGCCGTCAACGTGGTCATCGACGGCGACGGCTGGAAACTCGAAGGCGCCGAACACGGCGACCGCACCGACGAACTCCTGCGCTACGTCCACTTCGCCCCGGAAGAACTGGCCCAGGCCTACCGCAAGAAATTCGCCAATGCCGACCTGCCGCCAGCGCAGCGCGCCGCGCTGCTGGCGGAGCTGGAGGCGGGGTTGTCGGGGTATACCTACCTGTCGTAACTGGCCGCAGAGCTATCATGCGGTCCGTTCCAGTTTCGGCCGCTCTCAAATAAATCGTCATTCCCGCGAAGGCGGGAATCCAGTTTTGCCTTTATGCAGAAGGCAGCGCCCCTTTTCCAAACGTCATACCGGCGAAAGCCGGTATCCAGGGTTTCGGAGCGCGCACTTCGCCGCACTGGATTCCGGCTTGCGCCGGAATGACGTCGCTGCTTTACTTCCAAGCCTATCCTTCGGAAGGAGCCCGCCATGATCAGCGCCGAATACTGCACCCTCACCCTCTCGGCATATCTAATCCAAGTTAGTTCAATGCATGTTGGAGAATTGCCCACCTACAATTTCTGAGCCGACTACTCGCATGACAAATTACTCCCCGCATTGGTCCGCCCCACAACCTGACATCTCTTGAACGCCTTTGGCAACGCAAACTGCTGTGTCTGCTTGCTGCCCTTGTAATGGCATACCACCCAAACCGATTTTTCTTGTCCCGAGAAAATCCAGTAGTAGGCATCCTTCGAATTGGTGTCGGCATTGTCGGGTGCCAAATCGGCCATCTCGGCTTGCGGGCCATCGAAAACACTGAGGGTTTGCGCCTTGATCGGCTTGCCTGATGCGAGGGTGAGCAGCGGGCAGGAGAAATTCTCTGCGGCGGCGGCACTGCCGGCAGACAGCATCAGGGAAAGTGCGACGAGGGTTGATCTATGCATGGGCTGGCTCCTGCTGCCGCCAAGGTTGGAGGCTTGCGAAGCATAGCGAGGATGCGCGAACGCAGTTCCGGGTTCGCCTGATATCGATCCAACAATAGGGCGGTCTGTGGCCGCCGGCTGTATCACCAGAGCGCGCGGTATGCGGCGGCCACAGGCCGCCCTACGAATGCGGTCGGTTCGCTTCGGGGCTTAGGCCGTCGTAGCCCTGGGTGCGCCGATGCGCGCACGCCGCGTACGCGGCAACGCCGGAGCCGGCGCGAGGAAGCGGTTGAGTTCGCGCAGGAACACCCGCGGCGCTTCAAACGGAATGACATGCCCGCAGTTATCGATCGGCACGGCGCGCGCATGCGGCACTTGCTTGGCCATATAAAACTGCCCGGGTGCGGGATACATGCGCGACTGCAGGCCGATCAGCAGCGTCGTCGGTGTCTTGATCTGCGCCAGGCCAGGGCGCCAGTCGTAGTCGTCTTCCATGTAGGAGCGCAGGCAGTCGAGGTAGATCGGCCAGTTGGCGGTGGGGGCCACGCGGCGGATCAGCCGTTCGTGGCGGGCCAGGTTGCCGATGGCGCGCATGCCGCGATGGTGGAAGGCGTAGGAAGTGAACTGCGCCAGCCCGGCCCACATGCGTTTGCGCAGGGTGCGGGGCAGCTTGCCGTAGGGTTTGCCGCGATGGCTTTCCAGTTCCAGCAGCAGGTCGCGCCACATGCCGAGCTGGCTTTCCTGGTCGTCGCCGAGCAGGCCGTGATTCCAGTCGGGGCCGTTGAGCACGCAAGGGGCCTGGTCCATGTGTAGGTAGGCGCGGATGCGGCCGAAGCCGTAGCGGCGCTGGTATTGCAGGGCGGTGCAGGCGCCCATCGACAGGCCGCCGAGGTGCACGTCGTGCAGGTTCAGCGCATCGAGCAGGTCATGCAGATCGTCGGCGTGCTGGTCGAGGATGCTGCGCTGATGCAGAGGCAGTTTGTGCGAGCGGCCGAAGCCGCGCAGGTCCGGAATGATGAAGCGCACCCGGTGCGCCAGCGGCGCCACGAAGGGCACCCACATCGCGGCGTTCATGGCAAAACCATGCAGCAGCACGCAGACGTCGGGCCCGCGGCCGAAACTCAGGTAGTGCAGCCGTGCGCCATCGCGCATTTGAGCGTAGGACATGGCCGGCCACTCTACCGGTAATCCGGATTTTCACCAGCGGAAAAAGCTACTACTTTGGCCGTAGGGTTGTTTTTGCTCTATGGCCGCAATCGTCCCCACCATGACTTAAGCACGATAGCTGCACGCCCGTGCAGTAGGTGCATAATAAGCCATGCAGAAACGACTCGATTTCGGCGGCGCCGTGGTTGGCGCGGCGGACGGGGATCCGTTCCACCCGGCGGTGTCCGGCTGGCTGCGCGGCCGCTTCGGCCAGCCTACCGAGGTGCAGGCGCGCACCTGGCAGGTCACGGCGCAGCACCGCCATGCCCTGGTCACCGCGCCCACCGGCTCCGGCAAGACCCTGGCGGCGTTCCTCTCCGCCATCAATGACCTGGTGGTGGAGGGCCTGAGCAGCGGCCTCAGCGACGAGGTGCATGTCCTTTATGTGTCGCCGCTGAAGGCCCTGTCCAACGACATCGAGAAAAATCTGCAGGAGCCGCTGGTCGGCATCCGCGAGCGCCTGATCGAACTGGGCTGTCCGGATCTGGACATCCGCGTGGCGGTGCGTACCGGCGACACCAGCACGGTGGAGCGCGAGCGCATGCGCCGCACCCCGCCGCACATCCTGGTCACTACGCCGGAGTCGCTGTTCATCCTGCTCAGTTCCGATTCCGGCCGGCGCATGCTCAAGTCCACGCGCAGCCTGATCGTCGACGAGCTGCACGCGGTGGCCGGCTCCAAGCGCGGCTCGCATCTGATGCTGACGCTGGAGCGGCTGCACGCGCTGTGCGCGAAACCGCCGATCCGTATCGGCCTCTCCGCCACGGTGAAGCCGCTGGAGGAGATGGCGCTCTTCCTCATCGGCGACCGCGACGAGCCGGTGGAGATCGTCGACGCCGGCCATATCCGCCAGCGCGATCTGGCCCTGGAACTGCCGCGCTCGCCGCTGACGGCGGTGATGGCCAACGAAGTCTGGGGCGAGATTTACGACCGCCTGGCCGAGTTGATCCGCCAGCACCGCACCACCCTGATTTTCGTCAACCAGCGCCGCCTGGCCGAGCGCGCCGCGCGTCACCTGGCGGAGCGCCTGGGCGAGGAGCATGTCGCCGCGCACCACGGCAGCCTGTCCAAGGAGCACCGCCTGCGCGCCGAACAGCGACTCAAGTCCGGCACCTTGCAGGTGCTGGTCGCCACCAGCTCGCTGGAGCTGGGCATCGACATCGGCCAGATCGACCTGGTGTGCCAGCTCGGCACGCCCAGCGCGGTCAGCGCCCTGCTGCAAAGAGTCGGCCGCGCCGGCCACTCCATCGGCGCCATTCCCAAGGGGCGGCTGTTTCCGCTGTTCCTGGATGATCTGCTCGAATGCACCGCCCTGCTCGACGCGGTGCGGCGCGGCGAGCTGGACCGCATCCATGTGCCGGACAAGCCGCTCGACGTGCTGGCGCAGCACATCGTGGCCGAGACCGGCTGCCAGGACTGGAATCTGGACGAGCTGTACCGCAGCCTGCGCTGCGCCTCGCCGTATCGCGAGCTGGGCCTGTCCGAATTCGAGCAGGTGGTGCAGATGCTGGCCGACGGCTACACCACCCGCCGCGGCCGGTGTGGCGCCTATCTGCATTACGACGCGGTCAACCGCATGCTGCGCGCGCGCCGCGGCGCCAAGCTCACCGCCGTCACCAATGCCGGCGTCATTCCGGACCAGTTCGACTACGAAGTGGTGCTGGTGCCGGAAGGCCATCGTGTCGGCTCCTTGAATGAAGACTTCGCCTTCGAGAGCATCCCCGGCGACATCTTCCAGCTTGGCAACACCTCCTACCGCATCGCCAAGATCGAGACCGGCAAGGTCTACGTCGAGGACGCCAAGGGGCAGCCGCCGACCATTCCGTTCTGGTTCGGCGAGCGGCCCGGCCGCACCGACGAGCTGTGCCATGCCGTGTCGCGTCTCAACCATGACGCCGAAGGGCACTTGGCGGAAGGCGAGGAGGCCTGCGAGCGCTGGTTGCGCGAGGATCTGCTGCTCGATGCCCCCGCCGCCAAACAGCTCGCCGAATATCTCGCCGTCTCGCTCGCCGCGCTGGGCGTGCTGCCTACCGAGGACACCATCGTCTTCGAGCGCTTCTTCGACGAGGTCGGCGACACCCATCTCGTCATCCACTCGCCGCTCGGCTCGCGCATCAACAAGGCCTGGGGCCTTGCGCTGCGCAAGCGCTTCTGCCGCAAGTTCAACTTCGAGTTGCAGGCCAGTGCGCTGGAAGACAGTATCGTGCTCTCGCTCGGCGCCACCCATAGCTTCCCGCTGGAAGAAGTGAAGGACTATCTCAAGTCCGCCACCGCGCGGCAGATCCTGATCCAGGCCCTGCTCGATGCGCCGATGTTCGGCACGCGCTGGCGCTGGAACGCCAGCGTGGCCCTGGCGGTGAAGCGCATGCAGAACGGCAAGCGCACCCCGCCGCAGTTCCAGCGCTCCGACGCCGAGGACCTGCTCAGCGTGGTGTTTCCCGATCAGCTGGCCTGCGCCGAAAATCTCGGCACCGGCGAGCGCGAGATTCCGGATCATCCGCTGGTGAAGCAGACCATCGACGACTGCCTGCACGTCACCATGGACATCGACGGCCTCGAGCGCCTGCTCAAGAACATCGAGAGCGGCGCCGTGCGCGTCATTGCGCGCGACCTGGCCGCGCCTTCGCCGCTGGCCTACGCCATCCTCAATGCGCGGCCCTTCGCCTTCCTCGACGATGGCGCCGCCGAAGAGCGCCGCACCATGGCGGTGAGGACCCAGCCCCTGCTCGACGCGCGCAGCGCCGCCGACCTCGGCCGCCTCGACATGCAGGCGATCGAGCAGGTGCGCGCCGAGGCGTGGCCCGAGATCGGCAGCGCCGAGGAGCTGCACGATGCCCTGGTGGTCCACGGCTTCCTCACCCGCGACGAACTGGCCCTGGCCGGTGATACCTGGCTGCCGGCCCTACAACAGCAGCAGCGCGTCACCTCCATCGCCCTCGGCAACCGCCAGCCGCTGTGGATCGCCGCCGAACGCCTGCACGAATTCCTGGCGCTGTTCCCCGGCCTGAAACCCACGCCGCCGATTCGCGCCACTTCCTCCGAGCAGCCGAACGCCGAGGAAGCCCTGCGCGAAATCCTGCGCAGCCGCCTGGAGCTGCTCGGCCCGGTCACCGAAACCCAGCTCGCCGCGCCGCTGGCGCTGGAGAACGATGAAGTGCTCGCCGGGTTGTATGCCCTGGAAGCCGAAGGCGCGGTGATGCGCGGCGGCTTCACCGCGCCGACGGCAGCCGAATGGTGTGAGCGCCGTTTACTCGCGCGCATCCACCGCTATACCCGCGAGCGCAAGCGCGCCGCCATCCAGCCGGTGGCGCCGGCGCAGTTCCTGCGCTTCCTGTTCCGCTGGCATCGCATCGCCGGTGAGGAGCGGCGCGAGGGTGACGAAGGCCTATTGATTGCCCTGCGCCAGCTCGAAGGCTGCGCGCTGCCCGCCGCCGCCTGGGAAGAAGACCTGCTGCCGGCGCGGGTGCAACTCTACCTGCCGGACATGCTGGACAAGCTCTGCGCCGCCGGCCGCGTCGTCTGGTACCGGCCCGCCACTGCCAGTCCTGCCAACGGCGACGAGGCCAAGCGCAAGTCCGGCCCGGTGCGCGGCACTCCCGTCCTGCTGTGCGAGCGGCAGACCCTGCCGCACTGGCAGGAAGCCGGCAACGTCTTCGTCGAAGCACCGCCGCTGTCGCCCAAGGCGCAGGCCGCGCTGGACAGCCTGCGCACGCATGGTGCCTCCTTCTTCAGCGACCTGCAGCACGATACCGGCCTGATCAAGACCGAGCTGGAATTGGCTCTCGGCGAACTGGTCAGCAATGGCCTGGTGACCTGCGATTCCTTCGCCGGCCTGCGCGCCCTGGTCATGCCCGCCGAAAAGCGCACCCGCCTGCGCCGCCGCCTGCGCGGCGCCGAGGCCCACGTCGACGACGCCGGGCGCTGGTCTCGCCCGCGCCGGCCGCGACCGGATACCC
>JAMFRN010000267.1 GCA_026224805.1 Nevskia soli
CAGCTGGGGCGGCTGGCTCGTGCCGGGCTGTGCGCCGTCAACGTTGCTCTTGCTGGCGGTGCTGCCCTGGTCCGCGGCGGAGGCATCCGGCGCCACCTGCTGCGCGACCGATGTCCCGTCGCTTCTCTGCGATTGCGCAGCATCATCCGCCAGGGCCGCAGGCGCGAGCGCGGGGTAAATTGCCGCAACAGCGGCCGCCAAGCAGAACCTGACTTTCATGTGTCTCCTCATAATTATTTTTTTGATCCGGTGCGATATGGCTACCGGATTGACGCGGTATCACGCTAAGACATCTGCTTAAAGCGGACCTGAAATATTTCTGAATAGCCGCTTTCACAGGGCCGCTTCGGCTAGACGCCGACCCGACTCCCTGGAGGCTCCGATACCGGGCAATCCTTCCTGGCGGGGCCGCCGGCCAGCTCGGCCTTGAGCACGGCCAAATCGAGCTCCTTCTCCCACCGCGCCACCACGATGGTCGCCACGCCGTTGCCGATCATGTTGGTCAACGCGCGCGCCTCGCTCATGAAGCGGTCGATGCCTAGGATCAGGGCCAGGCCGGCCACCGGCACCGCCGGCACCACCGCCAGGGTGGCGGCCAGGGTGATGAAGCCGGCGCCGGTGACGCCGGAAGCGCCCTTGGAGGTGAGCATCGCCACCGCGAGCAGGCTGAGCTGCTGACCCAAGCTCAAATCCACGTTGAGCGCCTGGGCCACGAACAGCGCCGCCATGGTCAGGTAGATGTTGGTGCCGTCGAGGTTGAAGGAGTAGCCGGCAGGCACCACCAGGCCCACCACCGAGCGCGAGCAGCCCAGGCGCTCCAGCTTCTGCATCAGCGGCACCAGGGCCGACTCTGACGACGAGGTGCCCAGCACCAGCAGCAGCTCTTCGCGCACGTAGCGGACGAAGCGCAGAATGCTGAAGCCGGCAAGCCGCGCCACCGCGCCCAGCACCAGCAGCACGAACAACACGCAGGCCAGGTAGAAGCACGCCATCAGCTTGAGCAGGGGGCCGAGGCTGTCGATGCCATACTTGCCGATGGTGAAGGCCATGGCACCGCCGGCGCCGATCGGCGCCAGCTTCATCACCAGGCCGACCATGCCGAAGAACGCCTTGGAGAGTGCCTCGAACAGCTCCAGCACCGGCTTGCGCGCCTCGCCCATGCGCGACAGGGCGATGCCAAACAGGACCGCCACCAGCAGCACCTGCAACAGGTCTCCGCCGCCGGAGAAAGCATCGACGAAGGTCTTGGGAATCATGTGCAGGATCACGTCCACCGTGCTCTGCGCCTGAGCCTGCCTGGCGTACTGCGCCACCGCGGCGGCATCGAGGCTGGCCGGGTCGACATGGAAGCCGGCGCCGGGCCTGAGCAGGTTCACCACCAGCAGGCCGATACCCAAGGCGAAGGTCGAGACCACTTCGAAGTAAAGCAGACTCTTGGCGCCGACGCGGCCGACCTTCTTCACATCGTTGGCGCCGGCTATGCCCAGTACCACGGTGAGGAAGATCACCGGGCCAATCAGCATCTTCACCAGGGCGATGAAGCCGTCGCCCAGCGGCTTGAGCGCCACGCCGGTCTGCGGCGCGGCGTAACCGGTGAGGCCGCCGATGATGATGGCGAGAATCACCCACAGATAGAAATGCTTCAGCGCGGCGCGCATGGTCGCTCCACCCGATTCGGGTTGGGAAAGGCCGCGCCCCGGCGCGGCAAAGAAGGACGGCCCGCGCCATGGCGGGCCATGCGTGCCACTAGTCCAGCTTCTTCAACTGCTCTCGCGCCACCTCGGCGGTGAGCGGCAGGTACTTGCCGTCGCGCTGTACTTGCGCCTGGCCCTCGCGGCTGAGGATGTAGCGCAGGAACTCCTTCACCTTCGGGTCGAGCGGCTGGCCCTTTTTGCGCTTGACGTAGTAGTACACGTCGCGCAGCAGCGGGTAGCTGCGGTTCTGCACGTTATCCAGATTCAGCTCGACGTACTTGTCGGAGCTGCCCGGTGCCAGCGCAAGAACTTTGGTCTGCGGCGTGAGAAAGGGAATGCCGGTGTAGGCGATGCCGTAGGGATCCTTGCTCAGGTCGTTCATCATCAGCTCGCCGCCGCCGGTGAGCGATCCGTCGGCCTTGAGCCCGGCCACGTTCGAGTACATGCGCAGGCTCTCGTTCCACTTGCCGGAGGCCTTGAGCACTTTCTTGTCGAACTCGTCGGCGAAGTGGTACTTGAAGTTGTAGCCGTAGACGTGGATCGGCTTGTCGGCCCACTCCCCGGTCAGGCCGAGCTGGCCCCAGGTGCGGATGTTGCGCTCCGGCCCGCGCGCCCGCGCCGGCTCCCAGGTCAGGCCGTTCCAGCCGCCGCTGCGCTCGGCGCCGAAGATGCCGTCGAGCTGCTCCATCGTCAGGTGGGCGATCGGATTGTCCTTGTTGACGAACACGCCCAGGGCGAAGGTCCAACCACGCACGTCGTAGGAGCCGGTGGCCACCACCACTTCGACCACCTCCTCGTCGCCGGTGTCGCCCTCGCCGCCGGTGCCGGCGCCCTCGCGTTCGAAGCCCTTCAGCTCGTCCCACAGCGCCTGCCGGCCCAGCGGCGCGAGGTCGGCCGCGCCGGTAATGAGGCCGGGGAAGGCCACCGAGGAGCTGGCGAGGTTGTCGTCGAAACTCGTCTCAGGGTGGAAGCCGCGGAACTGCGTCTCCCACAGGTCGATCAGGCCGCTGTCCTTGAGGTAGTTGTCGCCCCACTGGCGGATCACGCCCTTGACCGGCTGCTCCGGCTTGTACGGCGCCAGGCCCGACAGATCGAACTGCTTGGTATAGAACACCTTCTGCGCGCGCTTCTTGTTGCCGGTGGCGCGCGCCTTGGACAGGGCCGCGGCGTCGGTAGTCGAGGCTCCGGCATCAGCCGCCGCCGGCAACGCGGCCAGGGCGCAGCACAGCGACAGTGCCGCCGCCAGAACCATGTATGTCAATTGATTCGCTTTCATGTCGTCGCTCCCGGCTTACTGCGCCAGCTCGTCGAGCTTCTTGAGCTGGGCGCGCACCACCTCAGCCGGCAGCGGCAGGTACTTGCCGTCACGCATCACCGCGGCCTGCCCTTCACGGCTCAGCACGAAACGCAGGAACTCCACCACCTTAGGGTCCATCGGCTTGCCCGGCTCGTGGTCGGCGTAGGCGTAGATGCGATCGAACATCGGGTAGCTGCGGTCCTGCAGAGTGTCGATGGTGTACGGCACGTAGGGACCGGCCTCGGTGTTCGCCACCTTGAGGATCTTCAGACCGGAATCGGCTTCCTTGCCGCCGAGGTTGACGGTGGGCGCGGCGATGTAGGCGATGCCGTTGGGGTCCTGGGCCAGATCTTCGTTGAGGCCGCGCTCGAGGTTGCCGGCCTTGGACACGAAGTTGGCGTAGACCAGCAGGTTCTCGTTCCACTTGTCGCTGCCCTTGAGCAGCATGTCGGAGATTTCCGTGGCCTGGTGGTAGCGCAGGTTCAGGCCATAGACATTGATCGGCTTGCTGGCCCACTCGCCGGTCAGGCCCATCCGGCCCCAGGTGCGGATGTTGTCTTCCGGGCCGCGCGCCCACTGTGGGCGCCAGCTGGTGCCCTCCCAGCCGCCCTTGCGCGCCGCGCCGAAGATGCCGTCGAGCTGCTTCATGGTGATCTGCGTCAGCGGATTGGCCTTGTTGACCACGATGCCATAGCCGGGCTGCCAGCCGGGTACGTCGTAGGAACCGGTGGCGATATCGATCTCCACCGGATCACGGTCGGTGTAGCGCTGGAATAGCTCCAGCTCGGCGAAGGTGATCTTGCGGCCGATGCCGATGTCGCTGGCGCCGAACACCAGCGAGGGCACCGCCGCCAGCGTGGTCTTCATGTGGAAGTCCAGCTTTGCGTCCGGGTGGTACTTGCGGAATGCCTCCTCCCAGTAACCGCCGAGATAACCGTCGGTGATGTAGTTGCTGCCCCACAGGCGGATAGTACCGCTGACCTTCCGCTTCGGCTCGTATTTGGGCAAGCCGCTCAGGTCGAAGGTCTTGGTATAGGAAATCTTCTGGCCGCGCGCAGTCATCATCTTTGCGCGGGCCGCCTGCATGTCCAGACCCTCGGTGGATTCACCCGTCTTGGCGCCTTCGGCCGCCATGGCCGCTCCCTGCAACAATGCCGCCCCGGCCAGCAGGGCGGCGACGAAGGTGTGCTTGATCATGTGTTTCATCGGTATGGTCCTTTGCCGCTTCACTTCAGCTTGGCCAGTTCCTGCTTCGCCGCCTCGGCGGTCAGCGGCAGGTACTTGCCGTCCTGCTCGACCAGCTCCTGGCCCTGGCGGCTGAGCACGAAGCGGATGAACTCGCGCACTTTCGGATCGGGCTTGTCGCCGGGCTTGAGGCTGATCCAGAACGACTGGTCACCCCACAACGGATAGCTGCGGTTCTGCACGGTATCGATGTTGTAGTCGATGAAGGGGCCGGCGTCGGTCTTGCCCAGGGCCAGCACCTTCACTCCCTTGCGAAAGCCCTCGTGGAAGCGGATGTAGCCGATGGCGTAGGGGTCGGCGGCGACGTGGTCGAAGATCTGGTTCGCCTCGAGGTAGGTGGTGCCATCCGGGCGCTTGTAGTTGGCATAGGTGTGCAGGTCGCCGTTCCACTTGTCGCTCGCCTGCAGGATCTTGTTGGAGAATTCGATGGCGCTGGCATAGCGCACGGCGTAGCCGTGGGGGTGGATCGGCTTGTCGGCCCACTCGCC
>JAMFRN010000037.1 GCA_026224805.1 Nevskia soli
GGTATCCACTCCGATCTTGCGCAGCACCGCAATGGATGCGTTGCGCATGATCTGGTATTCCTTGTCCGTCAGCGTCTGCGCCGGGGCCACGGTGAGGGAGTCGCCGGGATGCACGCCCATCGGATCGAAATTCTCGATCGAACAGATGATGATGCAGTTGTCCTTGCGGTCGCGCACCACCTCCATCTCGAACTCTTTCCAGCCGAGCAGCGATTCCTCGATCAGCACTTCGGTGGTCGGCGACAGGTCGAGGCCGCGGTTGACGATCTCCTCGAACTCCTCGACGTTGTAGGCCACGCCGCCGCCGGAGCCGCCCATGGTGAAGCTGGGGCGGATGATCACCGGAAAGCCGATCTGCACCTGGATGGCGCGCGCCTCCTCGATGCTGTGGGCCACGCCGGAGCGGGCCGAGCCGAGGCCGATCTCGGTCATGGCGTCGCGGAACTTGAGGCGATCCTCGGCCAGGTCGATGGCATGTTCGTTGGCGCCGATCAACTCGACTTTGTACTTCTCCAGCACGCCGTTGTGGGCCAGGTCCAAGGCGCAGTTCAGCGCCGTCTGGCCGCCCATGGTGGGCAGCACCGCGTCCGGGCGCTCCTTCTCGATGATGCGCGCCACCGTCTGCCAGCGGATCGGCTCGATGTAGGTTGCGTCGGCCATCTCCGGGTCGGTCATGATGGTGGCCGGGTTGGAGTTGACCAGGATCACCCGATAGCCTTCCTCGCGCAGCGCCTTGCAGGCCTGCGCGCCGGAGTAGTCGAACTCGCAGGCCTGGCCGATGACGATCGGCCCGGCGCCGATGATCAGGATGCTTTTTAGGTCTGTGCGTTTCGGCATCTGGTTCTCAGGTCAATCAATTCACGCTGGCGGTGGCCAGCTTCACGCCGAAGCCGACGAAGGCGGCGCCAGCGCCGCCGGTCAAGGCGGTGCGGGTACGGCGCCAGCGACGAAAAGCTGCGGCGAGGCGAGCGCCGCTGAAGATCAGTGCGCTCAGGTAAAGGAAGCTGAAGCACTGCGCGATCAGGCCCAGAATGGTGAAGGACAAAGCCTTGTAGCCGTAAGCCGGATCGACGAACTGGATGAAGAAGGCGACGAAGAACAGGATCGCCTTGGGATTGATCAGGCTGATGCCCAGCGCCCGACGCAGCGGGTCGCCTTCGGCGGCGGGCAGTTCCGCCGTCGTTCCTGCGGGAGTAGCTGGAATGGCCAGCCGGCCCTTCCAGGCGGCCAGCAGCAACTTCACGCCGAGGTAGGCCAGGTAGGCGCCGCCGGCATACTTCAGCGCCAGGAACAATGCCGGGTAGGCCTTGAGCAGGGAGGACACGCCCGCGGAGGCCAGCACCATCAGCACCGTGTCGCCGATGAACACGCCGCAAGCGGCGCGATAACCGGCGCGCACGCCGCGGCGTGCCGCGGCGCTGAGCACGAACAGCGAGTTCGGCCCCGGCAGCAGCACGATGATCAACGTGCCGAACAGGTAGGTCGGCAAGTGGATCACCCCGAAAAAGCTCTCGCTCATGCGCGGTGGGCCTCGATCAGCTCTACGAACTTGTCGAACAGGTAGCCGACATCGTGCGGGCCCGGACTGGCTTCCGGGTGGCCCTGGAAGCTGAAGGCCGGCGCATCGAGCAGACGGATGCCCTGGTTGGAGCCGTCGAACAGCGAGCGGTGGGTGATCACCGCGGTGGCCGGCAAGGTCGCCTCGTCCACCGCGAAGCCGTGGTTCTGGCTGGTGATCAGCACATGGCCGGACTGCAGGTCCTGCACCGGATGGTTGGCGCCGTGGTGGCCGAACTTCATCTTCAGCGTCTTGCCGCCGGCGGCGATGCCGAGGATCTGGTGGCCGAGGCAGATGCCGAACAGCGGCGTCTTGCGCGCCAGGAATTCGCGCGTGGCGTCGATGGCATAAGTACAGGGCTCAGGGTCGCCAGGGCCGTTGGACAGCATCACCCCGTCCGGCTTCAGCGCCAGTACCTCGGCCGCGCTGGTCTGCGCCGGCACCACGGTGATGCGGCAGCCGCGATCGGTGAGCATGCGCAGGATATTGCGCTTGATGCCGAAGTCGTAGACCACGACGTGGCGCTGGCCGCCGGCGTGCTCGCTCTCGACATTGGTCTCCAGCTTCCAGGAGCCGCGGGTCCAGGCGTAGGACTCGGTGACGCTGACCACCTTGGCCAGGTCCATGCCCTTGAGGCCGGGGAACGCGCGGGCGCGTTTCAGCGCCTCCTTCTCGGTCGCCTCGGAGCCGGCCAGGATGCAGCCGTTCTGGGCGCCCTTGTCGCGCAGGATGCGGGTCAGGCGGCGCGTGTCGATGCCGGCGATGGCCACCACATGCTGGTCGTGCAGATATTCGCGGAAGCCCTTGCGCGAGCGCCAGGAGCTGGCCGGACGCGGCACTTCGCGCAGGACCAGGCCGGCCAGCTGCACCTTCTCCGACTCGGCATCCTCGTCGTTGGTGCCGACGTTGCCGATGTGCGGATAGGTCAGCGTGACGATCTGCTCGCGGTAGGAGGGATCGGTAAGGATCTCCTGGTAACCGGTCATGGCGGTGTTGAACACCACCTCGCCGACGGTGCTGCCGTCGATGCCAATGGAAACACCCCGAAAAACACTGCCGTCAGCGAGTGCAAGCAGGGCCGGGGTTGTAGGCGTCATCGGTCCGTGGTCTTCCTGAAGAATGGGGCGGTGCACACAATAAAGGGGGCTTGCGCCCCCTTTGCAGGATTAAGCCGGCATTTTACCTGCCCCAGAGCAGAGCGTCCACGCTTGCGATTGCCTAATTGCGGGAATCCATGACCAAAAAACGATCATTTTCTTCAATTAGGCCTCGTACCTCTCAAACCTTGCGCACCGGTCCCGGATACTGCGCCACCACGGCATCCGCCGTCAGCAGGGTGATGCCCTCGGTCAGCGCTTGAGCCAGCAACATGCGGTCGAAAGGGTCCTTGTGCAGCGGCGGCAGCGATTCGACGGCAACCGCGTGTTCGCTGCTGACCGCCAGCTCACGGTAGCCGTTGTCCAGCAGCCCGCGCCGCAGGAGCCGGGGTTCGACGCGGAAGTCATCCCGCCCCAACCCGCGCTTGATCGCGATCTCCCACAGGCTGGCCGCGCTGAATACAGGCTCGTTGTGGGGATCTTCAAGTAGGCCGCGGGCTTCGGCCGACAGCTTGTCGGGCCGCCCGGAAGCCCATAGCAGCAAATGCGTATCCAGCAACAGCATCATGCGCCATCACCGAACAGGCGCTCGATTTCCGCGCCGCCCATGCTGTCGAAATCGTCCGGCACCGCGATCTGCCCCGCCATGAACCCCAGGCGCCGGGCCTCCGAAGGCGCCGGCGCATCCAGCGCAACCACCTTCACCAGCGGCTTGCCGGACTTCGCAATGACGAAGGGCTCACCCTTGGCGGCCTGCTCGACCAACCGGGACAGATGGGTCTTGGCTTCGTGGATGTTGAAAGTCTGCATGGGACTACCAAGAATAAACTAAGTTCACTTAGTCTAGTTTATTTCGAGTTCTTCTGCACTCCGCAGACAGCGTTCAAACGCGGGGCTCAATCAAAGTTCAAGAGACGATTTCCAGCCCCCTCTTCTGCACCAGATGCAGCAGCTTGAGCGCGGTACCTGTCGGCCGTTTTTGGCCGATCTCCCACTTCTGCACCGTAGATACGCTGGTATTCAGCAGCGCCGCAAAAACCGCCTGACTGACGCGGGAGGTTTCGCGGATTCGCTTGATTTGCTCGGGCTGCAAGGCTTCCACCGGCGGCAGACACAAGCGGTCGAACTCGCGCAGTGTGACCTGATCCATTGCGCCAGCAGCCTGCAGACCTTTCGCCGTTTCATGAACGGCCTCAAGAATCGCTGATTTAGTCTTGCGCATTGCAATCGATCTCCTTCAATTCACCAGCATCTTGCGCCTTGCCCAAAGCCTGTGGCGTCAGCGACAACAGGTGTGCGGCAAGTTTCTTCAAAGCCGCTTCTTCGTCCTTGTCGATGTTGCTGCGCTGGTTCTTTGGAAAGCCGAAGACGAAGAACCATCTATTACCTTGGTTGGTCGCCACCAGTGTGCGGAACCCTCCGCTCTTGCCTTGTCCGGGCCTGGCAATCCGCTTCTTCAACAGGCCGCCGCCTAAATCGGCTTCGTAGAGCCCGGCTGTCATTTCACGCACCGCCGCGCAAAGCGCCTGTGAACTCAAACCCTGCTTTCCCGCTCAGCGCTCAAACCATCGGGTCGTATAAACCGACATGGCTTGTTCTCCCCTTTATTATATAGCACTAAGTGCTATGGAATGCAGCTAAACCTGAATGGCGGTTAAACCCTCTATCCGGGTATGAATTGAAATGCTGAATCAGAACAGCCCGAACTGATCACCGGGAGCCGGAGGCACGCGAAAAGCATCCGCATTGAAACTGTCCCGCCGCTGCTCCAGGCCGTAACGCCGCCGCGCCAGGGCGAAGCGCTTGGCGATCAGTTCGGCGAATTGTCCGGTTCCCTTCATGCGACTACCGAATTCGGCCTGGTAATCCTTGCCGCCGCGCGACTGGTTGATCAGGCTCATGACATGTGCCGCCTTGAGCGGCATATGCGTCTCCAGCCACTCCCGGAACAGACCCTTCAGCTCATAAGGCAGGCGTAGCAGTACATAGCTGGCGGTGCTGGCGCCCGCATCCGCCGCGGCTTCCAGCACCCGCTCCAGTTCGGCGTCGTTGACGAAGGGGATCACCGGCGAAAACATTACCCGCACCGGAACGCCGGCGGCGCTGAGCTTGCGCATCACCCGCAGCCGCGCCTGCGGCGAGCTGGCGCGCGGCTCCAGGGTGCGTTTCAGCGCAGGATCTAGGGTGGTCAGGGTGATACCGACGCTGACCAGCCGATCCCGCGCCAAGTCGGCAAGCAGATCGAGGTCGCGCTCGATCATGGCGCCCTTGGTGATGATGCCCACCGGATGGCGGAAGCGCGCCAGCACCTGCAGGATGCCGCGCGTCACCTCCAGCTTGCGCTCGATCGGCTGGTAGGGGTCGGTATTGGCACCCAGGGCGATGTTGCTGATCCGATAGCCTGGCTTGCGCAGTTCCTGGTCGAGCAATTCAGCCGCGTTGGGCTTGTAGAACAGCTTGGTCTCGAAATCCAGCCCGGGCGAGAGATTCAGGTAGGCGTGGCTGGGGCGGGCGTAGCAATAGATGCAGCCATGCTCGCAGCCCTTGTAGGGATTGATCGACTGGTCGAAGCCGATGTCCGGCGACTCGTTGCGGCTGATGATGGTCCTGGCCCGCTCGGCCGTGACCGTGGTCTTGAACTCCGGCAATTCCTCTTCGATGGTGCCCCAACCATCGTCCAGCCGCACGCTATCCCGGGTTTCGAACCGGCCGGGCGGCCGGGAGGTAGCACCACGGCCTTTGATGATCTCCGCCATGAAATAACTGTACTCTTGTACAGTTATCGAGGCAAGCGTGAAATCTGCAATGAAGCCGGGAGCTTCGCCGCGCTCAGGCTTTTGCGGCTTTTTCGAGAGCTGCGCCGGTCAGGCGGCAGATGCGCCAGTCATCCATCACGTTTGCGCCCAGGCTCTTGTAGAAGTCGATCGCCGGCGTGTTCCAGTCCAGCACCGACCACTCCATGCGCTCGCAGCCCCGCTCCGCTGCCAGCCGCGCCACGTGCAGCAGCAGGGCCTTGCCGTGGCCGCTGCCGCGGTGCGCCGGCTCCACGAACAGGTCTTCCAGGTACAGGCCGGGACAGGCGCGAAAGGTCGAGTAGTTGTGGAAGAACACGGCAAAGCCCACCGCCCTGCCCTCCAGCCAGCCCAGCACCGCTTCCGCCGCGGGCCGCTCGCCGAACAGGCTGCGACGCAGCCGCTCCTCGGTGGCGACCACCTCGTGCTCGAGCTTTTCGTACTCGGCCAGGCCGCGGATCAGGCGCAGGATTTCTGGCACGTCCTCGATCACCGCCGTGCGGATCTGCAAACTCATTTCAGATCTCCACCTGGAAGCCCAGCTCGACGATATCCTCCGGCGGCAGGTGATAGAACGCCGTATTGCGCATGGCGTTGCGCGCCAGGAACACGAACAGGTGCCGCCGCCAGGGCCACCAGGGGCTGACTTTCTGCGATGCGATCAGGGTTTCGCGGCCGACGTAATAGGTGATGTTGTCCTGGTCGATGTCCAGCCCCAGCTTGCCGCACAGGCGCAGTGCCACCGGAATATTGGGCATCTGCATGAAGCCATAGCGGATCACTAACCGGCTGAGGCCCCGCGACACCCCGATCAGCTGCAGCCGCTCGGTCGCCGGCACGCGCGGCTGGTCGCTGGTGAGGACGGTGAGCAGGATCACCTCGTGCTGCAGTACGCGATGCCGCTTGAGGTGGCGGAATACATTGGGCGACACCAGGCCCTGCGCCGAGAAAAACACCGCGGTGCCGGCAATGCGGTGAGGCGGGTCCTTCTCGATCTCCTGCGCCAGCTCGGCCACCGGGCGCGCCCACTGGCCCCACTTCTCGCCCAGCACGCGGCGGCCGCTGGCCCAGGAGAACATCACGGCGAAAGACAGGATGGCCGCGACGATCGGGTACCAGCCGCCATCCTCGACCTTGACCAGGTTGGAGGCAAAGAACGACACGTCGAAAATCAGCAGGAAGGCGGCGAGGAAGCCGACCAGCATCGGATGCCAGTCGAAGCGGCGGGCGACGAAGAAGGCCAGGATGGTGGTGATGACCATGGTCGCGGACACGGCGATGCCATAGGCCGAGGACAGCGCATCGGAAGACTTGAAGCCCAGCACCAGGCCGAGCGTGGCCAGCATCAGCACCCAGTTGACGAAGGGAATGTAGATCTGGCCCTGCTCGCCAGAGGAGGTCTGCACGATCTTCAGCGGCGGCAACTGGCGCAGCTGCACCAGCTGCCGGGTCAGCGAAAACGCGCCCGAGATCACCGCCTGCGAGGCGATCACCGTGGCGGCCGCCGCCAGCACCACCATCGGATAGATGGCCCAGGCCGGTGCCAGGTTGTAGAACGGGTCCTTCGCCTGCGGGTCGCCCAGCACCAGGGCGCCCTGGCCGAAGTAGTTGAGCAGCAGCGCCGGCAGCACCAGGCAGAACCAGGCATAGCGGATCGGGCTGCGACCGAAATGCCCCATGTCGGCATACAGCGCTTCTCCACCGGTCACCGCCAGGAACACCGAGCCGAGCACGGCGAAGCCGGCGAAGCCGTGGCGCAGGAAATACTCCAGCGCATACCAAGGATTGGCCGATAGCAGCACCTGCGGATTGCGCACGATGCCGGACACGCCCAGCGCGCCGATGGCCAGGAACCACAGGATCAGCACCGGACCGAACACCGCGCCGATGCCACCGGTGCCGCGCGGCTGCACCGCGAACAGCACCACCAGCAGCACCAAGGTGATGGGAATGATGTAGGGATGGAACGCCGGGGTGGCCACATCCAGTCCCTCGATCGCACTGAGCACCGAGATCGCCGGCGTGATGGTGCCGTCGCCATACAGCAGCGCGCCACCGAACAGGCCCAGCATCATCAGGAGATAGCGCCCGGTGCCGGGCTTGGCCTTCCAGGGATTGAGCAGCGCCACCAGGGCGATGATGCCGCCCTCGCCGTGATTGTCGGCGCGCATCACGAACAACAGGTACTTGATCGAGATCACCAGGATCAGCGACCACACGATCAGCGACAGCACGCCCAGCACATTGGCCGGATCGGGCGTGACATGGCCGCCGCCGAAGAAGCACTCGCGAAAGGCATAGATCGGGCTGGTGCCGATGTCGCCGTAGACCACGCCGAGGGCGCCGATGCTGAGCCGCAGCTTCTGCCTGTTCGAGTTGTCGTGCACGTCCGCCGTTCCCTGCCGCAGAAATATTCCGCCGCGCACCCGATGCGGCGCCGCCCCCAGCCGCTACTTCAGGCCCAGCACATCCTGCATGTCGTACAGTCCCGCCGGCCGCGACGCCAGCCACAGCGCCGCGCGCAGGGCGCCGCGCGCGAAATTGGTCCGGCTGCTGGCCTTGTGGCTGATCTCCACGCGCTCGCCGTCGCCGAGGAACATCACCGTGTGATCCCCCACCACATCGCCGCCGCGCACCGTGGCGAAGCCGATGGTGTTGCCGTCGCGCGCGCCGGTGTGGCCCTCGCGGCCGTAGATGGCGCAGTCCTCCAGCTTGCGGCCCAGCGCATCCGCCACCGCCTCGCCCATGCGCAGCGCGGTGCCGGACGGCGCATCCACCTTGTGCCGGTGATGCGCCTCGACGATCTCCACGTCATAGCCCTCGCCCAGGGTCCGCGCGGCGATATGCAGCAGACGCAGGCAGACATTGACGCCGACGCTGTAGTTGGCCGAAAAGCACACCGGGATGAGCTTCGCCGCCTCGGCGACGGCAATCTTCTGCTCCGCATTGAGTCCGGTGGTGCCGATCACCAGCGCCTTGCGTTGGCGCACGCAGGCATCCAGCGCGGCCATGGTGCCGTCGGGCCGGGTGAAATCGACCACCACGTCCACCCCCGGCAATGCCACCGCCAGATCGTCCCCCAGCAAGACGCCGCTTTGCGGCAGGCCGGCCAGCACCGAAGCGTCGCGTCCCAGTTCAGCGCAGCCGGCGCGGTCCAGCGCGGCGGCGAGCTGCGCCTGCGGTTCCGCAGCAAGGGTCTGGATCAGGGCGCGGCCCATGCGGCCGTTGGCGCCCAGAATGGCAACTCGGGTCATTGGAATAATGGTTCGTGAAGTCGCCGCCATTATAGGTAGCCCATCGCCGGCTTGCGTGATGGCCGGCGCAACCCGCTAACCCCGGCAAACATTTGTGGTGTTACCGCCGCTGTGACCGAAACTGTGCATTGACCCCGCCGGGCGGAAGGTCCGCAATACCGCTCCCTCCGATCCGTTCTCCCACCAATGAATCCCGCCCTCGCTGCCGACCTCGCCGATCTGGACCGGCTGCTATCCCTGGTGCGCGACCGCGCGTTGCACGGCCTGCACGGTCTGGACCGTCGCCCGGCTGCCGTGGCGCCGGTGCCGCCGCTGCCACTGCCCCTGCCCGGGCAAGGCAGCGGCATCGAAGGCGCCCTGGCCGCGTTCGGGGAGCGCTGGGAACCCGGCTTCTCCGGCAGCGCCGGACCGCGATACCTCGGCTTCATCACCGGCGGCGCCACCCCGGCGGCGCTGGCCGGGGACTGGCTAGCCTCGGCTTACGACCAGAACCCCACCGCCGGCATCGACTCCAGCGCGCCAGACCTGGAACGCGAGGCGATCGGCTGGCTGCGCGAACTGTTCGGCCTGGACACCGTCCAGCAGGGCGCCTTCGTCAGCGGCGCGACCATGTCCAACTTCGTCGGCCTGGCCCTAGCGCGGGAGTGGCTGGGCGAGCAGAAAGGACTGCGGGTGGGAGAAGCCGGCGTCGCTGCCCTGGGGCCGGTGCGGGTGCTGTCGGGTGCGCCGCACTCTAGCATCTACAAGGCGCTGTCCATGCTTGGCATCGGCCGCCAAACCTTGCAACTAATCCCCAAACAGCCGGGACGCGAGGCGGTGGACCTGGCCCAGCTTGAAGCGGCGCTGCAACAGCTCGGCGGCGAGCCCGCCATCGTCGTCGCCAATGCCGGCACCGTGAACACGGTGGACTTCGACGACCTCGCCGCCATCGCCGCGCTGCGCGAGCGCTACCCGTTCTGGCTGCATGTGGACGCCGCCTTCGGCGCCTTCGCCGCGCTGTCGCCGGCCCATGCCCACCTCACCACCGGGCTCGACCAGGCCGATTCGGTCTGCATCGACCTGCACAAATGGCTCAACGTGCCCTACGACAGCGCAGTGCAGTTCACGCGCAGGCGCGATCTCCAGGCGCGCGTATTCCAGAACGCCGCCGCCTACCTGGGAATGCCCGGTGAGAACCCGGATTTCGTCCATCTGACCCCGGAGAACTCACGCCGCCTGCGCGCCCTCGCTGCGTGGTTCGCGCTCAGCGCGTATGGCCGCGAAGGGCATGCCGAGATCGTGCAACGCAATATCGCCTGCGCGCGGGATCTGGGCGAACGTATCGCACAGGAGCCGCGTCTGCGTCTGCTGGCGCCGGTGAGATTGAATGTGGTCTGCTTCACGCTGAGCGAAGACCCAAGCGAAGCGCACGTCCAGACACTGGTACGCGAGCTGCGCGATGCAGGCGAGGTGTTCATGACGCCCAGCGTTTACGAAGGCACCTGGTGCCTGCGCGCCGCGTTCAGCAACTGGCGTACCACGCATGAGGATGTGGCGCGTGTGATGAAAGCGCTGCAGGCCGCTCTACTATGAAGAACCCATAGGATGTGCTGAGCGTAGCGAAGCGCATCGTTTACCGCGTCGTCGATTGATGCGCTTCGCTACGCTCAGCACATCCTACAAAAGCTGGCGCCCTTTGCCGCCCTACGGCGCCTTCAGATGCTCATCGAAGAAATGCTTGGCCTTGTCCAGCCAGGAGCTGGTCTGCGGGCTGTGCTTCTTCTCGCCCAGGGACTCGCCCAGCTCGCGCAGCAGTTCCTTCTGCTTCTTGGTCAGGTGCACCGGTGTCTCGACCACCACGTTGCACAGCAGGTCGCCGGTGGCGCCGCCGCGAACCGGCTTGACGCCGAGGCCGCGCAGGCGGAACAGCTTGCCGCTCTGGGTCGATTCGGACACCTTCAGCGTGGCCTTGCCGGACAGGGTCGGCACTTCCAGCTCCCCGCCGAGGGCGGCGGTGACGAAACTGACCGGCACGGTGCAATACAGGTCGCTGCCGTCGCGCTCGAACAACTCGTGCGGCTTGACCTGCACCTGCACGTACAGATCGCCCGGCGGCGCATTGCGCTCGCCGCGCTCGCCCTCGCCGGTGAGGCGGATGCGGTCGCCGGTGTCGACACCGGCGGGAATCTTCACTTCCAGGGTCTTTTCGCCGCGCACCTTGCCGGCGCCGCGGCAGCTCTTGCAGGGATCGGTGATAGCGGTGCCGCGGCCGCGGCAGGCCGGGCAGGTCTGCTGCAACACGAAGAAGCCCTGCTGCACCCGCACCTGGCCGGCGCCGCGGCAGGTGGTGCACTCGCGCGCCGCCTTGCCGTCGGCGGTGCCCTGGCCGTGGCAGGGCTCGCAGTCTTCCACGGTGGGAATGCGGATGGTTTCGGCGGTGCCGAACACCGCCTGCTCCAGGGTCAGCTCCATGGTGTAGCGCAGGTCAGAGCCACGCCGCGGGCCGCCGCGTCCACCGCCGCCGCCGAAGATGTCGGAGAACACGTCGCCGAAGATATCGGCGAAGCCCGCGCCGAAACCGGCGCCGCCGGCCCCGCCCGCGCCGCGCTGCAGGCCTTCATGGCCATAGCGGTTGTAGATCTCGCGCTTCTGCGGGTCGCACAGCACCTCGTAGGCCTCGTTGGCCTCCTTGAAGCGCTCTTCCGCGGTGTGATCGCCCGGATTGCGGTCCGGGTGATACTTCATGGCCAGCTTGCGATAAGCCTTCTTCAGCTCGTCGTCGCCGGCTTCCTTGGAAACACTGAGCACTTCGTAGTAATCACGCTTGGACACGCCGTACCGCTCCCCTTGCTACGTCAGAAACGCAAAAGCGGGCGCAAGTTTCGCGCCCGCTTTTTTGTGATGCCGCCTTACTTCTTGTCCTTGACCTCGGTGAACTCGGCGTCCACCACGTCATCCTTCGGAGCGGAGCCGCCGGCCGGGCCGGCGGCGCCTGCGTCGCCCTGCGGCGAAGCCTTGGCGTAGGCGCGCTCGGCCAGCTTGGCGGAGGACTGGGCCAGCGCCTCGGTCTTGGCGGTGATGGCGTCCTTGTCCTCGCCCTTGAGCACGCCGCGCAGCTCGGCGACGGCGGCCTCGATCTGCTTCTTCTCGTCTTCCTGCACTTCGGCCGCCAGGTCCTTCAGCGCCTTCTCGACGCTGTGCACCATCTGCTCGCCCTGGTTGCGCGCGGTGATCAGCTCGTTGAACTTGCGGTCCTCGTCGGCATGAGCCTCGGCATCCTTGACCATGCGCTTGATCTCGTCGTCGGTCAGGCCGGAGTTGGCCTTGACCACGATCGACTGCGACTTGCCGGTGGCCTTGTCCTTGGCGCTGACGTTGAGGATGCCGTTGGCGTCGATGTCGAAGGTCACTTCCACCTGCGGCACGCCGCGCGAGGCCGGCGGGATGTCCGACAGGTCGAACTTGCCCAGCGACTTGTTGGCGCTGGCGATCTCGCGCTCGCCCTGGAGGACGTGCACGGTGACCGCGGTCTGGTTGTCGTCGGCGGTGGTGAAGGTCTCGGCCTTGCGGGTCGGAATGGTGGTGTTCTTCTCGATCAGCTTGGTCATCTTGCCGCCCATGGTCTCGATGCCCAGGGACAGCGGGGTGACGTCGAGCAGCAGCACGTCCTTGACCTCGCCGGTCAACACGGCGCCCTGGATGGCGGCGCCGACGGCGACCGCTTCATCCGGGTTGACGTCGCGGCGCGGCTCGCGGCCGAACAGGGTCTTCACCACTTCCTGCACCTTGGGCATGCGCGTCTGGCCGCCGACCAGGATCACTTCCTGGATCTCGCCGGCCTTGAGGCCCGCATCCTTCAGCGCGGTCTGGCACGGGCCGATGGTCTTCTCGATCAGCTCGTCGACCAGCGACTCCAGCTTGGCGCGGCTCAACTTGATGTTGAGATGCTTCGGGCCGGAGGCGTCCGCCGTGATGTACGGCAGGTTGATTTCGGTCTGGGTGGTGGAGGACAACTCGATCTTGGCCTTCTCCGCCGCTTCCTTCAGGCGCTGCAGGGCCAGGGGATCGCGCTTCAGGTCGATGCCCTGCTCCTTATGGAATTCGGTGGCGATGTAGTCGATGACCCGCATATCGAAGTCTTCGCCGCCGAGGAAAGTGTCGCCGTTGGTGGAGAGCACTTCGAACTGGTGCTCGCCGTCGACTTCCGCGATCTCGATGATGGAGACGTCGAAGGTGCCGCCGCCCAGGTCATACACGGCGATCTTGCGGTCGCCCTTGACCTTGTCCATGCCGAAGGCCAGCGCCGCGGCAGTGGGTTCGTTGATGATGCGCTTGACGTCGAGGCCGGCAATCTTGCCGGCGTCCTTGGTGGCCTGGCGCTGCGCGTCGTTGAAATACGCGGGCACGGTGATGACGGCCTCGGTGACCTTCTCGCCCAGGTAGTCCTCGGCGGTCTTCTTCATCTTGGCCAGGATCTGCGCGGAAACTTCCGGCGGGGCCATCTTCTTGCCCTTGACCTCGACCCAGGCGTCGCCGTTCGGCGCCTTGGAGATCTTGTAGGGCACCATGGCGATGTCCTTCTGCACCACGCCATCCTCGAAGCGGCGGCCGATCAGGCGCTTCACCGCGTAGATGGTGTTGGCGGGGTTGGTCACCGCCTGGCGCTTGGCCGGACGGCCGGTGATGACCTGGCCATCATCGGTGTAGGCCACGACGGAAGGCGTGGTGCGCTCGCCCTCGCTGTTCTCGATGACTTTGGCGTTGCCGCCTTCCATGATCGCCACGCACGAATTGGTGGTGCCGAGGTCGATGCCGATAATCTTCGCCATGTTCTGTTCCGCTCTGGTTTCGGGTTGTACTGAATCGAAAAATTGATAGAAAGGGTAAATCGCGTTACGAGGCTTTATCTATGGCTGAACGGCCAATGTTCAAGGCGCCGTAACGCTCAAAATCAGACATTGCTGGCGGCCGGGGCGCGGGCCACCATCACCATGGCCGGGCGCAGCAGGCGCTCGTGCAGGCGGTAGCCCTTCTGCATCACCGCCACCACATGATTAGGCGCCACATCGGCGGATTCCACCGCCGACACCGCCTCGTGTAGCTCCGGGTTGAACGGCTGGCCAGCCGGGTCCAGCACCTTGACGCCGTGCTTCTCGAAAAAGCTCAGCAGCTGTTTGTGGGTCAGGGACAGGCCCGCGCCGATGGACTTGGCGCTGGCTTCTGGGGCCTCTGCCGCCTTCAGGCCCAGTTCCAGGCTGTCGATCACCGCCAGCAGGTCGCCCAGCACGCGGTCGGCGCCGTACTTGGCGCTGGTGGAGATTTCGCGCTCGGCGCGCTTGCGCACATTGTCCGCCTCGGCGGCGGCGCGCAGGCTCTGGTCGCGGTGGGCGGCCACCTGCTGCTCGGCCTCGGCCAGCTTGGCCTTGAGCGCGGCGATTTCAACCGCCGGATCGGGCGCGGTCGCGTTCGGATCGATGTTTTCCGTCATTTCTTGCTGCGGTCCTGGTGTTTTGGGGCAAAAACGGCTTCAGCCCACCCCCTAGGCGGGCTGAATACCCTAGAGTTGGGGACTCAGCTTTCGGCTTTCAACCCGGCGCTGAGCGCACGGGCGGTCTCCGCAACGAGCGGAATGATACGCGGATATGCCATCCGGGTGGGGCCGATCACCCCCAAAACCCCGGCGACCTGGCCATCCACATAATAGGGAGAAGTAACCACGCTGCACTCGTCCAGCACCTGATAGCCGGATTCGCCGCCGATGAAGATCTGCACCCCGGAGGCGGTCAGGCACTGATCGAACAGCTCCAGCAGGTCGCGCTTGTGGTCCAGCACCTCGAACAGCTTGCGCAGGCGGTTGACGTCACCCAGCTCCTGGAAAGCCAGCAGGTTGGTGCCGCCGGCCAGCACATAATCCTCCGCGTCCTGCTGCGCGCCCAGGGCGCGCTCGGCCAGCACGCTGGCCTCGCCGAGGATCTGGTTGACGCGTTTCTGCGCCTCGCTCAGGTCCTCCACCAGGGTGCGGCGCAGGCTGGTCAGCTCGCGGCCGGCGAAGGTCTCGTTGATGATGTTGGAGTAGCGCTCCAATTCCGAGGCGGAATAGTCGCGTCCCATGTCCAGCACGCGGTTCTGCACCTCGCGCTGGTTCACCACCAGGATCGCCAGCACCCGCCCGCCGGACAGGGGCATGAACTCGAGGCGGCGCAGCACCGCCAGGTTGCGCCGCGGCACCGTCACCACCCCGGCCATCGCCGACAGGCGCGACAGCAGGTTGGAGGCGACATGCAGCAGGTCCGAGGGCGATTTGCTGCCCGGCACCAGCTCCTCGGCGATGCGCGACTGCTCCGAGTCCGACAGCTGCTCCGGCGCCAGCAGGGAATCGACGAAATAGCGGTAGCCGCGGGTGGTCGGCACGCGGCCGGCCGAGGTATGCGGCGAGGAAACGAAGCCAAACTGCTCCAGATCCGCCATCACGTTGCGGATCGTCGCCGGGCTCAACTCCTCGCTGAAGGCGCGCGCCAGGGTGCGCGAGCCGACCGGCAGGCCGTCATGCACATAGCGTTCGATCAGCAGCTTGAGCAGCTCGGCGGCTCTGGGATCCAGCTGTTGCGGCATATTTCCCCGTACTCTTGGTATGGGCCACGCTAGGGCGCAGCAAAAAGCGTGTCAAGAATACTCCTTGCCCGGCCGTTCACCGCGCACTTTTCGTCATCCGTTCATGATAATTTGCGCCGGGGCCCGAATTTCAAGCAAATGACCCAAGCCAAGACCCAATACCCGAACGTTGCGATCATCGGCAAGCGCGGCGACGCGCACGCGGCGGAGACGCTGCGCGCGGTGGCGGCCGCCCTGATCACCCGGCGCCAGTCCGGGCAGATCACGGCAGTGCTGGCTCCGACCGAAAACCGCGCCGAGATGGCGGGCCTGGATCTGCAGTTCCTGCCGCTGGCGGAGCTGGCGGCGCGCAGCCAGCTGGCCATCGTGGTCGGCGGCGACGGCACCCTGCTCGGCGCCGGCCGCGCCCTGGCGCCGCACGGCGTGCCGATCCTCGGCGTCAACAAGGGCCGCCTAGGCTTCATGGTCGACGTGCTCCCCGAGGATCTCGGCGAAACCCTGGAGGCGGTGCTCAACGGCGAGCTGGCGGTGGAGGAGCGGCTGCTGCTGGAAGCGCGCCTGCGCCGCGCCGACTCCAGCGAGATGCCGCTGCTGCACGCCGTCAACGACGTGGTGGTGCGCAACCAGGCCTCGATCCGCATGCTCGAGTTCGAAACCTGGCTGGACGGCGAATTCATCAGTCAGCACCGCGCCGACGGCATCGTCGTCGCCACCCCCACCGGCTCCACCGCCTACGCCCTGTCCGGCGGCGGCCCGGTGCTGCACCCGTCCCTCCACGCAGTAGCCCTCGTGCCGATCTGCCCGCACACCCTGTCCGACCGGCCCATCGTGGTGCCGGCCGGCGGCACCATCCGCATCGTGCTGCGTGGTGAGGTCAGCGGCGTCAACGTCACCTGCGACGGCCAGGTCAGCGTCACCCTGAACGCCGGCGACTCGGTGGAAGTGAACAGCTCGCCGCACCGGCTGCGCCTGATCCATCCGCGCAACTACAGCTTCTTCGAGCTGCTGCGCAACAAGCTGCATTGGGGGCGCGGCCCCGGCGGCGCCGAACGGCTCTGAAAACCACAAAGAATCCATGCTGCGCCACCTGCATATCCGTAACCTCGCCATCATCGACGAGCTGAGCCTCGACTTCGCCTCCGGCTTCAGCGTGCTGACCGGCGAAACCGGCGCCGGCAAGTCGATCCTGATCGACGCCCTCGGCCTGGTCATCGGCACCCGCGCCGACAGCGCCCTGGTGCGCGGCGGCTGCGACAAGGCGGAAGTCGCCGCCGAGTTCTCGCTGGAGGACTCGGCCTTCGCCACCGCCTGGCTGGCCGAACGCGAACTCACCGACGGCGACCTCTGCACCATCCGCCGTGTGGTGCAGGCCGAGGGCCGCACCCGCGCCTTCGTCAACGGCAGCCTGGTCACCGCCGCCGACCTGCGCGCCCTGGGCGAATCCCTGGTGGAAGTGTTCGGCCAGGGTGAAAGCCAGACCCTGCTGCGCGCCGACACCCAGCGCAGCGTAGTCGACGATTACGGCCAACATGCCGATGCGCTGGCCACGGTGGCCACGGCCGCCGCCGGCGTGCAGCGCGTCGAGGCGCAGATCGAGGCCCTGCGCGCCGCGCAGAGCCGCGACCCGGCCCAGCTCGACTACCTGCGCTTCCAGTTGCAGGAGCTGGACGCCCTCGGCCTGCAGGACGACGAACTCAAGACCCTCGACGCCGAGCACAAGACCCTGGCCAACGCCGGCCGGCTGCTGGAAGACGGCGGCAACGCCCAGCAGCTGCTCTACGGCGGCGAGCAATGCGCCTACGACCAGATTTCCGCCGCCCTCGCCGCCCTGCACGGCCTGGTGCCGCTGCACCCCGATTTCGCCGAAATCGAAAACCTGGCGATCAGCGCCCAGACCCAGGCGCAGGAAGCCGCCGAAACCCTGCGCCGCCTGCTGGAAAAGCTCGACCTCGATCCGCAGCGGCTGACCGAGGTCGAGCGCCGCCTCGCCGCCGTGCACGACCTGGCGCGCAAGCACCGCGTCCGCGCCGATGAGCTGACCATCCGGCAGGCGCAGTTGCGCGAGGAGCTGGGCGGCCTGGAAGGCGCCGCCGAACGCCTCGAAGTGCTCGAACGCGAACGGCAAGCCGCGCTGGAAATCTACAGGAAGGCCGCCAAGACCCTGACCCAGGCCCGCAGCAAGGCCGCGCTGGGCCTGGCCAAGGACGTCACCGCGCGGGTACGCGAGCTGGGCATGCCCAACGCCAGCTTCATCGCCGCCGTCGAGCCCGCCGGCCGCGAGCGCCCCAGCCCGCAGGGTGAGGACCTGGTGCGCTTCGACTTCTCCGCCAACCCGGGCCAGCCGCCGCGCGCCCTGGCCAAGGTCGCCTCCGGCGGCGAGCTGTCGCGCGTCAGCCTGGCCATCCAGGTGAGTCTGCGCCAGGGCGAAGGCGCTGCCACCATGATTTTCGACGAGGTCGACGCCGGCATCGGCGGCGCCACCGCCGAAGTGGTCGGCCGCGAGCTGCGCGCGCTCGGCGCCCACCGGCAGGTACTGTGCGTCACCCACCTGGCCCAGGTGGCGGCGCAGGGCCAGCAGCACTTCGGCATCCACAAGGAAGTCAGCGGCGGCGCCACCTATACCCGCGTCAACGGCCTGGACAGCGCCGGCCGCGTCGGGGAAGTGGCGCGCATGCTGGGCGGACGGGAAATGACCGGCGCAACGCAGGCGCTGGCGAAGGATTTGCTGAAGCGGGCGGCGCGGTAATCCCGGCTAAAACCGTAGGATGTGCTGAGCGCAGCGAAGCGCATCGTTTACCGCGGCCTTTTACGCGATTGATACGCTTCGCTGCGCTCAGCACATCCGCCATTCCAAACGAACTTATTTGGCGTCGCTGCCAGTCGCCTTGTGCGCGGTATCGCTGATCGCGTGCCCGGTGGTGCTGGCGCCCTTGTGGATGGCGTGGCCAGTGGCTTTGGCGCCCTGCTTGATCTTGTGGCCGGCAGTCTTCGAACCATCGCGGAAGCCGTGACCAACCGTCCTGGCGCCGTCGCGGAAGCCATGCCCCACGGCGGTGGCACCGTCGCGGATGCCGTGGCCCACAGCCGTGGCGCTGGATTTGATGTCCTGGCCGAGGTCCTGGGCCAGCGCCGGGGCGGCGGCCAGGGCCAGCAACAGCGCGAGCGGCAGGCGATTCATGCGCCCAGAATCGCTCACTGGCCCGCTCAGATCTTGCGGCCCTGCCCCAAGCCCTGCTTGAGGTGGGGGCAGTTCTTGCGCAGGCATTCGCCGTACATGATCAGGCTGTGCTCGATCAGGCGGTAACCCAGCGATTCGGCCTTCTCGCGCTGGCGCTTCTCGATGGTTTCGTCCTCGAATTCATCGACATGTCCGCACTTGATGCAGACCATATGGTCGTGGTGATGGCCGCGCTCCAGCTCGAATACGGCATGGCCGCCCTCGAAATGGTGGCGGGTGACCAGGCCGGCCGCCTCGAACTGGGTCAGCACGCGGTACACCGTGGCCAGGCCGATATCCTCCCCGGTGTCCATCAGCTGGCGGTAGATTTCTTCGGCCGAAAGGTGGCGGGTATCGCTGTTTTCCAGCATTTCCAGGATCTTGAGCCTGGGCAGCGTGACCTTGAGTCCGGCGTTTCTGAGGTCCTGGGATTCCACTGGGGGGTCCGCCGTGAAGAATGTTGGGTTATTATCGCATTCATATCCCCGGCAACAAAGCCGGCGCTCGCCGCCGCAACTACCTGAGACTCAAAAGATTCATGCGCTCGATCCTGATTTCCATTCTGGTGCTTGGCCTTGCCGGCTGCGGCATCATCTACAAGCTGCCCACCCGCCAGGGTAATGTCATCGAGCAGAAGCAGCTCGACCAGTTGCAACTGGGCATGACGCGTGACCAGGTCAAATTCCTGATGGGCACCCCCATCGCCACCGACCCGTTCCGCGCCGAGCGCTGGGACTACTTCGGCTACTACAAGAGCCCGCGCGGCCAGGTCAGCAGCCGCAACGTGACCCTGTACTTCGACGACAACAAGCTGACGAAGATGGACGGCGTGCAGATCGCCAACGCCGACAAGAACATCGGCACCCCGGACTCCGACACCCTGGCCAAGCAGGTGAAGAAGGACGAGCTCGACAATTCGCGCCATGCCGGCGGCAAGGACACGGATACCGGAGTCGCGATACCGACGCCGTAGGTTCGTCCTGAACAAGACCGGGCCATCCATGGCCCGGTCTGTTGAAACAAGCAGGGATGGTATTACTTAAGGGTTGGGCTTCGCCTTCCTCTTCGCCCTCAGCCGCCGCGCCTGCTTCGGGTCGGCCGTGAGCGGACGGTAGATTTCCACCCGGTCTCCCGCTTCCACCGCATCGTCGAGCTGGCGCAGGCGGCCGAAGACGCCCACCTTGCACCGCTCCAGGCTGATTTCGGGGAACTGCGCCAGGATGCCGGAGCGTTCGATCGCCTGCCGCAGCGTGCAGCCGGGCGCCACTTCGATGCCGACCAGCGCCTGCCGCTCCGGCGTGGCGTAGGCCACTTCAATGCCGAGCAAGGCGCCGGCGCTTTCCATATTCATATAATTGCACCATGAGCAAAGCCGACAAGCAGAACGAGGCGCCCAAGCAGATCGCCGTCAACCGGCGCGCGCGCTACGATTATTTCATCGAACAGACCTTCGAGGCCGGCATCGTCCTGGAAGGCTGGGAAGTGAAGAGCATGCGCGCCGGCAAGGCCAATGTCGCCGAAGCCTACGTCATCATCAAGAACGAGGAAGCCTGGCTGCTTGGCGCTCATATCATCCCGCTGGGCCAGGCCTCCACCCATATCCATCCCGAGGCCACCCGCACCCGCAAACTGCTCTTGCAAGGCCGCCAGATCGCCGAACTGATCGGCAAGGTCGAGCGCGCCGGCTACACCATCGTGCCCCTGGACCTGCACTGGAGCCGCGGCCTGGCCAAGCTCCAGATCGGCCTGGCCAAGGGCAAGAAGCAGCACGACAAGCGGGCGGCGGACAAGGACAAGGACTGGAAGCGCGAGCAGGGGCGGATCTTGCGGCACTGAGATTTTCGCATTTCGATCCGGTTTCACCCTGCTTCCAGTCTGCGCCGGCTCGCCTTGCCCGCTGGCTGCGCCGGCGGGGTGGCTCGCGTCGGTACTGGAAACGCGAACAGGGACGCATCATGCGGCACTGAGGCGCGACCTTTCGCATCCGGCCCGTTTCTCTCCAAAGCACAGAGGTCCGTTCGCCCCAAGTGCGTTGCACAGCAACGTGTATCGAGGGGCCAGCAGATGGCGGGAATCGAACGCGCGGCCGCCAGTTCCGCGCCCTTGCCGTGAATCCCTTGATTTTCCCCCCGACCCTCCCAGATTTGAAAGTGTCGCAAGTGATACACTGTAGTCTGTAACGGGGATGATCTGGGCTCGACGGTGACTGGAAATCCAACGTGCATGCCGAGGTGCGGATGGCCCTCGTAAAACTCTTCCGCAAACAAGCTAGTTGCGAACGACGCTAACTACGCCCTCGCCGCTTAATCCCGGCGAGCGATTGACCAGACGGTGTTGATGCCCCTGACTCAGTCGTCGACTCTCATCAA
>JAMFRN010000038.1 GCA_026224805.1 Nevskia soli
CGATCATGGCGAAGCGGCCGATCATCATGGCGAAGGCCAGGGTGATGTTGAAGAACTTCGTATTGGCGCTGAGGCCGGCGAAGGCGCTGCCGTTGTTGCCGGTGGCCGAGGTGTAGGCGTAGAGCAGCTCGGAAAAGCCGTGCGGGCCGTTATTGGCCAGTCCGGCGAGACCTTGCGGCACCACCGAAGCCAGGGCAGTGAAACCGAGGATCGACAGCGGCAGGCAGAGGACGGCGAGCATCGTCATCTTCACTTCCTTGGCTTCGATCTTCTTGCCCAGGTACTCCGGCGTCCTGCCCACCATCAGGCCGGCGATGAACACCGCGATGATGGCGAACAGCAGCATGCCGTAGAGGCCCGAGCCGACGCCGCCGAACACCACCTCGCCGAGCTGAATGTTGATCAGCGGGATCATGCCGCCCAGCGGCGTGTAGCTGTCATGCATGCTGTTGACCGCGCCGCAGGAGGCGTCGGTGGTGACGGTGGCGAACAGGGTGCTGCGGGCGATGCCGAAGCGCGCCTCCTTGCCCTCCATGTTGCCGCCGGCCTGCAGGCTGCTGGCCTGCTGGTCGATGCCCAGCGCGGCGAACTGCGGATTGCCCTGGCTTTCCGCCCAGTAGCAGGCGGTGACGCCGGCGAAGAACAGCACCGCCATCGCCGAGTAGATGGCCCAGCCCTGCAGCTGGCTCTTCACCATGCGGCCGAACACATTGGTCAGCGCCGCCGGAATCAGGAAGATCAGGATGATCTGCGCAAAGTCGGAGAGGGCCGTGGGGTTCTCGAACGGGTGCGCCGCGTTGGCGTTGAAGAAGCCGCCGCCGTTGGTGCCGAGCATCTTGATGGCGATCTGCGAGGCCACTGGGCCCTGCGCGATGCTCTGCTTGGCGCCTTCCAGCGTGGTGACGTCGGTATAGGCCGACAGGTTCTGCGGCATGCCCTGCCAGATCAGGAACAGTGCGGCGACGATCGAGATCGGCAGCAGCACATACAGGGTGCAGCGCGTCAGGTCCACCCAGAAATTGCCCAGGGTTTTGGCCGAGCGGCGGGCGAAGCCGCGCACCAGGGCCATGGCTAGGGCGATGCCGGTGGCGGCCGAGACGAAGTTGTGCACGGTCAGGCCGAGCATCTGCGTCAGGTAGCTCATGGTGGACTCGCCGCCATAAGCCTGCCAGTTGGTGTTGGTGACGAAGGAGATCGCCGTGTTGAAGGCCAGGTCCGGCGTCAGGCCCGACATGCCCTGCGGATTCAGCGGCAGATGGTTCTGCCACAGCTGCAGGAAGAACAGGGTGACGAAGCACACCAGGTTGAACACCAGCATGGCCAGCGCATAACTGGTCCAGTGCTGCTCGGCCTTGGCGTCGACGCCGGCGAGCTTGTAGAAACCGCGCTCCAGCGGCCCGAGCACGCGGCCGAGCCAGGTGCTCTGCCCCTCGAACACGCGGTACATGTAGGCGCCGAGCGGGCGCGTCAGCACCGTGAGCAGCGCGAAGAAGATGAGGATCTGTACCCAGCCGTTGATGGTCATGATGGGATGCTCAGAATTTTTCCGGGCGGATCAGGGCGTAGGTCAGATAACCCAGCATGAAAACGACGGCGAGGCCGCCGAGGACGTAGTCGAAAGTCATGGTGTGTCCTTCAAGGAGCGTGTACGCCGCGGTCAGACGCGGTCGCAGAAAATCACGTAGCCGGCGAGGGCGCCGAACAGGCCTACACCGAGTGCGAGGAGCAAAATGGTCATGTGAGTAAGACTCCGTTGGTTATCACTGCGGACGGTAGCCCGAGGCTGTACAAACCAGGATCTGCCAGCGCGGCTATTAGGCGCCGGATGCCCGTAGGAATTCGAGAGCGGACCGGGTGGGGTGGAATAAAAAACGTATAAAGAAAGCGGGATATGCATGTTATTGGTGCAGCCGGGGGCGGAATTGCGGCGAAACCGGGAATCTGCTTTGCGGTTTCTAGGCGCGGCAAGCCGCCAGGGCGGCCCGGCCGGCGTCGGTCAGTTGCTGCGAGCGGTCGATCAGTCCGCTCCGCCGCAGCTCGGCAAGTGTTTGCAGGCATTTCCCGAAATCGCCGTTGGCATGACAGCCCGTGAACGGGTCCGCGCCGGCGGCGATGGCGCGCAGGATTTCCAGCCCGGCCGTGCCGGGCATTGCCGCATGTACGCATTCCTGGTTCATGGGACCAGCACTGCCTTGCCGGTGGCGGCTGCGGGCAGCGCGTGCGCGGCGGCGATGGCCAGGGCGTAGCGCAGCGCCCGGGACTGCACCTGCAACACGTAGCTGCGCGTCTCCCGCGGCGCATGCTTCCCGATCCAGCGTCCCGCCTCGGCGGAATCCCAATGCGCGGAAGCGATGGGCAGCTGTTCGTCGAACAGGTCGGTGCCGCAGTTGTAGGACGCGGTGGCCAGCAGCAGGCGGGTTTCCGCTTCGCCGATATTGATGAAATGCTGGTGCAGCCCGTGCAGGTAGGCCACGCCCATGCGGATATTCGCCTGCGGATCGCGCAGCACGGCCTGGCTCGGCGGCTCGTCTCGGCCATAGGCCAGGCGGTAGGCATCGCGCGCGCCGCTGCCCGGCACCAGCTGCATCAGGCCCATGGCGCCGGCCTTGGAGACCGCGTTGGAGCGGCAGGACGATTCGGCTTCGATCACGGCGACAATCCAGGCCGGCTCCATCTGGTAGGTCCTGGCCACCGACCAGGCGGTGCGGTAAATGGAGGCCGGGCAATGGCCGCCGCTTGAGCGCAGGGCGTGCAGCTCGGCATCGCTGATGGCGCCGGTTTCGACGCCCGCAGCGCGCTGCGGGGCGGCGACGGGGCTCACCCTGTCGAGCTCCAGCGGCGCCGCCGCGGCCACCGGCATCGAGACCAAGCTGACCAGGGCCAGCATGCCGGCGAAGCGGCTGACCTTCCGCGCCGCGCCCGCGGCCAGCTCGCTCAGGCTTTGCATCCAGCGCTGCGGTAGGGCAGGGGCTTGTGCAGGGGCTGCCGACGGCGCCGGAATCTCCAGCGTCACGGCGCAATTGCGGTAGCCAAGCGAGCGCCAGAAGCGGTACGCGGCGCGGTTCGACGCCAGCACTTCCAGGGTCAGGCGCTTGTGCGCGCTCCAGATCTTGCCGCGCAGCAGCTCGAACGCCTGCCGGCCGACGCCGCTGTGGCGCGCCAGATCCCGCACCAGGAACTGGCGCAGATAGATTTCCTGCGCCTGCTCCTCATACAGCGCATAGGCAACCAGTTGCCCGCGCCGATCCTCGAACAGCACCGCGCGGTCGTGGCCGCTGTCGAGCCAGCCGCGCATGCGCTGCTCCAGCCAGGCCGGATCGGTCGGACCGAAGTCGGCGCCTTCCTTGACCAGTTGCGCGTTGAGGCGCGCCAGCAGGGCCGCATCATCGGGGGTTGCGAAGCGATAGCGCAGGGCGTTCATCTTGGAATTCGAAAGGTATGCGGCGGATTGCCGCGTGCAGCCGGTCTGTTTGCGGCCGGCTGGCGCTGCGATGGCAGCGGCTCAGCGGATTCCGGCAGAGCGGTCCGGCAGTTGCGACAGCGGGGTGTCATCGTCCAGCGGTAGGCGCGCTTCCATGGCGGCGCGGTCGCGCAGCCGCCGCACCAGGTTCACCGAGGGCGCCGCGGCGGTCTTGCGCAGCTCGCCCAGGTCGCGGTACTGGCGTTCGCGCTCGAGGTGAACCCGCGGATTCGAGCGGGGTGAGCGCTCAAACGACTTGCGGCTTTTCGCCTGGTCGGAGCCTTGCATCTCCAGTAAATGCACGGCGTAGCGGCTGACCCGCACCACCGGCTCGCAGGCGCCGGTTTGCGCGGCTTCCAGGCAGGCCAGCAGGGCGCGTGCGGCGCCGGCCTCGCCCGGAGTCTTGTGCCGGAACAGCTCGGCGCAAGGGCGCAGCAGGCTGGCCAGCCGGCGGTGGTCGAGGCCCTGGTGCAGCGCCGATTCCCACACCAGGTCGAGGCCGATGCCCAGCTCTTCGCGGTCGCCGGCACTCACCGCCGCATGCATCCGCGCGGCCTGGCGCTCGGCGCAGGCGGCGGCGAAAGCCACCCGGTAACTGCGCGGCAGGCCTTCCAGTCGCCCGCGCAGGAAGCGCTCGGCGATGCCGGAATCCGGCCCCGACTCGGAACCGGCCAGTACGAACAGCTGCGCGTCGAACAGCGACGCGGCGGACAGGGACCCGACGGACATGAATGTTCCCATGCGGCGCCGACGGTTGATCGGCTGCGGCATTAGATCGCCGCCGCCCGTTGGAAATCGAGAGCGGCGCCGCGGCAAAAATCGAAAGGCCGCATGGCGAAATCCGCCTTCCGGCGTAAATTTTCCATAAGGAAAACCCGCCGTGCCGCGCCGGCCGCCAGCGCGGCCGCGCAAGGATGGCTCATTCGGCTCGTTCAGCCGGCAGCAAGTTTGTTTTTGCTATAAAACTGCTATCGGCCGAAGGAGGCCTTATGAACGCCCAGTCAGTCCAGCCCGCCAAGTCCGCATGGAAGGCCGTCTTCCGGCCCCGCACCGCGCTGCTGGCTGCTCTGGCGCTGGCGCCGCTGCTGGCCGCGACCAGCCCGGCCAGCCTGGCCCAGTCCCAATCCCAGTCCACCGACCAGCCGATCGTCGCCAGCCTCAATCCGCCGCCGGCCGGCCTGGGCTGCGATGCCGCCGCGGCCGCCACCAGCGTGTATTTCCAGTTCGCCAACCCGCCGTTCCAGATCTCGCAGATCAGCCTCTACCTGGACGGCAAGGGCGTGCCGCAGGACGCCATCGACGAGCACTGGCCCACCGTGACCCTGAGCAAGGGCCTGCACCCGGGCAGCAACACGGTGGACATCGTCGCCAACGGCAGCTCCGGCCAGCACATCGAGCGCCGCATGCTGGTCCAGGTGGGCGGCGCTTCCAGCGGCGCCGCCGGCAGCGCCCAGGTGTCCTGCGACGACAACGCCGCGGCGCAGCAGGCGGTGCAGCAACTGCTGCCGCAGCAGGCGCCGCAAGTGGCCGACGTGGCCGGCGATCCGGTCAACGGCGGCTGGGACGATCAGACCCAGTACGGCGCGCTCGCCAGCGACCCCGCGCCGGTGGCGGTGCAGGACGGCCCGCCGGCGGTCTACGACGCGCCGCCGCAGGTCGTCTACGACTATCCGCCTCCGGTCTATTACTACACGCCCTACCCGGTAGTGGATTTCGGCCCCTGGGTGCCGTTCGTGCCGTTTTTCGGCTTCGGTTTCTTCTACTCCTACTACCACCCGCATTTTTCACCGCCGCGCGTGGTGGTGAACAACTACTACGGCCATGGCCCCGGCTGGAATGGCGGCGGCTGGCGTGGTACCCCCGGCGGTGGCGGCGGCTGGCGCGGCGGCGGCAACCCCGCTGGCGGCGCGGCCTTCCGCGAGGGTGGCAATGGCGCGGCCGCCCACGCTACGCCGCGTAGCTTCGGCGACGGCGGCGGTCCCGGCTGGCGCGGCCAGGCGCCCGCCCCCGCGCCGCAGAATCGCGGCTGGCAGGGTGCGCCGCGCCCGACCCAGCCCGCTGGGCAGTACCGTTCCGCCTACAGCGCTCCTGCGCCGCAATACCGGGCGCCGGCGCAGCAATACCGCGCGCCGCAACCGCAATTCCGTGCGGCGCCGCAGCAGAGTTTCCGTGCCGCCGCGCCCGCTTTTCACGGCGGAGGTGGCGGCGGAGGCGGGCGCAGTGCGCCGGCTTCACACGGCGGCGGTGGCGGCCGGCATCGCTAGGATCTGAGGGCGCGGCCGCGCTTTCGCTCAGGCCGCGTCCAGCTGCGGCGGCGTGCGCATGCTGATGGCAAGCCGGTTCCAGGTGTTGATGGCGGCGATGGCGACAGTCAGCCAGGCCAGTTCCTGTTCACTGAACTGCTGCCGTACCTGCTGGTACACCTCGTCCGGCGCATGACCCTGGGTGATGAAGGTCAGTGCCTCGGTCCAGGCCAGCGCGGCGCGCTCGCGCTCGCTGTACAGCGGAGTTTCGCGCCAGGCGTTGAGCAGATGCATGCGCTCCTGGCTGATGCCGTGCCTGAACGCGTCGCGCGTATGCATGGCGATGCAGAAAGCACAGCTGTTGAGCTGCGAAGCGCGCAGCTTCACCAGCTCCAGCACGGCGTGCTCCAGGCCGCATTTGTTGACCGTGCCTTGCAGCGCGAGCATGGCGTTGTAGGCTTCGGGAGCGGTCTTGAGCAGATCGAGTCGAGCTTCCATGGGTTTTCGTCCTGTTGATGATGAGGGTGCCGACGGTTCTTGCCGGCTTGTCATCAAGACGAGTCAGGGAAGCGAAACGTGACATGCGGACTGCACGTCATTGTGCGATCACTACTAGACGCCAACGAATACAGAAGCTGACGTAGAGCGGCTATAGGCCGCCCTACGCACGCATTGCCGTTACTTCGGCGCCATGCGCAGCGCGCCATCCAGGCGGATGGTTTCGCCGTTGAGCATCGGGTTCTCGACGATGTGCTGCACCAGCGCGGCGTACTCGGTGGCGCGGCCGAGGCGGGAGGGGAAGGGCACGCTGCGGCCGAGCGATTCCTGCACGTCCTGCGGCAGGCCGCTCATCATCGGCGTCTCGAACAGGCCGGGGGCAATGGTGACGCAGCGGATGCCGCTGCGCGCCAGCTCGCGCGCGATGGGCAGGGTCATGCCCACCACCGCGGCCTTGGAGGCGGCATAGGCGGCCTGGCCGATCTGGCCGTCATAGGCGGCGATGGAGGCGGTGTTGATGAGCACGCCGCGCTCGCCTTCCTCGTTGGCGGTCTGCCGCGCCATCTGCTGCGCGGCGAGGCGGATGAAATTGAAGCTGCCGACGACGTTGATGTTGAGGCAGCGGGCGAAGCTGGCGAGGGCGTGCGGGCCTTCTTTGCCCAGCACTTTCTCGCCGGTGGCGATGCCGGCGCAGTTGACCAGGCCATGCACCGCGCCGTAGATCTCCACCGCGGCGGCGACTACCGCCTGGGCGTCGGCCTCGACGGTGACATCGGTGCGGACAAAGCGCACCGATGCGCCCAGCTCGTTGATCAGCGCCTGCCCGGCGATTTCGTTGAGATCGGCGACTACCACCCTGCCGCCGAGGCGGACCAGGTTGCGCACGGTGCCGGCGCCGAGGCCGGATGCGCCGCCGGTAACAATGAATACGCTGTCTTCGATTTGCATGCCTGCCTCTCTCCGTCGATGTGACGTCATCCCGCGGCATGAGGTCCTGCATGCCGGCTGGATGACGGTCGAAATTATGGTGGCGGGAGTATCGGCGGAAGCGCCGCCGCGTGCAAAACGGGCGAAAAAAGCCCCGGTTCTGGCCGGGGCTTGAGGTTAATCCTGATGGTAAGCCCGATGACCGGGCTGCCGCTTACCGGACCGTTTACTTGACCGTGACAGTGATCAGGTCGGATACCACCGGCGGGTCGAAGGGTACGTGCAGGCCGTCCGCCAGTTCGATCTGCAGCGTGTGCTGGCCCGGCGGCAGGGTCAGGGTGTCCTCGACCTGCCCCTTGCCGTAATGCTTGACGTTGGCATTGGCGGGCAGCGGCGCATCCTGCGGCGGCAGGGCAGAATCGATGATCAGGTGGAAGTGGCCGGTGCCTGGATCGGTGGTGCCGGCCGGAGCGATCTTGGCGCCAGTGACGGCAAAGCCGACCTTGAATGGGCTGGTGACCGTATCGCCGGTCTTGATGCCGATGAAGGTGACGGCGGTGCCGTCCGGCGCCTTCTGGCGTGCCACGCCGCTCAGGGTCGGTGCGGTCGGCGCAGGGGGCGGGGTGGCCGGGGCGGCGGGTGCTGCGTCAGCCGCCGGAGCGGCCTGGTCGGCGGACTTCTGCGAACAGGCGGCCACGGCCAGCGTGGCGGTCAGCAACAGGCCCAGCGTGCGGATCTTGCTCATCGGCGCATCCTTTGCGGTAATAGGGGAGCGCAAGCATACCTTCTGTAGCCTTACACGAGCGTGAATCCCGACTTTGTTGTAAGATAGCGCCCAGTTTGAAGTGGCGCTCCGGTTGCGCCCCAGAAATCGTCTCCCGATTTCCCGACAAACCCGGCGATGTCCCCCACCCCAGGGTGAGGAAACTTCCGCCAACCTCAATCATCACTGCCTGAACCGGTTCTGCGCTTAGTTGGCGCGGTGTGGCGGCTTCAGGAGTCATCAAGATGTCGTTTTCCGAACTGGGCCTCGCGCCCGAGTTGCTGCGTGCCATTGCCGACGAGGGCTATACCGAGCCCACGCCGATCCAGAAACAGGCCATTCCGCTGGTGCTGGAGGGGCGCGACCTGCTCGCCGCCGCCCAGACCGGCACCGGCAAGACCGCCGCTTTCACCCTGCCGATCCTGCAGAAGCTGATCTCCGTCACCAACGGCGCGCCGGGTCCGCGCGTGCTGGTGCTGGTGCCGACGCGCGAGCTCGCCGCCCAGGTGGCCGAGTCGGTCCGCACCTACGGCAAGCATCTCAAGCTGCGCACCGCCGTGATCTTCGGCGGCGTCGGTATCAACCCGCAGATCGATCTCCTGCGCCGCGGCGTCGAGATCGTCGTCGCTACCCCGGGCCGCCTGCTCGACCATCTGCAGCAGCGCACGGTCAACCTGTCCAACGTCGAGACGCTGGTGCTGGACGAAGCCGACCGCATGCTCGACATGGGCTTCATCCGCGATATCCGCCGCGTCATCCAAGTGCTGCCGAAGAAGCGCCAGAACCTGCTGTTCTCCGCCACCTTCAACCCGGAAATCCGCGGCCTGGCCGAAAGCTTGCTGCACAACCCGGCCACCGTCGATGTGGCGCCGCGCAACACCGCCGCCGAGCTGGTGGCGCAGCGCGTGCACCCGGTCGACAAGTCGCGCAAGACCGGCCTGCTGGCGCACCTGGTGAAGGAAGGCGACTGGAAACAGGTGCTGGTCTTCACCCGCACCAAGCACGGCGCCAACCGCCTGGCCGAGCAGCTCGCTCGCCATGGCATCAGCACCGGCGCCATCCACGGCAACAAGTCGCAGAACGCGCGCACCAAGTCCCTGGCCGATTTCAAGGCCGGCAAGGTGCGCGTGCTGGTGGCCACCGACATCGCCGCGCGCGGCATCGACATCGACCAGCTGCCGCACGTGGTCAACCACGAGCTGCCCAACGTGCCGGAGGATTACGTGCACCGCATCGGCCGTACCGGCCGCGCCGGTACCTCGGGCGAGGCCATCTCCCTGGTCAGCTCGGACGAACGTCAGGAGCTGAAGGACATCCAGAAACTGCTGCGCAAGGAAATTCCCTCGTCGACGGTGCCGGGCTTCGAGCCGGGCTCGCCGCCGACGGCGGAAGAAACCGCGCGTCACGCCGCGGTGAAGCTGCCGGAGAACCTGCCGCAGCGCAACGCGCGCCCCAACCCGCCGCGCCGCGGCGGCGGCTTCGGCCACGGCGCCAATGCGCGTCCGTCGCGCGACGCCGAGCGTCGTGCCGGCAAGTCGCGCAAGGTTCACTGAGCAGCGGCCCGCAGGAATAGCTTGTTTTAATTGCTTGTTTGAATTGTCCGGTCATGGATGACCGGTGTGCTTGGACAGGATGTCCACGATGCCCATACAGGAGTGAATCATGCTGAAAATTTATGCCGGCAACCTGCCGTCCGACGCCACCGAGAAGGAAATCACCGAGCTGTTCTCGGCCCACGGTCGCGTGCGCTCGATCAAGCTGGCCCACGATGTGTTCTCCGGCAAATGCCGCGGCTTCGGCTTCATCGAAATGGAAGGCCACGAGGCGCGTGCCGCCATCGCCGGCCTCAACGGCAAGGACCTTCGCGGCAACCTGCTGCGCGTCAACGAAGAAAAGAAGGACCTGAAGGGCGGCGCCCGCGGCGGTCGCCGCTAAAGCTGTTGCCGCGCCGCGTCCTCAGCGGGGACGCGGCGCCGGTTCGGCATCACCGTGGATGTCGGCTGCGTCCTGATACGCAGCCCCGCCGGTGGAATCCGCGTCCAGGCCCGCTCAGGCCGGCGGATTCACATTCCCTGCAGGCAGCCTGATATCGTTCCGCCGCGGCGTCGCGGTGGGCTTTTGTGTGCGCGATGAAAATACAAGACTTTGTTTTTATTATGGAATATGGCGATATTCAGGCCTGATTCAGGCCCGTCTCCGTAAGCTGGCCCCGTCGCGTATCCCATGGAAGGGGCGCAAAACCAGACGGAGCTTGCCATGAAACATAGTGCCATCAGCGCGGCGCTCGCCGCGGTCCTTTTTGCCGGTTGTTCCCAGTCCGGCAACCCCAATCCGCAGCAGGCCGCCGCCCCGGCGTCCAAGGTGGTATGCAGCGAACAGCGCGTGGAGCGCAAGCAGGAGTGGGGCACGGGCGGCATCGCCGGCACCGCGATCGGCGGCGCGGCGGGCGGCCTGCTCGGCAACCAGTTCGGTAAGGGCAAGGGCAATACCGCGATGACCGCGGCCGGCGCCGTCGGCGGCGCCGTCGCCGGCCACGAGATCGGCAAGGATCAGGATACGCAGGTCGCGTATGCCGAGCATTGCCACGATGTGCCGGTCAACTAGCGGTCAAGGACGTTCATTGTTGGCTGTTGGTTTAAAAAAAGCCGGGCCTGATCAGGCCCGGCTTTTTTTCTTGTGCGCACGGCGGCGCTACCATGCTGGACAACATTCCACCGTGGAGTCCGGCATGCTCGACCACATCGGCTTTTCCGTCTCGGACCTGAAGCGCTCCAAGGCGTTCTATGAGATGGCGCTGGCGCCCCTGGGCATAGTCAAGATCCTGGAGCTGAGCGCGGAGCAGACCGGCGACAGCGGCCATGTCGGCTTCGGCGAGGACGGCAAGCCCTATTTCTGGATCGGGAACAGTGCCGACGGCATTCTGCGGGGCACTTTGCACGTCGCCTTCGTCGCCGCCGATCGCGCCGCCGTGGACGCGTTCCACCTTGCCGCGCTGGCTGCCGGAGGCCGCGACAACGGGGCACCCGGGCTGCGCGCCCACTACCATCCGACTTATTACGGCGCCTTCGTGCTCGATCCCGACGGCCACAACGTCGAGGCGGTTTGCCACCGGCCGGCCTGAATCAGCCAGGTCCGTCAGCCCGGTCGGTGTCCGCCTAGATCGCTTTCAGCTCCCGCACGCCTGCCGGCGATCCGAGCAGCAGCACATCCGCCGGCCGCCGCGCGAACAATCCCACGGTGACCACGCCGGCAATCAGCCCGATCTCGGTTTCCAGCTTGACCGGGTCGGTGATCGACAGCCCGGCGACGTCGAGGATCACGTTGCCGTTGTCGGTGACGACCTTCTCGCGCCAGCTCGGCATGCCGCCGAGCTTGACCAGTTCGCGCGCCACATAGGAGCGCGCCATCGGAATCACTTCCACCGGCAGGGGGAACTTGCCCAGCACCTGGACCAGCTTGGATTCATCGGCGATGCAGATGAACTTGCGGCTGGCGGCGGCGACGATCTTCTCGCGGGTGAGGGCGCCGCCGCCGCCCTTGATCAGGTGCAGCTGGTGGTTGGCTTCGTCGGCGCCGTCGACGTAGATCGACAGGCTGCCGGCGTTGTTCAAATCCAGCACTGGGATGCCGGCGGCCTTGAGGCGGGCGCTGCTGGCTTCGGAAGAGGAGGCGGCGCCGGGAATGTCGTGCCGCATTTGCGCCAGGGCGTCGATGAAGAAGTTGACGGTGGAGCCGGTGCCGACGCCGAGGATTTCTCCCGGCTCGACGTATTTGAGGGCAGCTTCGGCGGCGGCTTTCTTGGCGGCGTCCTGGGACATGGGCGAGAGGCGCTAGGCGAGTATGTAGGGTGGGTGAAGCGAAGCGTAACCCACCGTGGCGCGAAAATGGTGGGTTGCGCTTCGCTTCACCCACCCTACTTCTCAGCTGCTGCGCCTTCCGAAGATGGCGCTGCCAACCCGCACCAGCGTGGCCCCTTCCTCGATGGCCACTTCAAAGTCGCCGGACATGCCCATGGAGAGGGTGTCGAAGTCGGCCGGCTTGACCGCGCCGCCGGCCCGGATGCGCTCGAACAGGGTGCGCAGCTGGCGGAAGGCGGGGCGGGCTGCTTCGGCATCTTCCACCGCCTCCGGGATGGCCATCAGACCGCGCAGGCGCAGCCGGGGCAGGGCGGCGATGGCGGCGCACAGTTCCGGTGCCTGCTCCAGGGCGCAGCCGGACTTGCTGGCCTCACCCGAAACATTGACCTGCACGCAGACATTCAGCGCCGGCAAGTCCTGCGGCCGCTGCGCCGACAGCCGCTCGATGATGCGCAGCCGCTCCACCCCGTGCACCCAGGAAAAATGACTGGCGATCTCGCGGGTCTTGTTGCTCTGGATCGGGCCGATGAAGTGCCATTCCAGCGCGGGGTCGTCCAGGGCCTCAATCTTGACCAGCGCTTCCTGCAGGTAGTTTTCGCCGAAGCGGTGCTGTCCGGCCGTGGTGGCGGCCTGCACGGCTGCGGCGGGGAAGGTCTTGGAAACGGCAATCAGCTGCACCGAGTCCGCCGCCCGCCCGGCGCGCACGCATGCACTTTGCAGGCGTTGCAGCACTATCCCCAGATTGTCGGCTATCTCGTTCATTTGCTTGGTTTATGGGTGAACGCTTGCCGTCCGGCGGGTTTGCCGATAAGTTCATCTAATAGGGGAGTCTGTACCAATTCTTCGGGCCTGTCTTGCGGGCCCAAAATGGGAGTTCCGGCGTCGTGGATATTGCACAGCTACTGACATTCAGCGTGAAACAGGGCGCATCCGACCTGCACCTGTCCGCCGGGGTGGAACCGATGATCCGCGTCGATGGCGATCTCAAGCGCATCAACCTGCCACCGCTGGAGCACAAGCAGGTGCACGACATGATTTACGACATCATGAACGATCGCCAGCGCAAGGCTTACGACGAGTTCTACGAGACCGATTTCTCCTTTGAAATCCCCGGCTTGGCGCGCTTCCGCGTCAACGCCTTCACCCATGCGCGCGGCTCCGGTGCGGTGTTCCGCACCATTCCGAGCAAGGTGCTGTCGCTGGAGGACCTGAAGGCGCCGTCGATCTTCAAGGACATCGCCGAAACCCCGCGCGGCCTGGTGCTGGTGACCGGCCCGACCGGCTCGGGCAAGTCCACCACCCTCGCGGCGATCATCAATTACATCAACGAGAACGATTTCGGCCACATCCTCACCATTGAGGACCCGATCGAGTTCGTGCACCAGTCGAAGAAGTGCCTGATCAACCAGCGCGAGGTGCACCGCGACACCTTGGGCTTCTCCGAGGCGCTGCGCTCGGCGCTGCGCGAGGATCCGGACACCATCTTGGTCGGCGAAATGCGCGACCTGGAGACCATCCGCCTGGCGCTGACCGCCGCGGAAACCGGGCATCTGGTGTTCGGCACCCTACACACCACCTCCGCCTCCAAGACCATCGATCGCGTGGTCGACGTGTTCCCGGCGGCGGAGAAGGACATGGTCCGCGCCATGCTCTCCACCGGCCTGCGCGCGGTCATCGCCCAAACCCTGATGAAGCGGCGCGGCGGCGGCCGTATCGCGGCCCACGAAATCCTCATCGGCACGCCGGCGGTGCGCGCGCTGATCAAGGAAAACAAGATCGCGCAGATGTATTCCACCATCCAGACGAGCGCCAAGGATGGCATGCAGACCCTCGACCAGTGCCTCAAGGACCTGGTCAAGCGCGGCTTGGTGGATGTGAACGAAGCGCGCGGCAAGGCTGAAAACAAGAACGATTTCGCCGCTTACGCCTCGAGCGCCAGCTGACAGCGGACGCATGCAGGCATAGGCACCAACCAGCAGTGGGGAGTGGGGCATGGAACGCGACCAGGCAATAAAACTGATCCAGCAGTTGCTGACAGTGATGAAGCAGAAGGGAGGCTCGGACCTGTTCATCACGGCGGGCTTTCCGCCGGCGATGAAGCTCGACGGGCAGGTGACGCCGGTGATGGACAAGCCGCTGACCGGCGAGAACTCGGCCCTGCTGGTGCGCGCGCTGATGAGCGACCGCCAGATCAAGGAGTTCGAGTCCACCAACGAGTGCAACTTCGCCATCGCCCCGCCAGGCATCGGCCGCTTCCGCGTCAGCGTGTTCGTGCAGATGGGGCAGGTGGGCGCGGTGCTGCGTACCATCACCACCGAAATCCCCACCTTCGAGCAGCTGCAGCTGCCGGAGCAGTTGAAGCAGATCGTCATGTCCAAGCGCGGCCTGGTGCTGCTGGTCGGCGCCACCGGCTCGGGCAAGAGCACCTCGCTGGCGGCGATGCTGGGCTATCGCAATGCCAATTCGCGCGGCCACATCATCACCATCGAGGACCCGGTGGAATACGTGCATCCGCACCTGGGCTGCCTGGTGACACAGCGCGAGGTGGGTGCGGATACGCATTCCTGGGAAAACGCCCTGAAGAACACCCTGCGCCAGGCGCCGGACGTGATCCAGATCGGCGAAATCCGTACCCGCGAAACCATGGAATACGCGGTGCAGTTCTCCGAAACCGGCCATCTGGTGTTGTCCACCCTGCACGCTAACAGCGCCAACCAGGCGCTGGACCGCATCATCAACTTCTTCCCCGACGAGAAGCGCGAACAGGTGCTGATGGACCTGTCGCTGAACCTGCGCGCCATCATCTCGCAGCGCCTGGTGCGGCGCGAGAACGGCGGCCGCGCGGCGGCGATGGAGATCATGATCAACTCGCCGCTGGTCTCGGACCTGATCTTCAAGGGCGAGGTGGCCGGCATCAAGGAAGTGATGGGCCGCTCCAACGAGCAGGGCATGTTCACCTTCGACCAGTTTCTGTTCGAGCTGTTCGAGAAGAGCGTGATCGGCTACGAGGAGGCGATCCGCAACGCCGACTCGCAGAACGAACTGCGCCTGCGCATCAAGCTGGAGTCGCGCCGCGCCGCGCAGAACCTGCACGACGACGAGCTGGTGAAGAAGATGCAGATGAAACCCGAAGAAACGGAAGGCACCGCCTTCGTCCGGCGCTAAATCCCATGCTCAAGATCCTGCCGTACCTAAAGCTGGCGGTCGAAAAGAACGCCTCCGACCTGTACTTCACCAGTAATTCCCCGGCGATGCTGCGCATCGAGGGCGAGATGATGGCGGTGGGCAAGAACGTGCTCACCAGCGAATTCATCAAGGAGCTGGCCTACAGCATCCTCACGCCGGAACAGCAGGAATACCTGAGCAAGCACCTGGAAATCGACCTGGCCACCCAGGCCGGCGGCCTGGGCCGCTTCCGTGTCAACGTGTTCCACCAGCGCAATACCGTGGCCATCTGCCTGCGCCTGGTGCGTTCGGACATTCCCAAGCTTGAAGAGCTGGGCATGCCCATGACGCTGAAAGACCTGGTGATGCTCAAGCGCGGCATGATCCTGATGGTGGGCGCCACCGGCTCCGGCAAGACCACCACCCTGGCCGCGATGATCGGCTACCGCAACGAGAACGCCGCCGGCCACATCCTCACCATCGAGGACCCGATCGAATTCATGCACCCCAACAAGCGCTCGATCATCAACCAGCGCGAGGTGGGCCTGGACACCGAAAGCTACGACCGCGCCCTGGTGTCCTCGCTGCGCGAGGCGTCGGACGTGATCCAGGTGGGCGAGGTGCGCAAGCGCGAAACCATGGACGCGGTGATCCAGCTGGCCAACACCGGTCACCTGGCGATCTCCACCCTGCACGCCAACAACGCCTACCAGGCGCTGCAGCGCATTGTGAACCTGTACCCGGACAATCTGCGCGACCAGCTTTACCTGGATCTGTCGCTGACCCTGCGCGCCATCGTTTCGCAGCGCCTGGTGCGGGGCAAGGACGGCCGGCGCATCGCGGCTGTGGAAGTAATGGTCAACACCCCCTTCGTGCAGGACCTGATCCTGAGCAAGCGCATCGACGAGATCCGCCACGCCATGGACCAGTCCTCAGACAAGGGCATGCAGACCTTCGACCAGTCCCTCTACGGACTGTACAAGACCGGAAAAATCGAGCTGGAAGAGGCACTTACCAACGCTGACTCGCGCACCAACCTGGAAGCGAAGATCAATTTCGGGGTGTGATGAAGCAGTGGTTAGTGACTAGTGGTTAGTGATTAGGGGGCATTGAGCCGCATTTCAGACGTGAAACAGGCGATTTGCGCTGTTACTGACCACCAACCACTAGTCTCTAACCACTGCAGTTCGGCTTGCGTTGGCAGGCCAAACTGCTTAAAATCCGCCCTCTTTTTCCCGAAGTCCGCCGGCTGCAAGGCCCAGGACCGAACAATAACCAGCCCACGAAGTCGATGTTAAGGGCCTACGAGTAGGATCATGAAGACCTTTTTTGCCACCAACGAAACCGCCAAGCGCGATTGGGTGGTGCTGGACGCCGAAGGCAAAGTCCTCGGCCGTCTCGCTACCGAAGTCGCCCGTCGCCTGCGCGGCAAGCACAAACCCGAATTCACTCCGCACGCCGATGCCGGTGACTATGTCATCGTCATCAATGCCGCCAAGGTCCGCACCACCGGCAACAAGCTCGAGGGCAAGGTGTACTGGCGCCATACCGGTCATCCGGGCGGCCTCAAGTCCACCACCCTGGGCAAGATGCAGGCGGAACATCCCGAGCGCGTCATCGAGAAAGCCGTGAAGGGCATGCTGCCCAGGGGTCCGCTGGGCTTTGCGCAGTACCGCAAGCTCAAGGTCTACGCCGGTGCGGAACATCCGCACGAAGCGCAGCAGCCCACGACCATCACTTTCTAAGGTTCGAACATGGCTACGCTCAAACAGCCCGCTAATCAACAGTACGGCACTGGCCGCCGCAAGACCGCCGCCGCCCGCGTTTTCATGCGTCCCGGCAAGGGCGTCATCAGCATCAACGGCAAGACCGTTGAAGCCTACTTCGGTCGCGAAACCTCCCGCATGCTGGTCCGCCAGCCGCTGGAAATCGCCGACTCGCTGGAACGCTTCGACATCAAGATCACCGTCTCCGGCGGTGGTCCGAACGGTCAGGCCGGCGCCATCCGCCACGGCATCACCCGCGCCCTGATGAAGTACGACGAAGCGCTGCGTCCCTCGCTGCGCGCCGCCGGTCTCGTTACCCGCGACGCCCGTGAAGTCGAGCGTAAGAAGGTCGGTCTGCACAAGGCCCGCCGCGCTCCGCAGTACTCGAAGCGTTAAGAAGTTTTCCCGGCCGCGCCCGCTTCGGCGGGCGCGATCCGAACTTCACCGAGGTACCGCTGGTCTCAAGCATCACGATCTCTACTGGGGGATCGTCTAATGGTAGGACAACAGTCTCTGACACTGTTTATCTAGGTTCGAGCCCTAGTCCCCCAGCCACATTATTTGTAGAAAAAAAGGACTTGGAAGAAATTCCAAGTCCTTTTTATTTGAGCCTCAAGGAATTTTGGCACGCTCTGGCACAAATCCGGTGCAGGAGCATGCCGTGGCGGCTACAAAAAACCGGTACAACGCGCTACGAATACGGTCGGCGTCTTCAACGCGCCGGATTCAGGTATTGGCTTTTACGGTTGTGCGCCGATGTGCATCGATCATGTTGATGATCCGTCGTGAGGAGGTGATGGCGCTTTCCTGCCAGGTGCCGACATGGCTCAGGTAGTCGCCGGCGAAATAGAACGGCCCGTCCGGCTCATTGAGCGCTGTGTATTCGGCGGTCTGCCCCGGCTTGTAGTGTGCTGACTCGCCGAGTGAATAGGGCACCTTCGACCAGGAGATGGCCATCGGCCGTGTCAACTCCTGTCCGTGGCCGGGATGCAGGCGCTCGACCACTTCGCGGGTCAGTTCGAACTGCTTCTGCAGCGGCTTGGCGGCCATCAGCGCGCCGTTGTCGCCGCTGGTATAGGAGCCCAGGATGATGCCCTGATCCGAAAACAGGCTGGCGCTTGGATACCACACCATGTTGGTGATGCCTTTCACCCAGGAGATGCCGCCGTAGATGTTGTAGTCCGCTTCCCAGAAGCGGCGTGACTGCCAGGCGACTTTCACCGAGTTCTGCCAGTAGATGCCTGCGATTGCTTCCTTGTGCTGCGCCGAGAAATCGGAGGGGATCTTGGTGAGCACCGGCGAGGGTATCGTGGTGATGCAGTAAGCCGCGTCGATGACGTGTTTACCGCCTGACTTCTTGTCAAGGTAACTGATACGCGCGCTATTCTCCGAACGCCGGATTTCGAGCACCTCGCATTCGAGGCGCACCACCTTGCCAAGACGTTTGGCGAAGGCGTGCGGAATCTGGTCCATGCCGCCAACCGGCTGGAACATGGTTGCCTGCTGGTCGATCAGCTCTTCAAACAACACGCCGTTCCAGAGATCGGCGTCGAGCAGAACATCGAGCGATACGGGATCCCGCGGCACGCCGACCTGGTCGCCCGCTCCCGGGCGGACTTTGTAGCCGGAGCGCGATGAACCTTTGTAGAGCTTGTCCGGCGTCAGATCGCCGTATTGCTTGAGGAAGGCCAATACGCGTTCCTTGTCATGCGCGCCCAATTCCTGGTCCAGGGCGCCGCGGTCGATCGCCTTGCCGAGCAACTCGGAGATTTCCCCACGGATATCGTTGACGGCCTGGCGCAATTCGATCGGCTTGCCGTCGTTGGCGGCCGGGTTGGAGATCTCGGCGCTGCGGCTGGTATTGATTTCGACTTCGAGAGGTACGCCGAATTCGCGGCAGTAGCCAAGCACCGTGCGATGCAGGCTGGGCAGGCGTGCCGGACCTGCATTCCAGTACAGCCCTTCGTCGAATGCGCAGGTTTGCGAGCTGCCGTCCGTCATCTCCAGCCGGGTTCCCTTGCGCACCGTCCAATTGCGCCCGCCCACGCGATCGCGTGCCTCGAGGACGACGCAGTCGTAACCGGCTTTGCCGAGCTCGTAGGCCGCCGACAAACCGGCAATGCCGGCACCGAGAATGACCACCTTGGTTCCGTGCTTGACCCCATGCTCAAGATCCAGGCTCTGCGCCGTGGCGGCTACGGGCAACTGGCCCAGCGCCTGCATCGATACGTAGGTGGCGCGGTAGCCGCCGACGGCGGCAATGCCGCGCAGAAAATCACGTCGGGTCTGTGTCATGTTGTGCATCCGTTTCTGTGGGAATGGAGAGGAAAAAGTCGAAGCAAGGAATTCGCACGGCGTCGCCTCAGTTGCCTGCGGGGCGCTCGGGCTGCGCCTGCAGGCCGAGCAGAATGTCCCGCACCTGCTGCTCGACGCTGTGGCCGATATCGATAACGATGGCGGCTTCGTCGGGTGTCGGCGTTTCGAGCGTGGCGAGCTGGCTGTCGAGCAGGCTTGGCGACATGAAATGGCCGGAACGCTGCTGCAGCCTCTGCGCCAGCAAAGCGCGATCGCCGTGCAGGTACACCAGGCGCAAATCGTTTTGCGCCCCGATCAGCTGCTGCCGATAGCGGTGCTTCAGCGCCGAGCAGGCGATTACGCCCTTGAGCTTCTGTACCTGCCACCGCTGGAGCATCTGCGCCACTGCCGCGAGCCACGGCGTACGGTCGGCATCGTCGAGCTCCTCGCCACGAGCCATCTTGACGACATTGGCGGGCGGATGCAGGCTGTCGGCATCCTGAAAGTGCCAGCCAAGACGCTGCGCCACGGCGGCGCCGACGGTGGATTTGCCGCTGCCGGAAACACCCATGATCAGCAGCGCGGACGGAACATCGGCCTTGGACATGGCTGCGGAGCGTCCGCCGGCTTCAAGCGGATGGCGCGGCGGTGGCCGACTTCCAGGCTTCGTATTCGCGCAATACGGCCGCGCTCGGCGGATAAGTGCCTTCGATCGGTGCGCCAGCCTTGATGCGTTCGAGGATGTACTCCTCCAGCTTCTCCTGTTCGATGGCCAGATCGGCGATGTGCCCGGCAAGATGACGCGGAATGCAGACGGCGCCGTTGGCGTCGCCGACGATGATGTCGCCGGGGAATACCGCTACGCCGTTGAAGCCGATCGGCGTGTCCTGGTCGATGATCATGATCTGCGCGAACGACGATACCGGCGCCGAGCCAGCGCATACCACCGGAAACGGCATGGAGCTGATGAAATGCGCATCGGAAACGCCGGTATCCAGTACCGCGGCGGCGACGCCGCGCGTCATCAGCGAGGTGCTCATGATGTCGCCCATCAGGGCGACCTGCGGGTGGCAGCCGGTGCCGCAGACGACCACGGCCCCGGCCGGCGCGGCGTCGAAGGTGCGGCGATTGCGGCTGGGCATCTCGCCGCTGGCGATTGCGTTGCGCAAATCCTCGCGGATCGGAATCGCCCGGATGGTCCAGGCCGCGCCGCAGAACCTGGCGGCGTTGACATTGAGCGGCTTCACGCCGGGCAGGAAGCGCGTGTGGAAACCCTCCTTGAACAGCACCGCCGATAGGGTGGGCACGGCAACCGAAAGCAGTTTCTCCTTTAGTGCGCCCGGGATCGCGGCATAAGCGGCGGAGGCCAGGTCGCCAAGCGGCGGCAGGGAAGTATGGTCAGTGCCCATTTTGTGTAATCCTCAGGAGAATCGTGCTGTGGAAAGATGCGCAGTACGCATTGTGTAAAGATCGGGTGCGGATATACGGTGCGGACCAGGATTCACGTTTCAGCCGCGGCCGATGTACGGCATCTTGGTCGCCATCAGTGTCAGGAACTGCACATTGGTGTCGAGCGGCAGCCCGGCCATGTACACCACGGTGCGGGCGACGTGCTCGACGTCGATGGTCGGCTCGACCGCGGTTGCGCCGTTGGCCTGCTCGATGCCGATGAGCTGCTTGTCGACCATGCTGGTATGGGCGTTTCCGATATCGATCTGGCTGCAGGCGATGTCGTGCTTGCGGCCATCGAGCGCGCTGGACTTGGTCAGTCCGGTAATGGCGTGCTTGGCCGCGGTATAGGGTGCCGAATTCGGGCGCGGCGCATGTGCGGAGATCGAGCCATTGTTGATGATGCGGCCGCCTCGCGGTTGCTGGCTCTTCATCAGGCGAAAGGCCTGCTGGGTACAGAGAAATGCGCCGGTCAGGTTGACGTCGAGCACCGATCGCCACTGCTCGTAGCTGAGGTCTTCCAGCGCCACGCCCGGCACATTGAACCCGGCATTGTTGAATAACAGGTCGACACGCCCGTGGCGTTCGCGCACGGCATCGAACAGTTCGGCGACCGATGCCGGGTTGCAGACATCGGTGACCACCAGCTGGCACCGATCGGCATGCGCGCCGGCCGCGGCGACAGTGCCGGCGAGCGCGTCATGTCTGCGGCCGGCCAGTGCGACCGCATAGCCTTCGCGGAGCAGGGCGAGGGCGACGTGCCGGCCGATGCCGCTGCCGGCACCAGTGACGATTGCGCTGCGTGCAGATGTGCTCATCGAAATTCCGTTCGGTTGAAGGTGTCCGGCCGGCAGGCGCGCCGGCGCGAGCCTTGGTTAGACGACGCTGGTCAGGCCGCCGTCGACATAGAGAATCTGCCCGTTGACGAAATCGGCGGCGCGCGAGGCGAGGAACACACAGGCGCCGCCGAGTTCCTCCACTTTTCCCCAGCGGCCGGCCGGAGTGCGCTTGCACAGCCAGTTCGAGAAATCCGGGTTTTCGACCAGCGGCCGGGTCAGCTCGGTGACGAAGTATCCGGGAGCGAGCCCGTTGATCTGCAGGCCATGGGGAGCCCAGTCGGCGCACATGCCCTTGGTCAGCATCTTTACCGCGCCCTTGGTGGCCGCATAGGGAGCGATGCCGGGACGTCCGAGTTCGCTCTGTACCGAGCAGATGTTGATGATCTTGCCGCGACGGCGCGAGATCATCCCTCGTGCCACGGCTTGTGAAACCAGGAACACGCTATCGAGGTTGGTTTTCACCAGCCTGTGCCAGTCCGCTTGCGCAAAGTCCTCAAGCGGCGCCCGGTGCTGGATGCCGGCGCAGTTGACGAGGATATCGATGGCCCCGATCTGCGCTTCGATGCCGGCAATGCCGGCTGTTACCTGAGTTGCGTCCGTCACATCGAATTCCGCCGCGTGCGCAGCATGACCCGCCGCGGCGAGCCGGTGAACGGCGATATCGAGCTTGGCGCGGCTGCGGCCATTGAGTATGACGCCTGCTCCGGCCGAGGCCAGGGCCCAGGCGAGTGCCAGGCCAATTCCCTGGCTGGACCCTGTAATCAGGGCCGTTTTGCGGCTTAGATCAAACAATTTCAAGAAAATCCTCACCTTAGGCGCCGAGCGGGTCCGAGGCTGGCCCCGGTTGAACTGAAGTCGTTCTATAATAACGAATACTCTATCGCTATGAGGGAACGATGCGCAAGCCTGAGGTTCTGTTGACGGGTACCTATATCGAGGAAGAGATGGCGATCCTGGAGCGCCAATTCGTCGTGCACCGTCTATGGGAAGCAAGCGATGCGCCAGAGTTCCTCGCGGAAGTCGGACCGCGTATTCGCGCCATTGCCACTCGCGGTGATCTTGGCGCCGATGCCGCGCTGATGCGCGAGCTGCCGAATCTGGAGATCGTGGTGTGTTTTGGTGTCGGCGTCGACGCAATCGACCTGGAGCATGCGCGGGCGCGCGGCATCCGCGTCACCAATACTCCCGACGTACTGACCGCCGATGTCGCCGATATGGGCATGGCCTTGCTGCTGGCGACCGCACGGCGCATTCCCGCCGGCGACCACCATGTGCGCAGCGGTGCCTGGATCCAGGCGCCGATGCCTTTGACCACTTCGATCAGCGGCAAGCATCTGGGCATTTTAGGACTCGGCCGCGTCGGCCAGGCGGTGGCGCGTCGCGCGGCCGGCTTCGACATGCGGGTGTCCTACTGCAATCCACGGCCGCGCCAGGGAATTGCGCTGCCCTGGTATCCCGATGCGGTTTCGCTTGCCGCCGAAGTCGACTTCCTGATGGTCTGCGCCTCCGCCGACGCGAGCATGCGGGGCCTGGTCAATGCACCGGTGCTCGACGCCCTGGGCCCCAAGGGTACGCTGATCAATATCGCGCGCGGTCTGATCGTCGACGAGGCGGCGCTGCTGCAGGCCTTGCGGACGCGGAGCATTGCCGCCGCCGGCCTCGACGTATTTCTCAACGAGCCGGGCATCGATCCGGCTTTCATCGAACTCGACAACGTGGTGCTGCAGCCGCACAACGCCAGCGGCACCGTCGAGACGCGCTCGGCCATCGGCCGCCTGATGCGCGAAAACCTCCTCGCCCATTTTTCCGGGCAGGATCTGCCCACTCCCGTGATCTGAAGCCTGCCCAGGGATTTCCCATGAAAGTCGCCATGATCCATGCCCCGTTCGATGTGCGGGTGGAAGAACAGGAAGTCCCGGCTCTTGGCCCGCAGGATGTCAGTGTGCGTGTGCATGCCGGCGGGATTTGCGGTTCGGATCTGCACTATTTTCAGCACGGGGGCTTTGGCACGGTGCGTCTGCGCGAGCCGATGATCCTGGGCCATGAGGTGGCTGGCGTGGTCGCGGCAGTCGGCGTTGCGGTGACTGCCGTGGCACCCGGCGACCACGTTGCCGTCAATCCCAGCCTGCCTTGTGCTCAGTGCCGGTATTGCCTAGAAGGCATGCCGAACCAGTGCCTCGACATGCGTTTCTACGGTAGCGCCATGCGCATGCCGCATGTGCAGGGCGCTTTTCGCGAAGTGCTGGTGTGCAAGGAGTCGCAGCTGGTCGTGGTGCCGAAAGACCTGCCCTTGAGCAGCGCCGCCTTCGCCGAGCCGCTGGCGGTGTGCCTGCATGCCGGCCGCCAGGCCGGGACGCTGCTGGGCAAGCGCGTACTGGTCAGCGGGGTCGGTCCGATTGGCGCGCTGGCGATTCTGACGGCTCGCCACGCCGGAGCCAGCGAGATCGTCGCGACGGATCTGCTGGCCGAGCCATTGGCGCTGGTCGCCCGCATTGGCGCCGATCGCACCATCAATCTGCGCGAGACGCCGGATGCGCTGCAGGCCTACAGCAAGGACAAAGGTTATTTCGACGTGGTGCTGGAAGCCAGCGGCAGCGCCGCCGGGCTGAACTCAGCAATCCAGGTGGTGCGTGCCGGCGGCACCATCGTGCAGATCGGCCTCGGCGGCGAGTTGAGCATCCCGGTCAACATGCTGGTATCCAAGGAAGTGTCCTTGCGCGGCAGCTTCCGCTTTCACCACGAATTCGCCTGGGCGACGAATTTCATCGCCAGCGGTGCGATCGACGTGCGGCCGCTATTGACCGAGGTGATCCCGCTGGCCGAGGCCTCACGCGCCTTCGAGCTCGCGGGGGATCGCAGGCTTGCGATGAAGGTCCAGCTGGCCTTCTGAGATGGCATCGCGGCCGCGCGCAGTGTCCGCTAGGCGGGGCCGCGGACGCTGCCCGGACCGTTTTGCGGCAGCGGCAGGCTGAGCCCGATCGGCAGGCGCGGTGTGACCAGCTCGCGCGCGGCCGTCACCAGCTGGGTGATGCGCGAGCGGTTCATGCGGTCGTAAGGCGCCGTGATGCTGATGGCGAATACCGGGAAACCGTTACGCAGAATGGGCATGGCAAGGCAGCTCACACCTTCCTGGCCCTCCTGGTTCTCCAGCGCATAGCCGCGCAGGCGCGTGATCTGCATCTCGGCCCAGACATCATGGTGGCTGGTGATCGTATGCGGCGTACGGTGCGGGATTTCGGCGCCGAATTTGGCCAGATAGTTGTCGTAATCCTTATAGCTGAAGGCGATGATGGCGCGTCCCAATGCCGTGGTGACGGCGGCGCCGCGCATGCCCACCGCGGACCAGACGCGGATCGACTGTTCCGGTTCGACCTTGTCCATGTAAACGATGTCCTGGCCGTCGAGGATGCCGAGATGGCATAACTCGTTTACCGAGGTGCAAAGCTCCTTGAGGATCGGATGAAACAGCGTGAGCAGACGGCCTTCACTCAAGTAGTTGTTGGCCAGGCGCAGCAGGCTGGGGCCCAGCTGATAGTTGCCGGTTTCCCCGTCCTGAACCACGAAGCCGCGGTAACGCAGAGCTGCCAGGGTGCGGTGCAGGGAATTTTTCTTGAGGCCCAAAACGGTAGCCAGTGCGCCCAGCTGTAAGCCATCGCCTCCGGCATTGCTGAGGCAATCCAGGGCCAACAATGCCTTGTCGACACTTTCCATGGGTGAATTTGCTTCAGACATGTAGAAACGTTCTCGGCTGCTTGTTGATTGCGAAATACGCGGTCATGTTCCCTGACAGCGAATGAAGAGTCGGAACCGGCAAATCAGGATTCCGCAACCGTCGCCACCGCAAAATGCGGCCTGGGGAGACGGCATCGCCGTAAATTGTATTGGATGTCGGCTCCCGCTGTACAAGACGGCAACCCGCATCTCCCGCTTAAAACCGAGAAAATGCGGCGCAAGCAAACATCTATTGCCGGTCCGGGGCGGCGTCCCCCACAAGTCGAAGCGGCATGGAATTGTGTTGCTTCATTACAGTGCATACCAGGTTGGCGGGCGCCCTGAAACAGGACATGGCAGCTGTAGACACTAGAACGGAATGATCGTTCTCCTGTGTTGGAACCGCGGTTTCATCATGCGAATCGAGGGAATGAAAGCCCGCGGACGCCTTGGCCCGGACTTCCGTCGCGGCATTACGGGAATTCCCTGGAGCACAATTCCGGCTTGCAAGCGATTGTTTTAGCTTGAATAGCAGGAATCGATCCGCGAAGCGTCGCGGACCTCGATCGCCAAGTGGCCTGCTTATTGCTGATTCAAGAACAGCCCGACGTATTCGATACCAGCCTTGTGTGTCGAGTACCCCGGACAATTCGGCCACATTTGAGTGCCGACTTCACATCGTAATCGGCGTGGCCGTTTCACGGTGAAATGGCAGGACGCCATCCGGACTCTGACGCTCCGTTGGTGCGCGCCAGAACATCCGCATCATCCGCATCAAGTGCAGGCACCTTGGCCTGCGGCTCCCTGGAGATCATTTTCGAAGCCGCCAGTCGCCTTCATATAATTCTATAATACGGAACGATCACTCACTATTAAAGAAAAGCTTGACACTAAGAATAGTAGTTGCAAATATAAGGAACGGCTATTCACTCAAGCGGAATTATCAAATGAGAATTTCACTGCTACAGGCTGTCAGTGCTTCCGCTGTACTTGTGGGCTGGACTGCTTCGGCACAGGCTCAGCAATCTGAATCCGTCACCGAAACGGTAATGTCGAGTACGCCGCCTGCCGCATCGGCGCCGTCAGCTGAGCAGCCGGCCGAGATGCAGGCAGTCGTCGTTACCGGAACGCGCGCCTCTAATCGCACCGCTTCCGACAGCATGTCGCCGATCCAGGTGCTGAACGCCAAGTCTCTGAACCAGACCGGCAAGCTCGGCCTGCAGGAGATACTCAGCGATGTGTTGCCGTCCTTCGATCTGCCGAGCCAGGCCGGCGGCAACATGAGTTCCATCATTCGCGAAGCGACGCTGCGCGGCTTGAATCCGGACCAGGTCTTGATCCTCGTCAACGGCAAGCGCCGCCATCCCTCGTCTATCGTCAACGTCGCCGGCTCGATCGGCGTCGGCGCCCAGCCGGTTGATCTGAGCATGATCCCGCCGAACTCGATCGAGCGTATCGAGGTGCTGACCGACGGGGCCGCCGCGCAGTACGGCTCCGATGCGATTGCCGGCGTCATCAACATTATTCTCAAGTCGGACGATCATGGCGGCGACGCGGTCGTGCAAGCCGGCCAGTTCTACAAGGAGGACGGCAAAGGCATTCAGTTCGGCGGCAACAGCGGCTTCAAACTAGGCAGCGACGGCTTTCTCAATTTATCGACGATGCTGCAGTGGCAGAATCTCACCAACCGTGCGATCGGCGCGACGCTGACCCCGATCTATTACAGCGGCGATCCCCGCAACAGTGTGCCGGACGGCATCGTTTACAGGGGCTATGGCATTCCCCAGACATATACCCAGTCCTTCAGCTTCAATCTGGCCAAGCCGCTGATCGACGGTATCACCCTTTATTCCTTCGGCAACTATGCGCATAGCGATGGCAGGAACTGGGTCGGCTACCGCGCCGCCAGCAATAGCAATAACGTCCTTGCCATCTACCCGAACGGTTTTGAGCCCCGCCTCATCACCAATCAGAACGATTACAGCCTTACCGAAGGCCTGAAAGGCGAGGCGCTATTCGGATGGAATTGGGATCTGAGCACGACCTTGGGCCGCAACGTCGACAACATCAGCCTGGTCGACTCGGTCAATCCCACTTACGGCCTCGACAGCCCGACCAGCTTCAACGAAGGTTCGCTGATTTCCACCGAGGTTACCAACAGCCTTGATTTTGTCCGATCGTTCGATACCGGATGGCTCGCGGCGCCGCTGGCAACGGCCTTCGGATTCGAATACCGCATCGACGGTTATGGCATACGCGCCGGGCAGGTGGAATCCTACGCCAATGGCGGACAGCCGCAGCTGACGGGGCCCAGTGCCGGTCAGTATGTCGATGTGCCCGGCGCGCAGGCGCTCGCCGGCTTCCGTCCGGCCGATTCCGGCGATCACTGGCGCGACAACACCAGCGCCTATGTCGATTTCGAAACTTCCGTGATGAAGGACTGGGAGGTCGGTCTGGCCGGTCGCTTCGAGCACTACACCGACTTCGGCGATGACACCACGGGCAAGCTGTCTACGCGCTACCAATTCACTCCGGCGGTGGCGATGCGCGGCACGGTCAGCACCGGCTTCCGCGCGCCATCGGTGGGCCAGGAATACTACTCGGCCTCCGCTACGTCGCAGTACAAAGGTGTTGACTACAATGTCGTAAACTTGCCGGTGAACTCGACGGCAGCCGAGTTGCTGGGGGCGCAGCCGCTGAAGCCGGAAAAGTCGGTGAGTTACAGCGTCGGCCTGGTGCTCAAGCCGATTGATAAAATGACCCTGACCATCGATGGCTATATCGTCGATATCAAGGACCGCATCGTCGAGAGCGCGAGCATCGGCCTGGAGCCGAGCGGCGCGATCAATCCGGGCGTCGCCACCGCGCTGGAGGGGCAGGGCATAGACGGCGTCGATGTAGGCCGCTACTTCCTCAACGGCGTGGGCACCAGGACCGCCGGTATCGACCTGGTCGATACCTATCGTTACAGCTTCGGCAAGTACGGCAGGCTGGTCTGGACCACGGCGTTCAGCGCCATCCATACCAAGGTCACCAGCGTCACCAGCGAGGCTCAGCAGACACTGTACGGCACACAGGTATTCAATCAGCTGAGCCAGGATTACATCACCATGGCGCTGCCCAACAACAAGCTGATCCTCACAGCCGATTACTCGGTCGGTCGCTGGAGCATGCTGCTGCGCAACACCCGCTACGGTTCTCTGACGGCACCCTCCACGGTCAGCAACGGCTACTCCCATCAGGGCTCGAAATGGCTCACCGATGCCGAGCTTGGCTACGACCTGACGCTCCATGCCCATCTCGCGGCAGGTGCGCAGAACCTGTTCAGCATCTATCCGGACAGAACCAATCCGAACAACTTCGTTGCTTCGACCTTCAATGGTGCGCAGATCTACAACTCGGACAGCCCGTTCGGCATCAGCGGCGGCTACTACTACGTTCGCGCCGGCTATACCTGGTAGGCAGGCCCCTTGCCGGTTTCGATATCCGCCATCTGATCGCCTGGAGAAAATGAATGAGTGATTTCGACCTGGTGATCAGAGGCAACCTCGTCCTCGCCGATCGCGTTCTCGAGCAGGGGTGGATAGCCTGCCGCTCGGGGCGCATCGAGCATCTCGGACAAGGCGCGCCCCCGAGCGCCTTGTCCGAGGAGGACTTTCGCGGACAGTGGGTGCTGCCGGGCATTGTCGATGGCCAGATCCACGCCGGCAGCCAGCTGGGTGTTGAAGGCATCGGCATCGCTTCACGCGCGGCCGCGGCTGGCGGCGTTACCAGCTTTGTCGATATGCCGTACGACGAGCCCTTGCCGGTGTGGAACGGCGAGATTCTGCGCAAAAAAATCGAGCGGATCGGGGCGCTGGCGCATGTCGACGTCGGCCTGTACGGCACCATAGCGCCAAACGACGAAGGACTCGAGGCCATCCCGGAACTGATCGAAGGTGGTGTATGCGCCTTCAAGTTCTCGACCTTCGAGGCCAACCCCTCGCGCTTTCCGCGCATCACCGACGAATTGCTGTTCCAGGCGTTCAAGCGCATTGCCCCGAGCGGGCTGGCTTGCGGCGTGCACAACCAGGAACAGGAGATGACCCGGCACCATATCGCCGCCTGCATCGCCGCCGGCGACACCGGCTGGGATGCTTTCGGCCGCGCTCATCCGCCGCGTGTCGAGGACCTGGCGACGGCACGCGTCTACGAACTTGGTGCCGAGACCGGCGCACGTGCGCATGCTGTGCATGTTTCGACCTCGCGCGGCTTCGACATCTGCAGCATGTACCGGGCGGCGGGTCACCAGGCCAGTGTCGAGACCTGCGTCCAGTATCTGATGCTCAACGAAGAGGAGCATATGAGCCGGCTGGGCGCGAAGACCAAGCATTTCCCGCCGATCCGCCCGAAGGCTGAAACGGAAAAACTGTGGCAGCACATTGCCCGCGGCGAATCGATCTTTGTGTCTTCGGATCACGTGGCCTGGGGGCTGGAGCGCAAGAGCGATCCGAATATCTTCAAAAATGCCGCCGGTGGCCCCGGTCTGGAAACCCTGTTACCGGCCTTCTGGACCGGCTGCAGCGAGCGCGGCTTGCCGCCAAGTCTGGTCGTGCGTCAGCTGTGCAGGGGACCGGCGCAGCATTTCGGGCTCGGCACAAAGGGCGCGTTGGCGCCTGGTTTCGACGCCGACATCACTATCCTGGAGCCCGGCCAGTTCAAGTACGACCCGGCGCAAAGCTTGTGTGGCGTGCAATGGAGCGCCTACGAAGGCCGCACTTTCAGCGCGCGTGTAGCGGCGACCTTCCTGCGTGGCGAGCTTGTCTATGACGGCAGCCGTCTGCGCAACAAGCCTGGCAGTGGCCGCTATCTGCGCCCGAGCTAGTCGCGTCGAATCTTGCCTCCCTGCTGCCAACCGATTTTCTTCTGGAATCATTCGAACCATGAAATTGCTGGATACTTCAGCCAAGGGTGTCTACATCATTGCGGTGACGCCGTTTACCGAACAAGGCGAGCTCGACCTTGCCAGCGTGCCGACGCTGATCGATTTCTATCTTGATGCCGGTGCCGACGGCATCACCATTCTTGGCGTGCTTGGCGAGGCGCCGAAGCTGACGGCCGACGAAAGCCGGCGCTTCGTCAAGCAAGTGATCGACAGTGTCGCCGGCCGCGTCCCGGTGATTGTCGGCGTATCGAGCGCCGGCTTGGCCGCGCTTGGAGAGCTGGCGCGCAGTTCGATGGCCGCGGGCGCCGCAGGTGTGATGGTGGCGCCGGTACCCAGCGTGCGCACCGACGACCAGATATTCGATTACTTCAAGCAGGTTGCGGAAACCCTGGGTGATATTCCTTTCGTGCTGCAGGATCATCCGCAGTCAACCGGCGTGCAGATGAGCACCTCGGTGATCCTGCGCATTCTAAAGGCCACCCCGAGCTGTGTAATGGTCAAGCATGAGGAATTTCCGGGATTGGCCAAGCTCAGTGCGCTGCGTGCCGCCGGTGAACGCGGTGAGATCAACCGCGTCAGCATCCTCAGCGGCAATGGCGGCTTGTTCCTCCCCGAGGAGCTGGAGCGCGGTGCGGACGGCGCCATGACCGGCTTCGCTTTTCCCGAGATGATGATCGGTGTTTACCGTGCCCATGCGGCCGGAAATGCCGCACGAGCCCGGGATCTGTTCGACGCTTATCTGCCGATTGCGCGCTATGAACAGCAGCCTGGCATCGGTCTTGCGATCCGTAAGCATATCCTGGCCAGGCGCGGTGCCATCGCTTCCGCCGCATTGCGCAAGCCAGGTCCCAAGCTGTCCGCATCAGATCTCGCCGAAATTGACGTCATGCTCGAGCGGCAGTCCCAGCGGCTCAAGGATCTCGGCTGATGGATCTCGGACTTGACGGCAAACAAGCGGTGGTACTGGGCGCCAGCCGCGGCCTTGGCGCTGCCGTCGCGCGCACGCTGGCCAACGAAGGCGCAACGGTGATTGCCGCCGCGCGCGGTCTTGATACGATTGAGGCGTGGCGGCGTGAACTGGCTCCCGCAGCCGCCGCTCGCGTGGTACCGCTCGCGGTTGACATCGCCGACCGCGCCCAGGTCGAACATCTCGCCGCGTTTGCACAGCGGCGGGCGGTCACCGACATCCTCGTCAACAACAGCGGCGGTCCTCCCTCCGGCAGCGCGGCCGCCGCCAGCGCCGAGCAATGGATCGCCAACTTTCAGGCCATGGCGGTGAATCTGTTCCATCTCAGCGGCCTGCTGCTGCCGGCGATGCTGGAACGCGGCTGGGGCCGCATCATTACGATCGCCTCGTCCGGCGTCGAGCAGCCGATCCCGAATCTGGCGTTGTCCAATGGCATTCGCGCTGCGGTGGTCGGCTGGTCGAAGACCCTGGCGGCCGAGGTTGCCGCCCGGGGCGTCACCGTCAACGTCGTGTTGCCCGGCCGCATCCATACCGATCGCGTGGATCAGCTCGACCAGGCGGCGGCGCAAAAGCAGGGTCGGAGCCAGCAGGAAGTGGCGCAGGCCTCGGCGGGATCCATTCCCGCGGGTCGCTACGGCCGCCCTCAGGAATTTGCCGATGTGGTTGCGTTTTTGGCCAGCGAGCGTGCCTCCTACGTCACCGGATCGAGGATCCGGGTCGACGGCGGCATGATCCGCTCGATCTGAAGTCACCATGACCAGAGCATGGCCAGCGAACTCCACCCTGCGCCCTGCACGTGCCCCCGGTCGTGCTCGAGGGTGGCGTTCTCTGCTGCCGTTGGTCATGAGCTCCCTGCTGTGTCTGCCGCTTGCGACCTGCGCGCAGGATCTTGAGCAGATCCGCCAGCGCGGCTACCTGCGCATCGGTACCTCCGGCACCGCCCCGCCCAATACCTGGGTTAACTCCAAAAACGAGCTGATCGGCTACGACATCGACTGGGGCACCCGCATCGGCCAGGAGCTGAACCTGCCCGTGCGGTGGATCAAGACCGACTTCCGCGGCCTGATGCCGGCGCTGTCGTCAGGACAGCTCGATCTGGTCATTACCGGCGTGCGTATCCGTGAATCGATGAAGCAGGTCTTCCTGTTCTCGGAGCCCTACTCCTACGAGCGCATGGTCGCGGTGGTACGCAAGGATGACGTCGGCATGCAGCGCCTGGCCGACATCAGGGGGCGTTCGGTCGCCGTGGTCGCCGCATCCTTCCAGGAAGACACCATCAGGAACATGGGCGGCTACCGTGAGCTGTTATCGATGCCGAGTGGCAGCGATGTGTTCCTGTGCCTGCACACCCGGCACGCCGATGTCGCCGTGGTCGGTCTCACCGCGGCCGTACATTACGTCAAGGCCGGGCACGACGACATCCGCATCGTCAGCGAGGGAGGTGGTGTCAACCCGCAGGGCATCGTCATGCAGAAGACCGCGCATGAACTCAAGGCGGCGATCGACCGGCTGGTGGAGCGCAGCCGTGCAGATGGCAGCTATGTCGCGCTTTACCGCAAGAATTTCGGTTTCGACCCGCCGCAGTAGCGTGCGGAAGTACTGCCGCCATTCGCCATTACCATCATCCCGATCCGACATGTACCCAGCAGCACCGACAGATGCGCCGATGCTCCGCACCGCCACGCTGCAATGCCGATGGGTGCTGCGCCCATGAGCGTGCTCGTCACCGGCGCCAACGGCTTCGTCGGCCTCAATTTGCTGGAACGCCTGCTTGCGGCCGGGCGCGATGTGGTGAGTCTGTCACGCCGCCCGATCCCGGCGGCGGCGCATCCCGCGCTTGCCGGGCAGCCCGGAAGGCTGGTCGAGGTCCTTGGCGATGTCCGCGATACGTCAATGATCGAAAATACGCTGCGTGCGCAGGATGTTTCCGCTGTCGTCCACATGGCTGCGATCACTGCAGCGGCCGACCGTGAAAAGCGGGCAGCGGACGAGGTCATTTCCGTCAATCTCTGCGGCTTGGCCAGCGTCATGACCGCCTCGGCCAACGTTGGTGTATCGCGCTTCGTCTGCGCCGGCTCGATCGCCGTTTACGGCGGCGGGGTCGACGGCAGCCTGCTCGAAGAAGAAAGCCCGCACGCGCCACGTTCGCTGTATGCGATCACCAAATCCGCCGGCGATGCCGTCGTCGCCCGGCTGGGGGAGCTGCACGGCCTCGATTGGGTGATTGGCCGCCTTGGCCGCGTCTTCGGGCCCTATGAGTACGATACCGGCGTGCGGGATACCATGAGCCAGATTTACCAGGTGACGCAGGCAGCCATCGCCGGCCGTGCCGTCGTTCTGGCGCGGCCCTGCATCAAGAACTGGAACTACTCGCGCGATGCGGCCGCCAACCTGCAGGCGCTGATAGACGCACCGCAACTGCGGCATCGTATCTATAACCTCGGCTCGCCCTATGCATGGTCCTTGGCCGCGTGGTGCGAGAGTCTTGCGCGGCGCTATCCGGATTTTTCGTTCGGCATCGGTGGCGGCGACGGTGAATCGATCGATCTGGGCGGCGGCAGCGACGGTGGCCTGTTGTCATGGCAGCGTTTCGCCGCCGAGTTCGGCGCCACGGCGCAGTTCGACCGCGATGCGGCCTTCAACGACTATATGAATTTTATCGATCAAGAATCCGGAGATGTTGTTGCTGCTCCGGCATCCACGGCCGTGACGCGATAGCCATGTGGATCCATATGAATCGTGATTTCTCTCCGGCAACCGCTTCAGCCATGGCGGTGTATCCATGAAACCCAACAGCCTTGCGCAGCTGGAGCAGGATCTGGCGCGCGACCTGCAGCTGGTTGCCTATCCGGAAGCAGCATGGGTGCCGCCCCATCACCATAACGATACGCCGGTGCTCGATGTCCTGATCGTCGGCGGCGGCCAGGGTGGTCTGGCCGTTGCCGCCGGGTTGCTACACGAGCGCATCACCAACATTCTCGTCGTCGACGAGATGCCGCAGGGCGAGGAAGGGATCTGGACCCGCTATGCGCGCATGCATACATTGCGTACGCCCAAGCATATCGGCGGCCCGGATCTGGGCCTGCCGAGTCTGAGTTTTCAGGCCTGGTTCGAGGCGCAACATGGCGCCGAAGCCTTCCAGGGCTTCAAGTATATCGCCAAGGAACAGTGGCAGGCTTATCTCGGCTGGTTTCGTCGCGTGCTGAATGTACCCGTCCAGAACAAGACCCGCTTCACCGGCGTCCGTCCGCTGGGTGCCTATCTGCAAGCCACGGTGGTCAGCGGCGGCCTGGAGCGGCAGCTGTTGACCCGCAAACTGGTGTTGGCCGGCGGCATCGAAACCAGCGGCTACTGGTGGATGCCGGACGAGATTGCCGCGCTGCCCGGAACACTGCGGGCGCATACCGAAGAGGCTATCGATTTCGATGCCCTTCGCGGCAAGCGCGTCGCGGTGATCGGTGCCGGCGCTTCGGCTTTCGACAACGCCGCCGTGGCACTGGAACACGGTGCTGCGCAGGTGCGGATGTTCTGCCGCCGCCGCGAACTGCAGCGCGTGCAGCCCTACAAAATCCTGGCTTATCCCGGCTTCCTGCGGCATTTCGGTTCGCTCGACGATGCAACGCGCTGGCGGACGATGAATCACCTGCTGACCATCCGCGAAGCGTTGACCCGCGAAACCTGGGATCGGGTGACCCGCCACGCCAACGTCGAGATCATCACCGGTGCGCCGATCGAAGGCGCCAGGCTTGAGGGCAATGTTATACACCTGCATACACCGGGCGGCGACCATGCCGCCGACTTCGTGATTGCGGGCACTGGCTTCGAGATGAATCTTGCCTCGCGTCCCGAACTGGCCGGCGTTGCCGAACATGTCGCCAGTTGGGCCGATCGCTACGAACCGCCGCTCGAGGAGCGCAGCCGGCGTCTCGGCCGTTACCCCTACCTCAATCCGGGCATGGCCTTCACCGAGAAAAACCCCGGCGCGGCGCCGTGGATCGGCGACATTCACTGTTACAATTTTGGTGCGACGTTGAGCTTTGGCCCCTCCGGTTCGTCGATCAGCGCTATGAAATTCGCGGTGCCGCGCCTGGTGCAGGCGATCGGGCGCGATCTGTTCCGGGCTGACTTCGCGATTCACGAAAAGCAGATTAGCAGCTATGACACGCCGGAGTTTCCGCTGGTGTTCGCCCGTGATGCCGCGACGGTTTGAAGTCCGAGCAATGGAATCTCCAGAGGAGCGCCGTGCATGGATTTCCCCCTGATCTGGAATTACCTGCCGTATCTGCTGCACGCCGCGTTGGTGACGATCGGCATTTCCTTCGTCTCGCTGGTCATGGGCTCGCTGATTGGCCTGGCCTTTACCTTCATGCGGATATCCAGGAGCCGGCCGCTGCAGATCTTCGTCTGGGTCTACGTCTGGTTGATTCGCGGCACCCCGATGCTGCTGCAGATCTTCGCCATTTATTACTGGCTGCCGACCTACGGGATCATGCTGCCGGCCATTGTCGCCGGCGTCGTGGCGCTTTCGCTCAATTCAGCCGGCTATTACGTCGACATCTTCCGTGCGGCGATCACCGCGGTGCCGACCGGACAGATCGAAGCGGGGCAGGCGATCGGCATGCGGCCCTGGCAGGTCATGTTCCGCATCGTCATCCCGCTATCGGTGCGCCCGGCGTTGCCACCTTACATCGGCCAGTCGATCAACCTGGTCAAGAACTCGTCGCTGGTCTCGGTGATCTCGGTGCAGGAGTTGATGTTCACCAGTCAGTCGATTTACAGCTCGACTTACCGGGTGGCGGAAATTCTCGGCACGGCCGGCCTGATTTACCTGGCCATCAATACGGTGCTGCAGGTATTGCAGACTTGGATGGAGAAGCGGCTCAGTTATTACACGGTTCGGTAAGCGGTACGGCGATTGGAGCAGGGCAATGACGGCGATTATCGAATTCGACCAGGTGAGCAAGTATTATGGCGATGTTCCGGTGCTGAAGAACATCAACCTGCGCGTCGACGAAGGCGATGTCGTCGGCGTGATCGGCCCATCCGGCGCCGGCAAGAGCACGTTGCTGCGTGTGGTCAATCAACTTGAGCAGCACCAGTCGGGCACCTTGCGCATTGCGGGTGAAACGGTCGAGGCCAAAGCCGGCAGCCGCGAGCTGGCGCTGCTGCGCGCAAAGGTCGGCATGGTCTTCCAGAACTTCAATCTCTGGCCGCACCTTTCGGTGCTCGACAACATCATGACTGGACCGCGCTGCGTGCTCGGCTTACCGCGCCAGGAGGCCGAGACACGGGCTCTGGCCCTGCTTGAGCGCGTGGGGCTGAAGGCGTTTAGCGATAAATATCCGGGGCAGTTGTCAGGCGGCCAGCAGCAGCGCGTGGCGATCGCCCGCGCATTGGCGATGAAGCCGCGTGTGATGTTGTTCGACGAAGCCACCTCGGCACTCGATCCGGCGCTGGTCGGCGAAGTGCTGGAGGTGATGACGCAACTGGCATTGGAGCGAATGACCATGCTGGTAGTGACGCACGAGATGCGCTTTGCGCGGCAGGTGGCGAATCGCATCGTGTTCATGGCGGGCGGTGAAATTCTCGAGGAAGGGCCGCCAGTGACTTTCTTTTCCGCACCGCAGCATCCGATCGCACGGAAGTTCGTGTCCAAGGTGCATGGCTAATGCAGTCCGGACAAGTGATTGCCGTGCTGGAGGAAATCTGAACGTGCTGCCGAAGATCCTGCCCAACATACTGGACATCGAAACCCTGCAGGCGCTGTATCGCGACGGCAGCCTGACGCCGCTGCAAGTGGTGGACGCAGTGCTGGATCGCATCGCTGCCAGCAGCGATGGCGCTGTCTGGATCAGCCGCGTCGCCGACGAGGCGCTGCGCGCCGCCGCGCGCGAATTGATGGCAGGTGGCGGTCCCCGCGAGTCGCAGCCCCTGTGGGGCGTGCCGTTCGCAGTGAAGGACAACATCGATTGCGCCGGCCTGGACACCACCGCCGCCTGCCCCGCCTACGCCTACCATCCCGAGCGCGATGCCCCGGTGGTGGCGCGCCTGCGCGCCGCCGGCGCCCTGCTGGTGGGCAAGACCAACCTGGACCAGTTTGCCACCGGCCTCAACGGTACCCGCTCCCCCTACGGCGCGCCGCGCTGCGTGTTCGATCCCCGCTACATCTCCGGTGGCTCCAGCTCCGGCTCCGCCGTCGCCGTGGCCTCCGGCCTGGTGGCCTTTGCCCTGGGCACCGACACCGCCGGCTCCGGGCGCGTGCCGGCGGCGTTCAATAACCTTGTCGGCATCAAGCCCACCCGCGGCCTGCTCCCCGCCAGCGGCGTAGTCCCCGCCTGCCGCAGCCTGGACTGCGTCAGCGTGCTGGCTACCACCGTTGGGGATGCCGACCGGGTGCGGCGCCTGGCCCAGGGCTTCGACGCCGACGATCCCTACTCGCGCCTGGGCCAGCAGCGCAGCTTGCCCAAAACCGGCTTCCGCTTCGGTGTGCTGGCACCGGCGCAGCGGGAGTTCTTCGGCGATACCCGGGCCGCACAGCTCTACCAGCAGGCCGCGGAGCGGCTGGCCGCTCTTGGCGGGGAGCCGGTGGCTTTCGATTTCTCGCCCTTCAGCGAAGCCGCTGCCTTGCTCTACTCCGGCCCCTGGGTGGCGGAACGGCTGGAACCTCTGCGCGGCTTCATCCAGGACCACGCCGAGGTGATGGATCCGAGCGTGAGGGCCATCATCGGCGGCGCCCGCGGCATTGACGCGGCCCAGGTGTTTTCCGGCCTGTACCGCCTGCAGGCCTTGCGTCACCGCGTCGATGCCGAGTGGGCGCGCCTGGAGCTGCTATTGCTGCCCACCGCGCCGACGATCTATACCGTGGAGCAGATGCTGGCCGATCCACTGGCCCTCAATAGCCGGCTCGGTTACTACACCAACTTCGTCAATCTGCTGGATTGCTGTGCGGTGGCCGTGCCCGCCGGCTTTGGTGACAATGGCCTGCCTTTCGGCGTCTCCCTGATCGCACCGGCCTTCACCGACGACGCGCTGTCGAACCTGGCCGCAGCCCTGCATCACGCCGGCGCCGGTGGCCTGGGCGCCGACCGCGGCGCCGCCATTCCACCGCCCGTAACACCGTTAGCACGTCCGGCGCCGGCGGACGAGGTGGTCATCGGTGTGGCTGGTGGCGGTAAAGCCGGACAGGGCTACGGATTTGTTCGACTTGGATAAAGAAAGCGTTTTATTCGAACGATGCCGTATCAAGCATGAGCGTGACGATGGTCTCTTCATCGCCGATGCAGCCCATCAAGCCTAGTTGCGTCCTGGGATCTGCCCCATCTTGGGGCGGACAATGATTCATGCATATCCAGTCAAGACCCGTATGGGGCAAATGACTACATTGGCTGGCGTTGCCACTCCTTAAGGATCCTGCGTAAGCGAATGTGAGCAGGGAAAGGAGGCTCCCGCAGCCGACGGCACCGAATTTGCCGCGGGATGTATTCCATTTGCCAGTGATCTGCGTTCGAGACCAATGTGAAGATGAGCTATGAAACTATTCAGGTGACACCGAGCACGCCGTGCATCGGCGCCGAAATCTCCGGGGTGAACCTGGCGCTGCCGCTGCAGGAGCGTCAGATCACCGAGCTGCGGCAGGTGATTGCCGATTACCAGGTGATCTTTTTCAGGGACCAGGCGCTCGATTTCGACAGCCACCAGCGCTTCGGCCGTCATTTCGGCGAGCTGATGCGCCACAGCGGCGTAGCCGGCCTGAAGGAGCACCCGCTGATCGTTGCGATCCACGCCGACGCGGATTCGAAATATGTCGCCGGAGAGAACTGGCACTCCGATCTGACCTGCGACGCCGAGCCGCCGATGGGCAGTATTCTTTACCTGCACACCGTTCCGGAAGTCGGCGGCGACACGCTGTTCTCCAGCATGTACGCCGCTTACGAAGCCTTGTCCGACCGCATGAAAGCCTACCTGGAAGGGCTCACCGCGATCCACGACGGCGAGCACGTCTATCGCCCGATCACCGACGATCCGAGCAAGCGCTTCCCCTGCTCATCCCACCCGATAGTGCGGACCCATCCGGTGACCGGGCGCAGGGGGCTGTTCGTCAACCGCTCCTACACCACCCGCATCAACGGGGTCTCCAAGGAGGAAAGCGATGCAATCCTGTCGTACCTCTACGCGCATTGCATGAATCCGAATTTCCAGGTGCGCTTCCGCTGGCGCCCCCACTCGGTGGCGTTCTGGGACAACCGCTGCACCCAGCATATGGCGGTGTGGGACTACCACCCGCAGGTACGGTCAGGCTACCGCGTGACCGTGAAAGGCGAAAAGCCGGCGTGAGCCGGCTGCAAGGACAAGCGAGATGACAACCGAGACCGCACTGCATATCCGCGAACTGAAGCCGGGTTTCGGCGTGGAGATTCTGGACGTGGACCTGGCCTCTGCCGACCAGGCAACGCTGGATGCCGTAATCGAGGCATTCCATCGCTGGGGCACCATCCTGCTGCGGCAGCAGCAGCTGCCGCCGCCGGCGCTGGTCGACTTCGTCTCCAGCTTCGGCGAGCCGGAAGACCACACGCAGAAGCAATTCACCCTGCCGGGCTATCCGAAAATATTCATCCTTTCCAACAAGCTGGTGGACGGCCGGCCGATCGGCGCCCACAACGACGGCGTGGGCTGGCATACCGACTACTCCTACAAGAGCGAGCCGGTGATGTGCACCATGCTGTACGCCGTGGAGGTGCCCGGGGAAGGCTCGGACACTCTTCTGGCCGATATGTGCGCCGCCTACAGGGCCCTGCCGCAGGAGCGCCGCGCGCAACTCGATGGGCTGACGGTTCATCACAGTTATCAGCACTTCATGTCCACGCGCGAGTATGGGCGGACCGAGCTGAGTCAGGAGTTGAAGGACGCCAATCCCGATGTGTTCCATCCCCTGATCCGCACCCATCCGGCGGATGGCCGCAAGGCGCTATGGGCCAGCACCGGCACGATCAAGGGCGTCGTCGGCATGCCCAATCCGCAGGGCCTGGACCTGATCGAGGAGCTGGTGGCCTTCGGCACGCAGGAGGAATTCGTTTACCGCCACAAATGGCAGGTGGGCGACCTGCTGATGTGGGACAACCGCTGCACGCTGCATACCGGCACGCTGTTCGACGACAGCAGGTACACCCGGCTGATGCATCGCTTGTGGGTGCGGGGCGACAAGCCTTTTTAGAACTCATCCCACGACGTCCCCTCTCTCCCACGCATGTGGGGGAGAGGGCCAGGGAGAGGGGGCGTTTCCGCCTGCGCCGAAGCTGCTTTCTGGCGACATTCCCCGGCTGTGCCGGCACCCTTCTCCCTAACCCTCTCCCCGCGAGCGGGGAGAGGGGACACTATGAGATGAGTTCGGAGCGCACTGCGCCGGCGACCCGCCGTCACGCCGCGCGTAACGGCGGCGCCATGAAATCCGGCCCCACCGGATCGGTCACCAGTCCCGCCACGATGGCGTCGATCTGCTGCATCTGCTGCGGGCTCAGGTTCCAGCCGAAAGCCTGTTCCATGCCCTCAAGCTGCTGCGGGCGCCGTGCGCCCCACAGGGCCACTGTCTTGCCGCGGTCCAGCACCCAGCGCACCGCCAGCGCCAGCACACGCAGGCCGCCGATGTCGCGGGCCAGCTGGTCCAGGGCATGGACGGCGGCCAGGTATTGCGAACGGCGCGGTTCCTGGAATTTCGGGTCGTAACCGCGCAGGTCGTCGCCTTCGAAAGTCGTGGTGCCGGTGATGCGGCCGGAAAGCAGGCCGCGGCACAGGGCGCCATAGGCCAGCACGGTCAGGCCGGTGCCGCGGGCATAGGGCAGCACGTCCTGATCGATGGCGCGCTCGAACAGGTTGTAGGGCGGCTGCACCGTGCTCAGCAGCGCGGTGCTGCTGAAGCGCTGCATCTGCGCCGGCGAGAAATTGCTGACGCCGATCGCCAGGATCTTGCCGGCGCGGCGCAGCCGCTCGAGTTCTTCGGCAGTCTCCTCGAACGGCACCAGGGAATCCGGCCAGTGCACCTGATACAGATCGATGTAATCCGTCTGCAGGCGCCGCAGCGACTCCTCCACGCTCCGGCGCACACATGCCGGCCGGGAGTCGCGGAATACCTTGCCGTCGTTCCAGCTCACGCCGACCTTGGTGGCGATCACGGCGCGCTGACGCCGGCCGCCGGCCAGCGCCCGGCCCACCAGTTCCTCGGAGCGTCCGAAGCCGTAGACCGGCGCCGTGTCGAGGAAGTTGATGCCGCGGTCCACCGCCGCCTGGATGGTGGCCACCGATTCATCGGCATCGCTGCCGCCCCATTTCCAGCCGCCGATGGCCCAGGTGCCAAGGGCGATGCGCGACACTGCTTGCGGGATGCCCGGGATGTTGAGCGTTTCAATCGACATGGAGATTCTGGTGTGGAGCAGGGATCGGATTCAGGCGGCGCGACGGCACAGCGCAAGAGCGGCGAGCGCGTACATCTGTGTGCATGCCACCAGATCCGCGACGCTGGGGCGCCAGCGTGTCGGGCCCATTGTCACCGCGGGAATGCGGTTCATGTTGAACACGTTGTGGTCGCGCCACATGCTGGAGTAGAACGAGGCGCTTGGCGCGATCGGGCCGCCGCGCACCATTTGGTGGGCGCGGCTGAAAGCCGGTTGCAGCGGGCGCACCTGCGCGTCGTGCGCCACGAAGCGGTGGCGCACGACGTAGGGCATCACCGAAACCTGATCGATGCCGGCC
>JAMFRN010000003.1 GCA_026224805.1 Nevskia soli
CGCGGTGGCCGAGGCCAAGGATCGCATCGCGCGGGACGTCAAGCTGGATCGCGGCTATACCATCCACTGGGACGGCCAGTTCAACGAGATGAAGGTCGCGCAGCAGAAGCTGGCGCTGATCATCCCCATGGCCCTGGTGGCGATCTTCGTGCTGCTGTGCCTGGCTTTCCATGGCGTCAAGGACGCCGGCCTGGTGCTGATCAACGTGCCCTATGCGGCCATCGGCGGCATCGTCGCGCTATACCTGGCGCACGAGGACCTCAGTATCTCCGCCGGCATCGGCTTCCTGTCGCTGTTCGGCATCGCCATCCAGAACCTGGTGATTCTCATCACCAGCATCCGCGAGCTGGCCTGCGAGGAAGGAATCAGCCTGCACGAAGCGGTGATCGAAGGCGCCACCCGGCGTTTCCGCTCGGTGCTGATGACCGCGCTGCTGGCGGCCCTGGGCCTGGCGCCCGCCGCGTTCTCCCATGCCATCGGCTCGCAGGCGCAGCGTCCGCTGGCCCTGGTGATCTTCGGCGGCATGCTCTCGACGACGCTGCTGACCCTGCTGCTGCTGCCGGTGGCCTTCGCCAAGGTCAATGCGCGCAAGAACGAGGGTGCCCATGCCACCTGATGCCGCCCTCCTGTTTTCCGCCCGCGATTTCCGTTTGCCTCATGCAATTCGTTTTCTTCATGGAATCCGCCTGTTTCATGGAAGGAGGTGCTCTTATCCAGCCACGCCCCGCAGAAATCTCATTCGCGCTTCCCTTGCAGGACGCGGAGAGACGTCGTGACATCTGAACGATCCTGCCTGCGCAGGCCCCACGGGCGCGCGTAGTCTTGCATATGCACGACCCTCAGCCGGTTCACGCGACGTCGACATCGCGTGAACCGGTTTTTTTTATGCAGTTTCCGGCCCGCACCGTCCGAACCTGAATTCCTGTCCTGAGACCAGTCTCAGCCCGTCAGACCCCACGACCGCCGAATGCCATGCGCCTGCTGCTGATTGATTCCGCGGCCTCTTCCGTCGGCAGCCTGTCCGGCGCCTTGCGCCGGTCTGGGCATATCGTCGACGTTTTCCAGAATTCCGGCGAAGCCGCACTGGCTGTGCGCGCGGCGGAATACGACCTGCTGCTGTTCGAGCTTTCCTCCTCCTCCGCCAAGGTGCTGTCCCTGCTGCGCAGCCTGCGCGCGCGCGCGGACCATACGCCAGCGCTGGTCGTCGTCGCCGGCGCCAGCCTGGCCGAGCGCGTCCGGATTCTCGATATGGGCGCTGACGACTGCATGGCCGGTCCGTGCGCGTTGGTCGAGCTGGAGGCGCGCATGCGCGCCGTCATGCGCCGTGCCCTGGGCGGTTGCGGCGACAATCTCATCGGTCTGGGCAGGCTGCGCTTCGACCTGGCCGGGCGCAGCGCTAGGGTGGGCGAAGCCCGGCTGCACCTGTCGCCGCGCGAGATCGACCTGCTCGAAACGCTGATCCTCAAGCGCGGCCGGGTGGTCAGCAAGGCGCAGATCCGCGGCCGCCTGTGCGGCTGGAGCGGGGACCTGAGCGATGGCGCCATCGAGCTCTACGTGCACCGCCTGCGGCGCAGACTGGCCGGTACCGGAATCAACCTGCGCACCGTGCGCGGCTTCGGCTATATGATGCAGCAAGGCGCTCCCGGCTAACCCACAGACGCTGATCCCCGACGGCTTTTGTCCGGCCGTCCCCCCAACCGCCGGCCGCTTGGTTGCACGCGCCATCGCGGCGGCACTCGGCGTTTTCACCAAACTCCTCGGCAAATCAACGATGGTGGAGCCGGGCCGCATCCTCCTAATATGCAGCACCGAAGCGGGGCGGTATCGAAGCCCGCCGCATTGAAGAGGAGCAACCTGTGTCGAATCAGATGAGCAGCGGGCGGTCGCGTGCGCGCAGTACGGCATATGCGCGTGGCGCCTTGGGCGCGGTCCTGTTTTCCGGCCTGGCCCTGGCCGGCCTGGCCGCGCTGGCGGGCTGCGGCAGCGGTTCCTCGGGCGGGGCCAAAGTTCAGTCCCTCTGCGCCGCCCAGGCCGGCTGGCCGCAGGGCGCCCTGGCCGCGGCCGACGCCACCACGGTGGACCCGACGCAATTCATTTCCGCGGCGCAGCTCAACAGCTGGGGCACGGACCTGGACAGCCGCGGCCTGCGCGCCACCGGCACCACCGCCCACGAGAACTTCATCGACACCCTGGCGCAGCGCCTGGCCTGCGCCGGAGTCACCCAGATCAGCTTCGAGCCAGTGCCGCTGGTGCGCTGGTCGGTGGACAGCTGGTCCCTGGCTGTTGCCAGCGGGCCTTCCGCCGGCCCGGTGACGACTGCCGCCTACATCCCCTATTCGGGCGTCACGCCGCCGCAGGGCGTGACCGCGCCGATGATCTACCTGGACTCGTCTACCACGCCCACCATTGCCAACGCCGCCGGCAAGATCGTCCTGTTCGACGTGCCGCAGGCCAGCGAGCCGCTGGCCGCCTTCGAGCTGCTGGCGATGGACATCTACGACCCCAACAACACGGTGAATCCGGCCGCTCCCTAGGCCCGTCCCTACCTGGCGATGCCGGGCACGCTGCTCGACGAGCTGAGCGCGGCCGGCGCGGCCGGCGCCATCGGCATCATTCCGGCGCCGTATCAGACCGCCTACGGCACCTACTTCCCTTACGACCGCAAGCTGCGCGACGCGCCGGGCCTGTTTGTGGACGAGAACGTCGGCGCCCAGCTCAAGCAGCTCGCCGCCAGCAACACCCCGATGACCTTGACCCTGCCGGCCACCATCGAGACCGTCACCACGCGCAACATCGTCGCCATCATCCCCGGCGCCAGCACCGACCTGACGGTGATCAACAGCCATACCGACGGCACCAACGGCGTCGAGGACAACGGCCCCAATGCCATCATCGGCATGGCGCAGTACTTGACGCGGCTGCCGCAGTCGGCGCTGCCGCGCACCATCATGATCCTGCTCACCAGCGGCCACTTCGCCGGCGGCATCGGCGCCGAGACCTTCCTCGACGCCCACCAGAACGACGGCCTGCTTGCTCGCATCGCCTCCATCGTCACCGTCGAGCATCTCGGCGCCCAGGAATGGCTGCCGGACAGCAACGGCCTGCTCGCGCCCACCGGCAATCCGGAGCTGGGCGCCATCTTCGCGCCGAAGATCCAGGCCCTGGCCGATGCCTCCTACAACATGCTGAAGAACGCCAACGCCGCGCCGGGCTTCGTGCTGCAACCGGAGAATCCCAGCGGCAACGGCACCGCCGACGACCCGGTATGGCCGGGCGAGGGGCAATACTTCTGGGGCGAGGGCGGCATTCCTACCGCCAACTACATCACCGGCCCGTATTACCTGCTCAACTGGGGCGTGACCACCGCCGACAAGATCGACTTCACCCGCATGTGCAATGAGATGGTCGCCTTCACCCAGATGCAGCTCGACCTGTCGCGCGTGTCCAAGACCGATCTCAGCACCGTCAGCAGCGTGATCACGCCGGCCAGCAACTAGGGCAGGGCGCTGACGGCCCGCCGGGGGCCGTCAGCGTACCCGTGTGTATAACCTCGGCACCCCGCCCGGCGAATCGGCTAACATCGAAGCCACGCCATGGCCACCCGCCTTCAGACCAAGCCCGTTCCAGCCGGCGTCGACAGCGCGCCGCTCACCCCGCGCCTGCGCGCCCTGCTGAACGGGATCATCGCCGACAGCGAAGCCAATGCCGAGCAGACCCTGCGCATGATCCAGGGGCAGATTCCCGATTACGAAAAGATGCGCGATCCCGCCCTCAAGCGGGAAGTGCTCGACATGATCGTCTTCACCCACCAGGTCTGCCTCGCCGACCTGCTGGAGCTGAAGCTGCCCACCACGCGCGAGCTCACCCCCACCACTACCCTGGTGCGGCGCCGCGTCCATCAGGGCGTGCCGCTGCCGGCGGTGTTGCAGGCGTTTCGCGTCGGCTTCCGCGTGGTGTGGGACCTGATGCTGGCGCGCGCCCAGCTCGATCCGCAGATGCGCGAGGAGCTGCTGTTCAAGGTGTCGCCGCTGTTCATGGACCTGGGCGAGCTGCTGGCGCAGACGCTGACCACCACCTACGCCGAGGAAATGCAGCAGCGCGGCCGCTGGCGCGACCGGGTGCGCCACGAGCTGTGCGGCATCCTCTATACCGACCCCGACAATCTCGACGGCTTTCGCGAGCGCGCCCACAGCCTCGGTCTCGATCCTTCGGCGCCGCACATCGCCCTGGCGCTGGGCATGCCCGAGCTGAAGGCCGCCGCCGACGAGCAGCAGCTCGAGCTGGATCACACCCTGTCCTGCGCCGCGCGCATCCTCGGCGCCGTTGCCGAAAGCCTGCTGCGCACCCTGCGTCCCGGCTACCTGTTGCTATGGATGCCGGCGCCGCCGGTGGCAGCCGGCCCGCCGGCCGAGCGCGTCATCGCCGGGCAGGTGGCGGCCCTGATCGATGCCGGCTGCGGCGTCGATGCCGTCGGCATCGGCCTGCCCGAAGCCGGCGCTGCAGGCTGGCGCCGCAGCGCCGACCAGGCCCTGGCGGCCATCGAGATCGGCAGCCACTTCCAGCAGGGCGGGCCGGTGTTCCGCTATTCCGATGTGGCGCTGGAGCACACCGTGATGGAATCCCCGGTGCTGACGCGCCTGCTGCAAAGCCAGCTCGAGCAGATCGACGCCAGGCCGATGCTGCTGGAAACCCTGCGTGCCTGGTTCGAGCACGGTCCGCACCGCAAGGCCGTCGCCGCCGCCCTCAAGATCCACCCCAATTCGCTGGCTTACCGCATCGAATGCATCGAAGCCATCCTCGAACAGCGCCTCGACGACCTGCGCCAGCTGACGCGCCTGCACCTGGCCCTGCGCCTGCGCCAGCTGTCGCTGCCGCGCGGCAGCCGCAATCCCATCGCCAGCCGCAAGCCGAATCCGCAGCATTGAGGGTTATCTCATGAAATGCACAGTCCGTTCGTCCCGAGTGCCTTGCGCAGCAAGGCGTATCGAGGGACCGGCGACAAGGCCGCTCCCCGCCATTCCCGCAACGTGTACGCCGTCGGCGAACGGGTGTCCCTGATGTCCAAAGATCAAGCCGCCATACCGCTGCGCACCCAGCGCATCCCGACCAATTTCGGCCACATCAACGTCCACCTCGCCGGCAGCGGCCCCGCCATGGTGTGCTGGCCAAGCCTTCTGATGACCGGAGAGATGTGGCAGGCGCAGGCGCAACATTTCGGCGCCAACCACCAGATGATCCTGATCGACTCCCCGGGCCACGGCGGCAGCGATCCGCTGACGCGGCATTTCACCCTGGAGGAATGCGCCGAATGCCTGGCGCAGATCCTCGATCACCTGGGGATCGGGGACTGCATCCTGGTCGGCAATTCCTGGGGTGGCATGATGGGCGGCATCTTCGCCGCGCTGTATCCGCAGCGCACGCGCGCCGCCGTGCTGATGAACTGCACCGCCTCGGCGCCGGGCCTGCGTCAGAAACTGGAATTCCTGCTGATGACCTTCGTCATGCGCCGCCTGCGCATCATCCCGAAGATGTTCATCGACCGCGCCGTCACCGCCTTTGCCGGCGAGACCACCGAGCGCACCAAGCCGCAGGTGGTGGACTACATCCGCGCCACCGTTACCGCCGTCAACCCGCAGTCGGTGTGCTGGGCCATCGACAGCGTGGTGCCGCGCCGCGTGGATCATCGCGCCCTGATGGGCGGCATCACCAGTCCGGTGCTGGTCATGACCGGCGAGGAAGACCGCACCTTCCCGGTGGCCGAAACCCGCGCCATGGCCGATGCCATTCCCGGCAGCAGCTTCAAGGTGCTGCCGAAGGTAGGGCATCTGGCCGCGCTGGAAGCGCCGGAGGCGGTCAACGCTGCCATCGCCGAGTTCCTGAACGGCTTGCCGCAATAAAAACGGCGCGGCGGCGGATGCTCTCCGCCGCCGTGCCGGGATCAGGCTCAAGCCGCGGCGGTCGCGACCTTGTAACGCGGCGCCGCATGCTGGCGCGACAGATTGGGCTTCAGCACCTCGCGCGCGTCCAGCAGGCGCTGCCAGTCCGCGGCCTGCGGCAGCGCGGGAATGGTGACGCTCTCGCCCTGGTCGAAGCCGGCCAGCGCCGCGTCCACCATCTCGTCCACTTCCATCACAATCTCGGCCGGCAGCTGATGCAGCTCCACGCCGGATCCATTCCAGAGCTCGGTGCGTGTCGCGCCCGGCAGCACCGCCTGCACGCGCACGCCGGCAGCGGACAGCTCCTGCTCCAGCACCTGGCTGAAGTGCAGCAGGTAGGCCTTGGTGCCGCCGTAGACCGAGTTGCCCGGCTGCACCATCTGCGACATCACCGAGGCGATGTTGATGATGGCGCCGCGGCCGCGCGCCACCAGGCCGGGTGCTACCGCATGCGCCAGGCGCGTCGGGGCGAGGATGTTGAGGCGGATCTCGCCGTCGAGCCGCGCGATATCAGCGCTGGCCAGCGGGCCTAGCGTCGCGCTGCCGGCAGTGTTCACCAGCAGGGTGATGCCGTGATCTTCACGCAGCACTTTTTCCACCTTGGCCACCTCGCTGTCCACCGTCAGGTCGGCCGGCAGCACCCGCACCTGGGCGCCGGTCGCGGCGGTCAGACTCGCGGCCAACTGTTCCAGCTTGTCCTTGTTGCGCGCCACCAGGATCAGGTCATAGCCGCGTCGCGCCAGGCGGTCCGCGTAAGTGGCGCCGATGCCGGTGGAAGCGCCGGTGACCAGCGCCGTGCCTTTCTTACTTGTCTTGCTCATCTTGGTAATCCCGCCTTGGCTGAATCTGGATGTCGAATGAAATCCTTGATCCAGATTACGCCTCATTCAGACAGGATGTCAAATGACATCCAGAGAATGGCCGGTGAAATGCCTCGTACCTGGCTGGCGCAACTTCTGTATGATGTACAACATCCAGATTTGGAGGGTCCGCAGATGGGCCATTCGCAAGCCGACAAGGCACAGACTCACCGGCGCCTGGTGCGCACCGCCGCCGGGCAATTCCGCGACAACGGCCTCGACGGCATCAGCCTGGCCGAGCTGATGAAGCTGCTGGGCCTCACCCACGGCGGCTTCTACAAGCACTTCAGTTCCCGCGACGAGCTGGTCGGCGAGGCGGTGGAATACGCCCTGGCCGAAGGCGACCAGACCATGCGCGAATTGCTGTTCAAGGACGGCAAGCCCGATCTGGCCCGCTTCGTCGGCACCTACCTGAGCGAAGCCCATCGCGACAGCCGCTCCCTCGGCTGTACCATCTCCGCCCTCTCCGCCGACGTGGCGCGGCGGGGCGATGAGCTGCACGCGCCGTTCCGCGACCAGATCGAGCGCAACATCGGCATGCTGGTCGAAGCCCTGGAAGGCGTGCCCGCCGGCCAGCGCCGCAGCCAAGCCCTGCTGCTGCTCAGCGCCCTTTACGGTGCCTTGAGCATGGCGCGCGCCACGGGCGATTCGCGCTTGTCGCAGGAAATCCTGCGCACCGTCGGCGGCAAGGTGTTGGAGCTGGGTGGCGCGGCGAAGAAGAAGGCGCATGGCAAGGCCAAGGCAGCCTGATCGTACGACGAAAATCGGTCTCCTTCTGGTGCGTGTAAAGTGCCCGGAAAGGCGGTGAGTGCTGCCCGACAAAGGGAGGGCGGCGTGTTCCGATGGATCAAGCGGGTCTGGCAGGGTTCCGATCCCGTTGAGTTCGAAAGCGCGTTCGGCATGGCGGAGTCTGTTGAGCGCCTTAAGGCGGCTACCCGTCGCTCGGTGTTTTCAGCCCTGGCGCAGCAGGAAGCTGTCGGTAACGTGAAGACATCGCATGTTTCCTTGCAGCGTGTGATTCCAATGGTCGGCAATTCGTTCAAGCCCTTCTTCCGCGGACACTTCCTGGAAGAAGGCGGCAAGGTGATCCTGACAGGCCGATTCACCATGCTCTGGCTGGTAAAGGTGTTCATGGGATTCTGGTTTGGCTGCATTGCGTGTTTTATCGTGTCCACATTGCTTGCAGCCGCAATTCATCCACATCAGGCCGGCGCCGCTCTGCTGTTTGGGTTGGGAATGATGGCTGCTGGACTCGGGATCACA
>JAMFRN010000039.1 GCA_026224805.1 Nevskia soli
AGGAGTTGGCGGTGTATTGCTGCATCATCTTGCTCACCTTTCTTCGCGTTTCGCGAGATTAGCGGGTTAATCTAACCTTCCGCGACACGGCCTGACCGGTTAGCGGATTGCACATCAAGTTGTGGGGAAGGGCTTTGTTGCTCTGGTATTCGTTAAGACCATTCAGGATATCACGCAGCATTGTAACGCAACAATCGCAAGTGAGAAAAATTTGGGCAAGAATGTTTTCATCCAAATGAAGCAGGGCACGCCACGCAAAACACCGCGTGATCACGCTGCCATCACAACAATAACAAGACAATAACGAATTGATCAGGCCGCCCTTCCCTCTGCCCTTTCTTGCCAAGCAGCATTTCACAAAAACGCCTGGACTTCCGCATCTAGATCTTTTATTCTACATAACGTACCGTCCGCGACCGCCACCATGACCATTGCCACACAATCGACCAAGCCTGCGAAGCCCACTCCTGCCGAGCTGGAAATGCTGCGCCTGCTGTGGCAGAGCGGCGCCGCCACGGCCCGCCAGGTGCATGAAGCGGCGCAGCTGGGCCGTCCCGAGATCCAGTACGCCACCGTCCTGCGCCTGCTGCAGGTCATGCATGCGAAGGGGCTGTTGAACCGCGACGAACGCCAGCGTGCCCATGTCTACGCGCCGGCGCAGGCGCAGGACACGCTGCAAACGAGCCTGATCAAGGACTTGATCCAGAAAGCATTTTCCGGATCGGGCAAGGCCCTCGTCCTGGCCGCCTTGCGCGGCCATGTGAGCAAGAAGGAAAGGCAGGAAATCCAGGCGCTGCTCGACGAAAGCGCCGACTGAGCACGGCCCAGGTCAGCAGCGCTTGCGCCGCTCCGCACCCGAATAGCTGGCCGCACGGACGGCAACGGCCGGCTGGCCCGGCGCAGCCGCTGGGGCAAATGCCGCATGGGTGGCACGCCCCGCTGCCGGGCCATCGCCCGGCGTAACGGCCAGCACCGCGGTGGCGCGGGCCGGCATGGCAGGATCGGGACCCAGCTGCTCTCTCAGCGCTGCCACCGTCAACTGCTGCCGCAGCTGCATCGCCTCGAGCTGCAACTGCACCAGCATGACCGATTCCGCCAGGGCGGCGTCGATCAACGCCTGCGGCGCTCCGCAGGTCTTCATTTTGGCCAGCACGGCGACGGTCGCCACGAGAAAGGCCTGCATCTTTTTCACATCCTCGGTGTCGCTCTTGGGTGGGGAGCGCGATGCGACCGCGACCAGGTAGCCGAGCACGGCCCTGGCATAGCGGTACAGCCGCGGGCATGCGGACAGCGCCCAGTTTATGTAACGCATCCATGCGGCATCCATGCCGGACCCCTCAATGGTTTTTTTCGGCTAGCGGCATCGGCCGGCGCAATGACGCCGCCGGCGCGGCATGGGAGCCCCGGCGCCGCTCGGCCGGTGCCGCCGGCATGCGGGCGCCCGAACCGTCCCAGAGATCGCCGGCGCGCCGTTCCGGCAGCCGGGCCACGCGCCGGCGCTCCGTCCCGCCATCGGCGCGGTCCTC
>JAMFRN010000040.1 GCA_026224805.1 Nevskia soli
AACTCGCGCATCGAGGATCTGCGCGCCGCGGCCAAGGTGGTCGGCGGCAAGCACATCGCCGGCAACGTCAAGCTGGCCCTGGTGGTGCCCGGCTCCGGGCTGGTGAAGAAGCAGGCCGAGCAGGAAGGTCTGGACCGCGTGTTTCTGGATGCGGGTTTTGAGTGGCGCGAGCCGGGCTGCTCGATGTGCCTGGGCATGAACGCCGATCGCCTGTCGCCGGGCGAGCGCTGCGCCTCCACCTCCAACCGCAATTTCGAGGGCCGCCAGGGGCAGGGCGGACGCACCCACCTGGTCAGTCCCGCCATGGCTGCCGCCGCTGCCATTGCCGGCCACTTCGTCGATATCCGGGGTTAATCATGCAAGCCTTCACCCAAGTCACCGGCCTGGTGCTGCCGCTGGACCGCGCCAACGTCGACACCGACGCGATCATTCCCAAGCAGTACCTGAAGTCGATCAAGCGCAGCGGCTTCGGCCCCTTCCTGTTCGACGACTGGCGCTATCTCGACGCCGGCGATCTGGACATCGATCCGGCGACGCGCCGGCCGAATCCGGAGTTCGTGCTGAACCGGCCGCACTACCGCGGCGCCAGTGTGCTGCTGGCGCGCGAAAACTTCGGCTGCGGCTCCTCGCGCGAGCACGCGGTGTGGGCGCTGAGTGACTACGGCTTCCGCGCGGTGATCGCGCCGGGCTTCGCCGATATCTTCTTCAACAACAGCTTCAAGACCGGCTTCCTGCCGGTGGTGCTGAAGACGGGAGAGGTCGATGCGCTGTTCCGCGAGGCGCAATCGGAAGGTTACCGCCTGACCATCGACCTGCCGGAGCAGACGGTGCGCACGCCGGGCGGGCAGAGCTTCCGTTTCGACATCGATCCGTTCCGCAAGGACTGCCTGGTCAGGGGGCTAGATGAAATCGGCCTGACCTTGCAGCAGTCCGATGCGATCCGCGCCTATGAAGCGCGGCGCCAGCAGGAGGCGCCCTGGTTGTTCGCATGAATACTTCGACAGGAAACAAGGCGGTGCCGGCGGCCGGGCAGGTGTGGGACCCGCGCGCCTATGCGCGCAACGGCCGCTTCGTCTCCGAGTTGGGCGCGCCGGTGCTGGACTGGCTGGCGCCGCGCGCCGGCGAGCGCGTGCTCGATCTGGGCTGCGGCGACGGCGCGCTGACCGAGCAGATCGCGGCGGCGGGTTGCAGCGTGGTCGGCGGCGACGCCAGCGCCGAGTTCGTGGCGACGGCGCGCGAGCGCGGTCTCGATGCGCGCCTGATCGACGGCCAGGCGCTGGGCTTCAGCAATGAATTCGATGCGGTGTTTTCCAATGCCGCGCTGCACTGGATGAAGCGCGATCCGGACGCGGTGCTGGCTGGCGTGGCGCGGGCGCTCAAGCCCGGCGGGCGCTTCGTGGCGGAGATGGGCGCGGCGGGCAACGTCGCCAGCATCCGCGCCGCGGTTTATGATGCGCTCACCAGGCGCGGCATCGATGCCGTCGGCGCCGATCCCTGGTATTTCCCGACCGCCGATGAATACAGGGCCAGGCTCGAAGCCGCCGGCTTCACGGTGGCGCGCATCGAGAGTTTTTCCCGGCCGACGCCCTTGCCCGGCGAGGTCGCGGGATGGCTGCGCACCTTCGCGCAGGCCTTCCTGCAATTTGTGCCGGAGAACGAGCGCGCCGCGGTGGTGTCCGAAGTGCAGGAAGTGCTGCGCCCGCAGCTCGGCGTAGGCGGCGTGTGGATCGCCGACTACGTGCGCTTGCGCTTCATCGCCAACAAAACGATCAACAAGGTATCCGCATGACCGCAAAAATCCTCGTCCTGCCCGGTGACGGCATCGGACCGGAAATCACCGCCCAGGCCGAGCAGGTGCTCGAAGTGCTGCGCGCCAAGTACAAGTTCGACGTGGAGTGGACGCACGGCCTGCTCGGTGGCGCCGCTTACGACGCCACCGGCGAGCCGCTGCCCGCCGCCACGCTGGACGCGGCGCGCAAGTCCGACGCGGTGCTGCTGGCCGCCGTCGGCGGGCCGAAGTACGACACTGCACCGCGCGACAAGCGCCCCGAGCGCGGCCTGCTGGCGATCCGCGCCGGCATGGGCCTGTACGCCAACCTGCGCCCGGCGATCCTTTATCCGGAGTTGGCTGCTGCCTCTTCGCTCAAGGCGGAGCTGGTAGCCGACCTGGACGTGCTGATTGTGCGCGAGCTGACCGGCGGCATCTATTTCGGCCAGCCGCGCGGCATTGAGCTGCGCGAGGGCCAGCGCGTCGGCTTCAACACCGAGGTCTACAGCGAAAGCGAGATCGTGCGCATCGCGCGCACCGCCTTCGAGGCGGCGCAGCTGCGCGGCAAGCGCCTGTGCTCGGTGGACAAGGCCAATGTGCTGGAATCGTCCGAGCTGTGGCGCGAAATCATGATCCGCGTCGGCCGCGACTATCCGGATGTGCAGCTGACGCACCAGTACGTCGACAACGCGGCGATGCAGCTGGTGCGCGCGCCCAAGCAGTTCGACGTGATCGTCACCTCCAACCTGTTCGGCGACATCCTTTCCGATATCGCGGCGCAGCTCACCGGCTCCATCGGCATGCTGCCCTCGGCCTCGCTCAACGAGCGCGGGCAGGGCTTGTACGAACCGATCCACGGCAGCGCGCCGGACATCGCCGGCAAGGGTGTGGCCAATCCGCTGGCGATGATCCTGTCGCTGGCCATGCTGCTGCGCTACAGCCTCAAGCGCGGCGACCTGGCGGACAAGGTGCAGAAGGCAGTGCGCCATGTGCTGGCTGACGGGTTGCGCACGGCGGATATCGCGCGGCCGGGCGAGAAAACGGTGGGGACGCTGGAGATGGGCGAGGCCGTGGTCGGGCGGCTGTAATTTATTGACGTCGTCATCCCCGCGAAGGCGGGGGTCAGGTTTTATCTGGGTTTTTATCTGGCGGCGGCGCTGAAGCAGAACTGGATTCCCGACTTCGCGGGAATGACGGCAACACCTTAGAGAGAACAGGGCAATGAGCAAGAAGTTCGATGTGGCAGTTGTGGGCGCGACGGGCGCAGTCGGCGAGGAAATGCTGAAGATCCTCAAGCAGCGCAAGTTCCCGGTAGGGAAGGTCTATGCCATCGCTTCGGCGCGCTCGGCCGGTGAATTCGTCGACTTCGGCGACGAGGAGCTGGAAGTGCACGATCTCGCCACCTTCGATTTCTCGAAGACCCAGATCGGCCTGTTCTCGCCCGGCGCCGAGGTGTCGAAGATCTACGCGCCCAAGGCCGCCGCGGCCGGCTGCGTGGTGATCGACAACACCAGCCAGTTCCGCTACGACCAGGACATCCCGCTGGTGGTGCCGGAGGTCAATCCGAAGGACATCGGGCTGTACAAGAACCGCGGCATCATCGCCAACCCGAACTGCTCCACCATCCAGATGCTGGTGGCGCTGAAGCCGCTGCACGATGCGGCCGGCATCGAGCGCATCAACGTCGCCACCTACCAGTCGGTTTCCGGCACCGGCAAGCCGGCGATCGAGGAGCTGGCGCGGCAGTCGGCGCAGGCGCTCAACGGCCATGACATCGAGGTCAAGGTCTATTCGCGCCAGATCGCCTTCAACTGCATCCCGCACATCGACGTCTTCCTCGACAACGGCTACACCAAGGAGGAGATGAAGATGGTGTGGGAGACGCACAAGATCATGGGCGACGACAGCATCCAGGTGAATCCCACCGCGGTGCGCGTGCCGGTGTTCTACGGCCATTCCGAGGCGGTGCACATCGAGACGCGCCGCAAGCTCAGCGCGGTTGAGGCTCGTGCCCTGCTCGAAGCGGCGCCGGGTGTGGTGGTGATGGACGAGCACAGGGACGGCGGCTATCCCACCGCGGTGACCGAGGCGGCGCACCAGGACGGGGTGTTCGTCGGCCGCATCCGCGAGGATATCTCCCATCCGCGCGGCCTCAACCTGTGGGTGGTATCCGACAACATCCGCAAGGGCGCCGCCCTCAACAGCGTGCAGATTGCCGAGGTGCTGATCCGCGACTACCTCTAATCTGGCTGAGTTTCCCCGCCGAAGCCCTTGGTTCTTGAGGAATTCTAGGGTATAAAAGCATTTAGGCTTACAATTTAATGCTGAACGTGCGCTCCTGAGCGGGCGCCTGGGGATAGGCAACAGCCTTTAGGGAGAAAGTGTATGTTGCGAGTATTGGCCCGGCTTTGCGTGGTCGCCTGCGCCCTTTGGGCGTCGCAGGCGCTTGCGCTTGGCCTTGGCGACATCAATGTGAAGTCCAAGCTGAACCAGCCTTTTTCCGCGAGCATCGCGGTGCTGGGCGCGAGTTCGGTGCAGATCGATTCACTCAGCGTGAAGCTGGCGAGTGCCGACGATTTCAACCGTGCCGGCATCGAGCGTTCCGACTACCTGTCCACGCTGAAATTCGATATCCAGGAAGCGGCGGGCGGCGCCCGCGTGGTAATCAGCAGCGACCAGATCGCACGCGAGCCTTTCCTCAATTTCATCGTCGAGGCCAATTCGCCCGAGGGCAAGCTGCTGCGCGAATACACCGTGCTGCTGGATCCGCCTGTCAGCGCCGACAGTGCCGCGCCGGCCACCACGTATGCGCCTCCGGCTGCGAGCTACACGCCGCCGGCCGCTCCGGTGGTGCAGGTGCCGGCCTCGTCCGCGCCCAGCATGCCGGCGGCTGAAGCGGCCTCCCTGGCATCGCAGGGCCCTGCCGCCCATCCCAAGCACGGCAAGACCCGGCCGGCCAAGCCAGCGCCGGTTGCGGCTGCTAGCCCTCCGCCACCGGCTGCGGCGGAAGCGCCCGCTGCGGCACCTGTTGCCGCGGCGCCGGCCGAGACAGGCGGCAGCAGCTATGGTCCGATCGCCCCGCAGGAAACCTTCTGGAGCATCGCCACCAAACTGCGCCCGGGTCCCAAGGTGTCGATGGATCAGGTGCTGTTGGCGATCTATCGCGCCAATCCGCAGGCATTCGACCGCGGCAATTTCAACGGCCTGCTCAAGGGCCGCACCTTGCATGTGCCGAGCCTGGCGCAGATGCAGGAAGCGTACGCGGCCGAGGCCAAGAGTGCCGTGGATGCCTGGCGCCATGGCACACGGCCCGCCGGTGTAAAAAAAAACCTGGAAGCAACTGAACCGGCTGTAGCTCCGGCACCGGCAAAAGTCGAAAGGTCCAAGCCGCTCAAGGGCAAGCCGGCCAAGCCCGCTGCCGCGGTGCAGTCCGAATCCCCGGCGCCAGCGCCTGTAGCGCCCCCGGTCCCCGAAACGAAGCCTGAACCGGCTGTGGCACCGGCGCCCCAGGCTGCGCCGCCACCGGCGGCCTCAGCGCCCGCCGCGACGCCTGCTGCCGAACCGGCCAAGCCGCAAGCCGGTGATAACACGGCGCCGGCAGCCCCGGCTGGCCAGACTCCGGCACCGACCTCGCCGGTGGCCGCTACGCCGCCGCCGGCTCAGCCAACTCCGGACCAAGTGAAGAAGACCGTACCACCGCCGCCGCAACCGGGCCTGTTCGACGATTCGTCGACCTGGCTGGGCGTCTTGATCTTCGCCCTGGTGGTCGTCGTATTTGCTTGGTTCATCTTCCGCCGCCGCAAGATCGCCACCCCGGATTTCACCGCCAAGGCGCCGCTGGCCAAGCTGCCCTTGACCAGCGCGAAGGCGCCCAAGGCCCCCGCGCCACCCCCGATCCCGCCGCCGTCCAAGGCTGCCCCGCCGCCGCTGCCGCCGAAGGCACCACCGCCCAAGCCGGCCGAGCCACCGCCGATACCGAAGGCAGCCCCCGCCGCACCCGCCCTGCATCAGACCTTCACCGGCAGGGAAGCGCCGCTGGCGCGCACCACGCTGGAAGACACTGCCCAGATCAAGCTGGCCGACACGGCCTTGGCGGAGCCGGCCTTCGATCACACCGCCAAGACCAAGCCGGTCGGTGGCGGCGATGTCGATTTCGACCTGACCTCGCAGTTCGAGGCGCAGACGCTGTCGGTCAACCTCGACGCCAACGATCCGCTGTCCGAAGCCGATTTCCACCTGGCTTACGGCCTCTATGACGAAGCCGCCTCGCTGTTGAAGCAGGCCCTGGTGAAGGAGCCACAGCGCCAGGATCTGCGCGTGAAGCTCGCCGAAACCTATTTCGCCGGCGGCAAGCCGATGGAATTCCAGGAGACCGCGGAAGCATTGCACGGCCAAATGCGTCCGGGCGAATGGCAGAAGATCGCCATCATGGGGCGCCAGCTGTGCCCCGACTCAAGCCTGTTCAAGAGCGATGGCAATGTGCCGGCGCCGGATATCGACCTGAGCTTGGGCGACAGCATCGGCCCGGCGCCGCTGCAGGTATTGGGCACGACCTCGAGCCGGCCTGCCGCCACGCAGGGCAATGTCATCGATTTCGACCTGGAATCCGAGCTGAACAAGTCGCTGCCGTCCACGCCGGCGCCGCGTCCGGCTGCGTCCGCGACGCCGTCGGCACCGACACCTGCTCCGACGGAAAATGCCGACTTCGATCTCAGCCATTTCGATCTCGGCGCCGAGCCGCATCCGGCGGATGGCGAGGGCATGGTCGAGTTCAACCTCGACGAGCTCGACCTGAGCAAGCCGGCCGGCGGCGGTCACGGTGTCAGCAGCGGCGACGAAATCGGCACCAAGCTGGACCTGGCCCGCGTCTACGCCGACATGGGCGACAACGATGCGGCGCGCGGCCTGCTGCATGAAGTGTTGAATACCGGCAACGCCACGCAGAAAGGGGAGGCGGAAGCGCTGATCAAGCGCCTGTCCGCATAAAACCCGCTGAGCGACGATGTAAAGCAGCCCCCTCTCTCCCGCAA
>JAMFRN010000041.1 GCA_026224805.1 Nevskia soli
CCGGTCGACGAAGGGCTGAACCTGTCAGGAGCGGAAAGTCGCACGCGTTCTGTGAAAGGCGGACAGAAACTCCGGTGAGGTGCCGGCGGTCTGGACCAACAGGTGGGGCCGGAAGCCCCAAATGTTGCTCCGGGCGTCCATTCAATCTTCAGACGACACGAGGCACGGAACAAAGCTCACTCCTTCGAGACGACAGGAACCGCCGTATACGGAACCGTACGTACGGTGGTGTGGGAGGACGGCGGGCGCAAGCCCGCCTCCTACCCGATCCGGTGTGACCTCAGGCTCTGCAATCGGCGATTGTTCGCGTGTCCCCGACTGCCGAATGCCAGCCGCGCCATACTGTCGGCTGTGAGAAATGGCGTTGAAGGAATCCAATGAGCGGCGAGCAAGCGTTGATCCGGCCGGGCAGGCTGGCTGCGGCATGGCTGTTGTGCATCGTTTGCGGCTGTGCCGGCGCCGCGGCCTGGATGCCCTTGTACCAATGGCTGGAGCCGGCCTTGTCGGCCCTGCCGCCGATGGCCGCATGGCTGCATGCGGCACTGGCCCAGGTGGCGCTATACGGCACCCTGTTTGCCTTCATCGGCGCGGGGATTTATTGCGGCGTGCGGATTTCGCGCAGTTTCCTCAACCCGGTGGAACTGGAAGTGCTGTTCCGCCTGCCGCGGGCTGACAGCCAGTCCTGACGCCGCCTGGGCGCGGAGCCCCCCGTCGTTCAGGCGGCCTGCGCGAGAGGGTGCGGGTCCAGGCCGAAGAAGCCGCACACCAGCCGCCGCTGCAGCGGCGCGCTGTCGACCCGGTTCACCGACTGCCAGAACGCCTCGCTGCCGGCATGGCTGCGGCAATACCATTGAATATGCTTGCGCGCGACGCGCAGGCCGGGGCCTTCGCCGTAAAGCGCGTAGAGCGCATCGAGGTGCTCCAGCAGCAGCTGGCCCACTTCCAGCGGGGAGGGTTCCGCCAGGCGCTCGCCGATGGCGAGGAAGTGCGCAATCTCGCGGAAGATCCAGGGTCGGCCCTGCGCGGCGCGGCCGATCATCAGGCCGTCGGCGCCGGTTTGGCGCAACACCTCGCGCGCTTTTTCCGGGGTGTCGATATCGCCATTGGCCCAGAGCGGAATGCGCACCGCCTGCTTGATGGCGGCGATGGTGTCGTATTCGGCCGCGCCGGCGTAGAGATCTTCGCGGGTGCGGCCGTGCACCGCCAGCGCGGCGATGCCGCAGTCCTCGGCGATTCGTGCCACCACCGGCCCGTTGCGCTGCGCGCGGGCCCAGCCGGTGCGGATCTTCAGCGTCACCGGCACCGGCACTGCCTGCACCACGGCGCGGCAGATGCGTTCCACCAGCGCCTCGTCGCGCATCAGCGCCGAGCCGGATTCGGCGTTGCATACTTTCTTCGCCGGGCAGCCCATGTTGATGTCGATGAGCTGCGCGCCCTGCGCCACATTGTGCCGCGCCGCCTCGGCCAGCCGCTGCGGGTCGGCGCCGGCGATCTGCACCGCGATCAGGCCGGGCTCGCCGCTGTGATCCATGCGGGTGCGCGATTTCGGCGTGTTCCAGAAGCGCGGATCGTCGATGGTCATCTCGGAGGCCGCCAGCCCCGCCCCCAGGCGCTTGCACAGCACCCGGAACGGCCGATCGGTGACGCCGGCCATGGGGGCCAGCGCCAGCGCCGGTTCGATGCGGTAAGGGCCGATCTGCATAGCCCTATTGTCGCCGATCCGTGCCTGGGCAGCGCAGGAGAGGCCCGGCGGCGGCGCGCCGGGCCTCCGGCACGCCTCAGTTGCGCTTGTAGACGATCTTCTTGGCGCCGGCCTCGCAGCTGCCGACCACCTTCTGCTCCTTGATGTCGGCAGCGGCCACCACGTCGAGGCTGTAGGCCTTGACGCCCTTGGCCTTGATCTTGGCGTCGATCTGCTCCTTGACCGTGTCGCAGGGCGTGGCCCAGGCGGCGGAGGCGGTGAGGGACAGCAGGACGGCGAGTGCGGCAATATGTTTCTTCATGGCGAAATCCCCTTTGTTTTGTTGGCCCGGCTGAACATCGCTTCAAGTCAGCCTCCTTCAAATTAACAGGAAGCGGGGTCGATTACGTGCATAACCCGTGAAATTTCCGTGCAGGGCGCCGCGCGCGGTGGAATTCGTCGGATGACGCTGGCTTTTCCGGAGCGCTTGGATATGCTGGGATTCCGGCGGCTATCACACCTTGCAATTCACTCTTTACGGCCTGGTCTTCGGCCTTTGGCATTGAGGTCACCATGCGCGCATTGATCCCGTTGTGCCTGCTGGTTCCCGCGCTCGCCCTGGCCGATGCGGCGCCGGCCGAGCCGTTCAAGCCGATGGCTTTTCTGGCCGGCCATTGCTGGAAGGGCAGCTTCCCCAACCAGCCGCTGACCGATGAGCATTGCTTCGAATGGGTCTACGACGGGCGCTTCCTGCGCGATCGCCATGTGGTGCACGACGACGGCCATCCGGATTATCAGGGCGAGACCACTTACTACTGGGACGCCGGCGCCGCGCAGATCCAGTATCTGTACATCGAGAACCAGGGCGGTTTCAGCAAGGGGATGGTGGAGCCTGTCGCCGACGGGCTGATGTTTCCGCCCACCAGCCATGTCGACAATGGCCAGGAGAAGATTTACCGCAGTCACTGGCAACGCAGCGGCGACGATGCCTACGAGGCGGTCAGCGAGTTCAAGACCAAGGACGGCTGGACGGTTGCGTGGAAGGTAAAGATGCAGCGGCAGGACTGATCAGCCGGGCCGCCGTGATCCCTGTCACAGCGCCGCAATCGCAAAAATTGACTAATAGGGAAAGGCGTCCTAGGTTCTGGAGTGCTTGTTGCGGTGTCCGGCTGGTTCCATACAAAAAGGGGGAAACATGAACTGGTATCTGGCAGTACTGAAGAAGTACCTGGAGTTCGGCGGGCGTGCCTCGCGCACCGAATTCTGGATGTTCGCGCTGTTCAATTTCATTGTCAGCATGGTGCTCGCCGTGATCGATAACGTCATCGGCACCAAGACGGCTCAAGGCATCGGCATCTTGGGCGCGATCTACGGCCTGGGAGTGTTGTTGCCCTACCTCGGCGTGGGCGCCCGCCGCCTGCACGATACCGGCCGCAGCGGCTGGTGGCTGCTGCTGTTGCTGATTCCCTTTATCGGCTGGGTGGTGCTGCTGATTTTCTACGTTCTGGAAAGCCAGGCGGGAGAAAACCAATACGGTCCGAGCCCGCATCCGGCGACGCCCTGAGCGGTTCGATCCACAGGCAAATGGCGCGGCCGGAGCATCGGCCGCGCCATTTTTATTTTCAGGGCGGCAGAATGATGGTGATAGCGCCGCCTTGGCGCGACAGACATCCGCCGCATCAACCATTCATATGCATATGCGGAAATCCTGCTTCCCCACTTGCAATAAGCGTCATAGCATGATCGCCTTGGGACGAATGCAGAAACCTCAGCAGTAATAGGGTTTTTCCGCGACTCCTGTTACTCTACGCATGCAGCATCTTTCACAATCAGAATCACACGAAACAAGAGAAGGAGCACAATGAGCGATACGCTGACCCGCAAGGACCTCGTCGAAGTCCTGGCCAAGAAGCACGACCTGCCGAAGTCCCGCGTTGATGCGCTGGTGGTGGACTTGCTGGAAGACGTGACCAAAGCCCTGAAGAAGGGCCACAAGGTTGCCCTGTCCCAGTTCGGCATCTTCGAAGTGAAGAAGCGCCCCGCGCGCAAGGGCCGCAATCCGGCCACCGGCGCCGCGATCAAGATTCCGGCAAAGAAGAATGTGCGTTTCAAATCTTCGGCTGGTCTGAAGAAGACCATCGGCTAAAGTTTTGCGATGGTGCGAAAAAAGGGGAGCCATGGCTCCCCTTTTTTTGTTTGCTGTGCGCAGTCTGTTTGCCGCGACGGGATTCAGCCGGCGACGAGCTTGCCGGTAAGCGCTGCCGACGCGGCCGCGGACATTGCCGGGTTGCGCCACTGGCAGATGACAGCGCCGCTGTCGTCCTGCACCGCATAGTGGCTGACCAGGTAGCTCATGCTTAGGCGCTGCAGCCGCGCTTCGGCGGTCAGCGCGGCGGGGAATTGCAAGCGCACCCGGTCGAACACCGTCTTCAGGCGCGCCAGGGCTGGGCGCAGCTCGCTGCCGAGCAGGCGCGCGGCTTCGTTGGCGGAGGGATAGGAGGCGAGGGTGCGCATGCTGACGCTGACCAGCTCCGCGCTGCTGAAGTGCCACTGCTTCCCGTCCAGCAAGGCATAGCGGACGATCAGTTCCGCGCTGGCAAGTTCGGGGTCGATGGTTGTGATGGGCATCCTGCCTCTTCCGGAATCGGCTTGGGAAATGCGTCCAGTCACCGAGCAGTGCCGCTGCATAAACCGGCTGGTCGCAGTGAATTGTGGCACAGCCGGGCCATTCTCGACGTTACAGCGGCATGAAGCGCGCGGCGCTGGCCGGGTGACGGCCGGTAGCGCCTGGGCGGCGAGCGCCGCGCCGCGCGCTACCGTGTTGACGCAGTAGCGCCAGCAGCTAAGCTGGGCCGGTCGGGCGCTCGGGGGATGTTCGGGATCAGCGTGCGGCGCGGGGTTTCATTTCATGCGGGCCGGATCGGGCTCTTCAGGCCGGCACTGGCCGCTTGTGCCTGGAGCTGCCGCCCGATCCGGTTCGCGGGATTTCGATTTCTGATGGGGAGGGGGCGCATGGCGGATGCGACGTATATCGGCAGGAGCGGCCAGCAGCTTGGTCCGTACAGCGCGGCGCAGCTTGCTGCGATGGCTGCCGCAGGGCAGATCCTGCCGGGGGACTTGGCCTGGCACCAGGGCATGCAGGGCTGGGAACCGGCGAACGCGGTGCTGTCCCGGCTGGGCCTCGGCGGCACCGCATCGGCACCGCCTTTGCCGGCAGCGGCGCTGATCATCCCGTCGCGGACTGCACCTGGCGCGGCGGCCGTTGCAGATGGCGCGGCGGACAGGAACCTGGCCGCTGGGCTGGGCAAGCGCTGGCTGGCGTCCATCATCGACAGCCTGATTCTGGTCTGTGCTTACATCGCCATTCTGGTCGCCTTCGGATTCGCCTCGGCGGCCTCGGGTAGCCGCAGCGTCGATGCATTGATATTGCTGACCCTACTGGCGCCGCTGCTTTACTTCACCCTGACCCAGGGCGGCGCGCCGATGGCCAGCGTGGGCAAGCGCGCCATGGACATGATCGTGGTCGGCAGCGATGGGCAGCCTCTCGGCTACCTGCGCGCCGCGGTGCGTTACGTGTTGCTGGTGATTTCCTCTTACCTGTTCCCGCTGCTGCTGGTGGCGTTTTTCACGCGGCGCCGGCAGGCTGTGCACGACCTGGTCGTAGGCAGCGTGGTGCTGGAGCGCGCCAGCTACGATCCGCAGCACTGGGACTACGAGCGCATCGGGAAAAGCCCTCGCGGCGGCGGTGCGCTGTTTGTCATCGGAGTGGTGGTGTTGGTCTTTTTCATCGGCATGCTCGCGGCCATCGCCATCCCCGCCTACCACGATTACACCCTGCGCAGCCGGGTGCAGCAGGCGATCACGCTGGCGGACCCGATCAAGTCCGGCGTGACCAGGCACTACTCCAGCAGCAACGCGCCGCTGCAGTACACCGATATCGGCATGAGCGGCCCTCTCGCCATGCCGGGCGATGGCGGCTTGATCACGGTGAACGAGAGCGGCGTCATCACCATCATGCTGGGCATGCCGCCGCTGAGCGGGCAAAGCGTCCGGCTGACACCGGTGCTCAGTTCCACCGGCATCAGCTGGAGTTGCGCCAGCGACGACGTAAAGAAGAAATACCTGCCGCTGTCCTGCCGCTGAGGTGCGGCGGCGCCGGCGTCCGCTTGCTTGAACGTGCACACCCGTCCACTGCGGACGGGTGTGCACGTTTTATGCTTGCCCCTGAAGGGGGTTCATTGCGGGGGCGAAATATGTCGGACACGATCTATCTGGGCCGGGACGGCCAGCAGATGGGACCTTATGCCTGGGCGCAGATTGCCGCCATGGCCTCGGCCGGGCAGGTGCGACCCGGCGACCTGGCCTGGCACGAGGGCATGGCGGGCTGGCTGCCGGCGGCGCAGGTGCTGACCCGGCTGGGGCTCAGCGTGGGCACACCGCCGGCAACACAGCCCGCCGCCGCGCCGCTACCGGCGCGGCGCAAGGCGGCGAAGCCGGCGGCGGTGAAATCCGCCGGCGGCTTCGGCAGCAGGCTGGCGCGGCTGCTCCCAGGCAAGGCCGCGCCGAAGTCCTAGCCGCCCGCCGACTGGCCCCCTGCAGCTTCGCTTTTGACCGCTGCGTGCCGGGCCAGCCAGCGGTCGACATCCGGCAGCCGCTGCTTGCGGAATTTCACCGCCGAGGCAATGGCCATTTCTGATGCCACCGCGTCCTTGCGCGCGTCCGCCGGGATGTGGGCCTGGGCGTAGGCGCGCAGCTTGGGGATGATGGCCGCGTCGGTGGAATGCGCCGCCAGGCGCGGCACGAACGCGTTGCGCGTGGTCGGCTCCAGCATGGCGTCGATCTGGTCGAAGTGGGCATTGGCGAAGTCGAACACCGGTTCCGGGGAATATTGGGCGGCGCTGGTGAGCAGCGAAGGACGCACGGTCACTTCCGGTTCGTCCGACAGCGCCAGTTGCAGCGCGCGCTGGACCAGGGCGGGATCGCGCACCGTGCCGAGCAGGCGGTACAGATCGTCTTTTTCCAGGTTGCTGCCGGCATTCCTGGCCCGCTGATGCAGTTGCTCCCAGGTGGCGGCGTCGGCGTGTTCGGCGACGACGCCAAGCACGCTATGGCGCAACTCCGCCGACAGGCTGGCCGGGTCTTTCAGGAAATCCGCGAAACGCGACCGGGCTTCGGACAGCACGGCTGGATCGTCGAAGCGGCCGAGCACGGCAATCAGCGATTGCCGCAGCACGCCGGTGTTGGTGCTTTCGCCGGCCTGCGGCGTCCAGCCCACGCTGGCGAAGATCGGACCGAGCACGCCGCGGCCGAATGCACGGAAGCGCGCCTGGCCCGGCAGCCGGTCATACAGGTGATCGATGTTCTCCAGTTGCGCCGTCAGCAATAGCAGTACCATCGGGTCCATGCCCGGCTTGGCCTGCTCGGCCAGCTCGAGAAAGTCCGACATGGGTTCGTAGCCGGAATGACCAAGCGCCTGTGTGTCGTAGAGCAGGCCGAGCTGGTCCGTCGCCGGCAGTTCCGGGAAATGCGCCGCGAGGGGCGCCACCAGGGCCGGGGCATACAGGGTGCGGAAGTACGCCGACTGCCCGGC
>JAMFRN010000042.1 GCA_026224805.1 Nevskia soli
CGGTGGTGCGGGCGGCAGCACGAGCGCAATGACGCTCAGCCTCATGGCCCAGGTCGGCGAGAAGGCGTTCGACGATCAGACCCTGTCGGGCGCCAAGAACATGTCGTGCGCCAGCTGCCATTCGCCGCAATACGCCTACGGTCCGCCGAACAGCCTGGCCGTGCAGCTTGGCTCCGATCCTGCCCAGTCAGGGGTTCGCGCGGTACCGACGCTGCGCTACAAGGATGCCACGCCGCCGTACAGCGACAATGCCGCGAACCCCGACGGCGTGACCTTGCCCGCGGCCGGCGGTGGTTTCATGCTGGACGGCCGTGCGCCGACCTTGGCTGCGCAGCCGCAGCTGCCGTTGCTCAATCCGATCGAGATGAACAACGCTTCGGCGGCTGCGGTCGTGCAGGTTGTGCAGAATAGTAGTTATGCCGGTCTGTTCGAACAGGCCTTCGGTGCAAACGTGTTCGGCGACACCGACACGGTATTTGCCGATCTCGGCCAGGCCATCCAGGCCTTTGAGCAGGAAGACCTCAGTTTCCATCCGTACACCAGCCAATACGATCTCTACGTCCACAACAAGATCGGCGGCACGCTGACCGCTGCCGAAAATCGCGGCCTCAGGATTTTCAACACCGGCGACGTCGGCAACTGCTCGGCCTGCCACTACGGCGGTGTCAGCTTCGACGGCAATCAGGGGCTGATGACGGACTTCACCTACCAGGCGATCGGCGCGCCGCGCAACGACGGCTCGATTCCCGGCAATCCCGATCCGATTCCAGCCAACAACGATCCGACGTATTACGACATGGGCCTGTGCGGGCCTTACCGCAGCGACCATACGCCGGCGCAGCTCGGCACGCCGGATCAATACTGCGGTCAGTTCAAGGTGCCGACCTTGCGCAACGTGGCGACGCGCAGCGCGTTCTTTCACAACGGCGTGTTCCACTCGCTGAACCAGGTGGTGCACTTCTACAACACGCGTGACACCAATCCGGAATACTGGTATCCGAGCACCGGCGGTTCCGGCACACCGGTCAACAATCCGGACTATGCCTTGCAGCCGACCTACGTGCCCGGCGCGACGGTGGCGAAGATCAATGACCTGCCGACGGCAGAGCAGGGCAGTATCGACGAGGAAGTGCCGCTCGGTACCGGGATTACACCGCCGGACAATGTCTATGCAACCACGCTCGCTCAGGGTGTGCAGCCGCGCGCGGTCGGCTCGCCGCCGTCGATGACCGAGCAGCAAATCGCCGACCTGATCTGCTTCTTCAATACGCTGACCGACGGCTACCAAGTACCCGCTACGCCGCCGACCAGCGGCGCTTGCGTCAATTGACGGGTGCGCGCTTGATGACTGATTCGACGATGAAGCGGTGCGGAGCCGCGGCGTTCCTGATGACCCTCGCACTGCTCGGGGGCTGCCGGAACCACCAGCAGGCGCAATTGCCCAACCGTGCAAATTTCACTGCGGCGGTTAACGACTACCTGGCGCAGCGCGGCCATCTATGTCTGGCCAAGTACGACTGGCCGATCACCGTGACGGCCGCCGACCGTCAGGCGCGCAGTCTCAATGCGCAGCAGATGCCGGTGCTCGAAGCGCTCGGCCTGGTGACGGGCCATGATGTGGCGGCGACGGGCGCGGACGCCGCCGCGCAGCCCGCGCGCGAATACGCGCTGACCGCGGAAGGGCAGAAGTATTACCTGCATGTGCCGGTGGTGATTGCCACGGCGACGCAGCACGTCACACATCCGGCCGACTTCTGCGCGGCGACCCTGTCGCTCGACCGTGTGATCGGCTGGGAAAAACCAATGCTGCTTGACGATCGCAGCGTGACCTCGGTGCTGTTCACCTACAAGATCGCCCCGGCGGCGTGGACGCAGATGCAGGACGCGCGCCGCGTGTTTCCGGTGGTGACGCATGCGGTGGAAAATGCCGGCACGCTCCAACTGCGCCTCGGCGTGCACCTGACACAGAGCGGCTGGGTCGCCGACGAGCTGTCGGAGTAGGTGCCGACGATGACCGGTCCTGCCTGCTTGCCCTTCCTCGAAAATGTACATCCCGCCCGCCTGCCCGGTTAAGCTGAATTCCCGACAATAGACGAATGACATGAAGCTTCATTTCCGCAAGATCCTGATGATGGTTGTGGCCTTGTCCGTGCTGACGGCATGCGGCAGGAACGACCAGCGCAATGCGCCGACGCGCGAGAACTTCAAGTCGGCGCTTGAAGCCGCTCTCGTCGAGCACGGCGACGTATGTCTGGCGATGTTCGATTGGCCGATGGACCTGACGCCGGCCGAGGCTGGCGCCGGTTCGCGCCATGCCGTGCAACTTCCGGTGTTCGAAAAACTGGGGCTCGCAACCAGTACCGTCGTCGCGGTGCCGAAGACGGAGGAAAATACGCAGGGTGTGATCAAGCGCTATGCATTGACCGACGAGGGCCGCAAGTACTATAAGCCGCATGCGTACACCAGCCGCGACGGCGTCGAGCACCCGAACGATTTCTGCGTTGCGCAGATCAAGCTGGACCAGGTCATGAGCTGGGAGCTGGATACGCACGACGCTCAGCATCCTTCCGCGGTGGTCAGCTATACCTATCAGATCCAACCGGCGCCGTGGATGCAGGATGCCGATGCTCAGCGGGTGCTGCCGATGGTAACGCGTGTCATCAACGGTGCCGGCGGCCGCCTGCAGCTGCGCCAAGGCTTCACCCTCGGCGAGCATGGCTGGGCCACCATGTCCGGTCCGGTTTGAGCGCATGGCTTTGCTCGTCCGCTTCGCGCCGGAACTGGGCCGCTGGCTGACGCAGAACCTCGATCGCGGTCAGCAGCCGCAGGCGCTGGCCGGCACCATGCGTCAGCAGGGCATGGACGCGCGTGCCGCGCAGGCGATCGTCGAGGCCTTCGTCAACGCGCGTCGGCAAGGGCAGCCGGTGCCGGTCGATAGCGTCGAATTGCCCGGCGACGAGGCACCGGCCGCCGCTGCGCGGCTCGCGCCGGGTACGCGCATCCGCGCTGCCGGCCGCGAGATCGTCGTGTACTCGCGCGCCGACGATCCGGTATTCGCCGCGCTGGGTAACGTGCTCGACGCCGAGGAGTGCCGCACGCTGATCGAGATGGCGCGGCCACGACTGAAGCCTTCTACGCTGGTTGATCCGGTGACGGGACAGGACGTCGTCAGTGACAAGCGCACGAGCTACGGCATGTTCTTCCGGCTCGCGGAAAACGACTTCATCGCCCATCTCGATCGCCGCCTGTCGGCGCTGAGCAACCTGCCAATAGAGAACGGCGAGGGCCTGCAGCTGTTGCATTACCCGGTTGGCGCCGGCAGCGAGCCGCATTTCGATTACCTGCAGCCGACGAATGCCGCAAACCGCGAGTCGATCGCTCGTAGCGGCCAGAGAGTCAGTACGCTGGTCACCTATCTCAACGATGTCCCGGGTGGTGGCCAGACCGTGTTCCCGACGCTAGGCTGGGCGGTGTCGCCGCTGCGCGGCAACGCCGTCTACTTCGAATATTGCGACGATGCGGGCCGCGTCGATCCGCGCTCGCTGCACGCCGGCGCGCCGGTGACGCAGGGCGAGAAGTGGGTGGTGACGAAGTGGATGCGACAGCGGCGCTTTGTATCGGCCGGAAGCTGAAAATGGCGTCGGAGGCCCATGAATGGGCCTGACGACCACGTCCCCTATCCCGTTAAATCTGGTGTTCTAAGCAACTGAACTAAGCGCCTCTACGCCGGAATAGCGTGAAGACGGCGCATTATGGAGTCAGGCGATTACTGGCCAGACGACTTCCGCCGCGACACAGAACACCACGACCAGCAGTACCGGGGCGCGTGCAACCGCCAACAGCAGGAATCCAGCGAGGGCGATCAAGAAATCCGCCAGCGACTTCACGGAGGTACTCCACAAAGGGTCGTAAAGAGCGGCCGCGATCAGGCCGACTACCGCGGCGTTGACGCCGGCTAAGGCCCGCGCCACCCGTGGATTTGCGGCCAGTCGCCCCCAGTACGGAAGTGCCCCCGCAATCAGCAGCAGGCCAGGCAGGAAGATGGCCAGCGTCGCGGTCAATGCACCGCATATTTCCCCATACGGTTGCTGCAGGTGTGCGCCAAGGAAGGACGCCACCGAAAACATCGGCCCCGGCATGGCTTGCGCCGCACCATAACCGGCCAGGAAATCGTCGTCGCTCAGCCAGCCCGGTGCGACCACCGCTTCCCGGAGCAGGGGTAAGACAACATGTCCACCGCCGAACACCAGGGCGCCGGCACGATAGAAGGCCCCGGCTGCCCGCAGCAGCAGCGGCGCAGTCGGCGGAATCAGCCAACTGGCAAGCAGCAGAACCCCGAATGCTCCTAACAGGATGCCGCCGGTCCTTCGTCCATAATTCAGAGGTAGCGGATTGCCCGGCTGCGCCTCCACCTGCAGTCGAGTGCCCAGAGCGGCCCCGAGCACGATGACGGCAAACTGCATCCAGGGTGCGGCCACGCTGAGCATCGCGGCCGCGGCGAGCACTGCGATCAGGCGTCGTGGCCAATCCGGCGTGAGCGTGCGGGCCATCGCCACCAGACCCTGAGCAACCACCGCTGCAGCGACCAGCTTCAGGCCATGCAGCAGAGCCTGTCCCCGGGCGCCGTCGAATGAGGTTCGGCAGGCCGCAAAGCCGAGCATCAACAAGGCGGACGGCAACGTAAAAGCGCAAAACGCCGCAAGGCCACCGCGCCAGCCGGCACGCTGCAAGCCAACGGAGAAACCGAATTGGCTGCTCGCCGGACCCGGCAGGAACTGGCACGGCGCCAGGATCCGCGCATAGCCGGCCTCGTCCAGCCAGCGCTTTCGCTTCACGAATTCACGGTGGAAATAGCCCAGATGCGCAATCGGCCCACCGAAGGAACTAAGGCCCAGCCGTAAGAAAGTGAGGAATATCTCGAGAACCGGCCGCCGAGCGCGAAGGGCGTCAGCAGCATTTTCGAAGCTCAAGAATTCCTCGCGCCGAACGCCTGCTCGCGCAGCTTGCGCAGTTCGTCGCGTTTTTTGGCGGCCAGCTCGAATTCCAGGTTCTGCGCCGCCTGGTGCATTTCCTTTTCGAGCTTGCCGATCAGCTTGGCTAGTTTTTCCGGCGCCATATTGCCGTATGCCGCCTCGCGCTCCGCCACCTTCAGTGCCACCGCGCTGTCCAGGGCCTCGTAGCCGAAGCGCATGACGTCGGCGACGCGCTTGCGCACACCCCTCGGTGTGATGCCGTGTTCCTTGTTGTATTCGACCTGCTTGGCGCGGCGGCGGTCGGTTTCGTCGAGGGCGCGGCGCATCGAGCCGGTCATTTCGTCGGCGTACAGAATCGCCTTGCCCTCCAGATGCCGCGCGGCGCGGC
>JAMFRN010000004.1 GCA_026224805.1 Nevskia soli
CCCTCTCCCCTTGGGGGAGAGGGCTGGGGTGAGGGGTAGGCCGTTCGCACAATCTCAAATCAAATATTACGAATCCAGGCAAAAAACCACATGACCGCACCGAACGACACCGCGCCCGCCGCCCCGTCCAAGCCGACCCGCCTGGCCCCCATCGTCACCCTCGACGCCAAGTTCTTCTGGGACGCGGCCGACAAGGGCGAATTTGTCGGCGAGGCCTGCGCCGACTGCAACAAGCTGCGCTTCCCGCCGCGCCCGATGTGCCCGCATTGCCACAGCGTCAAGCGCAACGTGGTGCCGCTGTCCGGCCGCGGCTCCGTCTACACCTGGATCCAGCCGCGCCACCCGGCGCCGTTCGGATTCAAGGAACCGCCGATCGTCGTCACGGTGGAGTTGGAAGAAGGCTATCGCCTGGTCACCAATCTCTACGACATCGCCCTGGAAGACGTGAAGCAGGGCCTGCCGGTGGAAGTGTTCTTCGCCCCCACCATGGGCAACCATCAAGTGCCGGTGTTCCGGCCGCGTGCGAAATAACAAGGAGAAATAAACATGGCACGCACTTTCCGTGAAGCCGCCATCGCCGGCATCGGCGCCACCGAGTTCTCCAAGGCCTCCGGCCGCAGCGAGCTGCAGCTCGCCGCCGAATGCTCCAAGGCGGCGCTGGACGACGCCGGCATCCATCCGTCCGAAGTCGACGGCATGGTTACGTTCACCATCGACAACAGCGACGAGATCGGCCTGGCCCGCTGCCTCGGTGTGAAGGATCTGGCCTACACCACCCGCATTCCCGGCGGCGGCGCCGCCGCCGTGGCGACGATCTACCAGGCCATGGCCATGGTCAACGCCGGCCTGTGCAATACCGTGCTGGTGTGGCGCGCCATGAACGAGCGCTCGCAGTACCGCTTCGGCCAGCCGCATACGCAGAACATCGGCCCGCAGGCCGGCAACGGCACCGGCTCGCTGCTCTGGTGCATGCCCTTCGGCGCGCAGACGCCGGCCACCTGGGAATCCCTGGCGGCGCAGCGCTACATGCAGCAGTACGGCGTCACCAACGAGGATCTGGGCCGCGTCGCCGTGGCGCAGCGCAAGTACGCCGCCACCAATCCCGCCGCCTGGTTCTACGGCAAGCCGATCACCCTGGAAGAGCACCAGAGCTCGAAGTGGATCGTCGAGCCGATCCTGCGCCTGCTCGACTGCTGCCAGGAAAGCGACGGCGGCGTCGCCATCGTCATCACCAGCCTGGACCGCGCCAAGGATCTGAAGCAGAAGCCGGTGAAGATCGTCGGCGCCTGCCAGTCGATTCCCTATAACGTCGAAGTGATCTCCAACTACTACCACGCCGACCTGTCGATGATGCCGGAAGCCGAAGGCACGGCGAAGCGCCTCTATGCCCAGACCGGCATGAAGCCCACCGATATGCAGGCGGCGATGATCTACGACGCCTTCACCCCGCAGGTGCTGAAGCAGCTGGAAGGCTTCGGCTTCTGCAAGCGCGGCGAGGCCAAGGATTTCATCAAGAGCGGCGAGATCGACATCGACGGCATCCTGCCGATCAACACCAATGGCGGCCTCATCGGCGAGGCCTATATCCACGGCATGAACAACATCGCCGAAGGCGTGCGCCAGGTGCGCGGCACCGCCGTCAACCAGGTGAAGAAGGTCGAACGCGTGCTGGTTTCGTCCGGCATGGCCGGTGCGATCTTCGAGAAGGTCTGAGAAAGCGATGCCCGGCGAAACGTCGCTCGTCCTGCGCCTCGACTCCGGCGTTTCGCTTCCCGGCAGCGGCCCGCTGCACATCGCCGTGGAAGTGTGCGCGCCGCGCCAGGCCAGCCTGGGGCCGTCGCCGGTGGTGCTGGTGTGCCTGCCCGGCGGCGGCATGAACCGGCGCTTCTTCGACCTGATGCCGGGCGGCGACGCCGCCAGCGACATCAGCTTCAGCTTCGCCCGGCAGATGGCGGGACGCGGGTTCATCGTGGTCTTCGTCGATCACCTGGGCGTGGGCGAGAGCGACCGGCCGGAGGATGGCTATCTGCTGACGCCGGAGGTGCTGGTCCAGGCCAATCAGCGGGTGCTGGAACACGTCCTGGCCGGCCTGCGCGCCGGCAGCCTGCTCGCCGAGCTGCCGCCCTTGCCCGAGCTGGTCAGCATCGGCGTCGGCCATTCCATGGGTGCCATGCTGACCCTGCTGCAACAGGCTGCCTACCATCCGCACGCCGGCCTGGCCCTGCTCGGTTTCAGCACCCGCGGCATGCCCGAGTACCTGATTCCCGAGGCCAAGGCCCTGGCGGCCGACACCCAGGCGGTGCGGGCCGAGCTGGTGCGGCTGGCCAAGGCCACTTTCGTGGTGCCGTACCCGGAAGTGAAGCCCTCGCCGCAGTCCAACAGCCTGTTTGCCGGGGCCGCCGCCGAGGCGCGCGGCGTCGAGGCGATCAAGGCGGCGCGCGACAAGATGCTGCCGGTGACCGCCTTCATGTCGATGCTGCCCGGCAACGTGGCGCCGGAGGCGGCGCAGATCGACGTGCCGCTGTTCCTGGCCCTGGGTGAGCGCGACATCGCCGGGCCGACGCACCAGATTCCCGCGGCGTTCCCGAAAAGCCGCGACCTGAGCTTGCACATCCTGCCGGAAACCGGACACAGTCACTTCCTGTTCCCGGCCCGCACCGGCCTGTTCAACCGCCTCGGCGGCTGGGCGCGGCTGGTGGCGAGTGGCGTATAACAGTTTCTTTGGCAGCTTCTTTAATGGCATAACCGAAAGTCTGGAGATTGGAGATGGCGGTAGCACTGAAAGCCGGCGCAAAGCTCAAGAGCGCGGTCTGCGATACGCAGTTGATGGTGGTGAAGGCGCCGGCGGGCGAGTACGACATCCGCTGCGGCGGCCTGGAAATGCTGGCCGGCACGGCCACCGCGCCGGAAGGCGCCCAGCTCGACCCGGCGCAGGCTGAGGGCACCCTGATCGGCAAGCGCTATGTCGATGCCGAGGAAAAGGTCGAACTGCTCTGCACCAAGGGCGGCAAGGGGTCGGTGGTGCTGAACGGCGTGGCCATGAGCATCAAGCAGGCCAAGCAGCTGCCGTCGTCGGATTGATGCAACCCATCACTAAAATTGCCATGTACGACGCATGGTCCCTTCTCCCCTTGGGGGAGAAGGGCAGGATGAGGGGTAGGCCGCAACGGAGTGCAGTGCCGGATGCAGTAGCCACTCTCCGCGCGACCCCTCACCCAACCCTCTCCCCCAAGGGGAGAGGGCTTACCGGTACAGGCACTAGCTTCCAATCATGAACATCGCGACCATCCTCGACATGGCCGCCGAGGCGTTCGGCGATCGCATCGCCGTGGTTTCCGGCTCCACCCGCATGACTTACGCCGAGCTGCGCGCGGCGGCACAGCGCGCCGCCGGCGCGATCCGCGCCAGCAAGGCCAGCTACGTCGCGCTGCTCGATGTGAACACTCCCGCCGCCCCGGTGGCGATCTTCGCCGCAGCCTATGCCGGCGTGCCTTATGTGCCGCTCAACTATCGACTGACCAAGGCCGAGATCAACGAACTGGTCGAGCGCGTCGCGCCGGCCTATCTGGTCAGCAGCGGCGATTACCGTGCCTTGCTGGAGCCGCGCGCCGACATTCAGGTAGTCGATCGCGCCGACTTCCTCAATCTGCCGGAGTCCCTCGCCGAAGGCGTGCCCGAGCCGGGCGACGACCCGCGCGCAGTGGCGGTGCAGTTGTTCACCAGCGGCACCACCGGCAAACCCAAGGCGGCGATCCTGCGCCATGAGAACCTGATGTCCTACATCGTCGGCACGGTGGAATTCGCCGCCGCCGAAGAGGATGACGCCATCGTCGTCACAGTGCCGCCGTACCATATCGCCGGCATTTCCTCGGCGCTGAGTTCCACTTATGCCTGCCGCCGCATGGTGCAGCTCGACGGTTTCGACGCACGCAGCTGGCTTGAGGCCTGCCGCAGCGAGAACGTCAGCAACGCCTTCCTGGTGCCGACCATGCTCAGCCGCATCGTCGATCACCTGAGCGAGCAGGGCGAGGGCGCCAGGCTGCCGGCCCTGCGTTCCATCGCCTACGGCGGCGGCAAGATGCCGCTCAGCGCCATCCAGCGCGCCATGAGCCTGTTCCCGCAGGTCGATTTCACCAACGCCTACGGCCTCACCGAGACCAGTTCCACCGTCGCCGTGCTCGGCCCGGACGATCACCGCGCCGCCGCTGCCAGCGAAGACCCGCTGGTGCGCAAGCGCCTGTCCTCGGTGGGCAAGGCCACCGGCGCGGTGGAAATCGCCATCCGCGACGAGGACGGCAAGCCGCTAGCCGCCAACCAGCCCGGCCTGGTGTTCGTGCGCGGCGGCCAGGTTTCCGGTGAATACCTGTCCCTGGGCAGTGCCCTCGATGCCGACGGCTGGTTCTCCACCCGCGACCGCGGTTATCTGGACGACGAGGGCTTCCTGTTCCTGGAAGGCCGCGCCGACGACGTAATCGTGCGCGGCGGCGAGAATATTTCCCCGGGCGAAATCGAGGACGTGCTGCTGAGCCATCCGGCGGTGGCCGATGCCGCGGTGGTGGCGGTGCCGGACGAGCAATGGGGCGAGGGTGTCGGCGCAGCGGTGGTGCTGAAGGAAAACGCCAAGGCCAGCGTCGCCGAACTGCAGGAACTGGTGAAGCAGCGCCTGCGCTCCTCGCGCGTGCCGCAGGCCATCGTGTTCCGCGATGCGCTGCCCTACAACGAGCTGGGCAAGGTGTTGCGCCGGGTCATCCGCCAGGAATTTGCCGAAGCGCAGCCGACTGCATCCGCCTGAGCCATGACGGAGTGGGGCGCGGCGGAATAAGCTTCGGCATGTCCGCCATGCCCGCTGACTCTTTGAATCCAGCCGTGAATATCGCAGCCGCCTATGCGCAGCGGCTGCTGGATTCCCTTGGCCTGAACCCATCGCGGCCCCTGAGTGCTCCCGACCGGCATCCCGCCGCAGCCTGGGCCGCTTCCGGTCTGATGGAGCTGACCGGCCTGGCTGACGGTACCGCCCAGATGTGCCCGGCGCCTGTCGCCGCCTGCGCCGACGGGGCGCTCGCCGCCCTGGCCAGCCTCGCACCTGCACAAGCCCTTGATGGCCTAGATGGCGCGCAGTTACTGGCGGAGCGCGCCGCCATCATGGACTTGCGCCGCGCCGGTGCGATCTCTCCCGGCGGGGCTTGCCGCCTGTATCAAGCGGCCGATGGCTGGATCGCCCTGAACCTGGCGCGGGATGACGACTGGTCGCTGCTGCCGGCCTGGCTGGAAGTGGAGCACACGCCATCGGCCGATGCGCTGCCCATACTGATTGCCGCTCGTGGCTCACAGGAGCTGGTCGAGCGCGGCCGGTTGCTGGGCCTGGCACTATCCGCCGATCAGGCACCGCAAGCAGAGGCGCCGGCATGGTGTTCGATCACTGCCGAAGGCGGCCGCCGACCTTCCGCAAGCGGATACGCCCCCCGCGTCGTCGATCTGTCGTCCCTGTGGGCCGGCCCCCTGTGCAGTCATCTGCTGCAGCGGCTGGGCGCCGAAGTGATCAAGGTGGAGAGCGCCGACCGGCCGGACGGGGCGCGCCGAGGGCATCCGGCTTTTTTCGACCTGCTCAACGCCGGCAAGCGCTGCGTCGCCATCGACCCGCGCAGCGCGACCGGACGCGAACAGCTGCTGGCGCTGATCGCCAGCGCCGACATCGTCATCGAGGGTTCGCGCCCACGCGGCTTGCGCCAGCTCGGAATCGATGCGGAGGAACTGGTGCGCCAGACGCCGGGACTGACCTGGATCGCCATCAGCGGCCACGGCCGCGGCGAGCCGCAGGAGAACTGGGTGGCCTACGGCGACGATGCCGCCGTGGCGGCGGGCCTATCGCATCTGATGCACCAGGCGACAGACCAGCGCCTGATCTGCGGCGACGCCATCGCCGACCCGCTCACCGGTCTGCACGCCGCGTTGGCGGCCTGGGCCAGCTACCGCGAGGGCGGCGGCCTGCTGCTATCGCTGGCGCTGAACCAGGTGGTGGCACATTGCCTCGCCTTCGATCTGCCCGGGTCTGAAGCAGCTCTGCGCGAACGGCAGGCGCAGTGGACCGCGCTGGCGCGGCGCAGCGGTGTGCGCGCACCCCAGGCGCGGCCGATCACCGCCGCGGCACACACGCTGGGCGCCGATACGGAAGCGGTACTCACCACACTGGGGCGGGCATGCTGATCCGCCGGGCCGAGATCAATTTTAGCGACGTGGTCGACCTGCGTATCGACCGGGACCGCATCGTCGCGATCGGTGCCCAGCTGCACGCGCAGGGCGATGAGCCGGTCATCGATGCCGATGGCGGTGCCCTGCTGTCCGGCCTGCATGATCATCATCTGCACCTGGCCTCGTTGGCGGCGTCGCGGGCTTCGTTGCAATGCGGCCCGCCGCAGGTGCACACAGCCGAACAGCTGGCGGCGCAACTCAAGGCTCGGCGCGGTGCGCAAGGATGGCTGCGCGGCATCGGCTACCACGAGTCGGTCGCGGGTGAAATCGATCGTCACTGGATCGACCGCCATCTGTTCGATCGCCCGGTACGCATCCAGCATCGCGGCGGCCGCCTGTGGGTGCTCAACTCGGCGGCACTGCAACTGCTGGACGTGCGGGATGCCGGGGACGATCCGCTGGAGCGCATCGACGGCCGGCTCAGCGGCCGCCTCTACGACAACGACCGTTGGCTGCGGCAGCGCCTCGGCCTCGAGCGCCCGGATCTGGCGGAGGTCAGCCGCCACCTGGCCAGCCTCGGCGTGACCGGCGTCACCGATACCAGCCCCAACAATTCACCCGGAGAAGTGCTGTGGCTGCGTCAGGCGCAGCGGCGCGGCGAGCTGCTGCAGGACGTGCTGCTGATGGGCGATGCCAGCCTGGATGGTTTCAGTGCCGAACCGGTCGAAGCGGGCTCCGGGTTGCCGCAGCTGACGATCGGTCCGCGCAAGTTTCATCTGCATGAGGCGCACCTGCCGGACTACGACGATCTCTGCACTGACATCCGCCGGGCCCATCGCGCCGAACGCAATGTCGCGTTCCATTGCGTCACCCGGGCTGAACTGGTGTTCACCCTGGGCGCCCTGCGTGAAGCCGGCACCCGGCCCGGCGACCGCATCGAGCATGCCTCGGTGACGCCGACGGAACTGCTGGAGGAGTTCCGCGATCTGGGCCTGATCGTGGTCAGCCAGCCCGGCTTCATCGCCGAGCGCGGGGATCAGTATCTGGACGAGGTGGATGCGGCCGATCAGCCCTGGCTGTATCGCCTCAAGACCTTTCTCGACGCCGGCGTGCTTTTGGCCGGGAGTACCGATGCACCATTCGGCGCGGCGGAGCCGTGGCGGGCGATGCAGGCTGCCGTGTCGCGCCGCTCGGCCAAGGGCCGGGTCATAGGCGCCGCAGAAGCCCTCAGTCCGGAGCAGGCCCTGGCCCTGTTCACCGCGCCGCTGAATGCGCCCGGGCAGCAGCTGCCACGTCTTGAGATCGGGGCTACGGCCGACCTGTGCCTGCTCCACGCCGGCTGGCGCCGGGCGCGCGCGGACCTTGCCGGCATCAGGCCGCGGCTGACGCTGCGCGGGGGCAGGGTGATCTGGGCGGGGTGAAACCCACCTTAACGGAGTAGGCAATCCAGCGGCCGATTTGCAAAGCTTCGACACAGCAGACCAATAACAGGCTCCCGGAGGAGACCCATGAAGCATCAAAGCCAGGCGCGCTATCCGGCCCCGTCGGAAGTGGTGCTGCGGATGTTCACCGACAAGGACTTCCACACCCGCAAGCTCGACGCGATGGGCCTGAAGAATTACCAGGTGCTCGAGCACGCCCTCGACGGCAAGGAGTTCCGCATCAAGATCCGGCGCAAGGTGCCGATGCAGGCGCCGGCCTTGGTGAAGAAATTCGTGCCGGCCGAGTCGACGGTGGTCAACGAGGAGCGCTGGAACCTCAAAAGCAGGACCGGCAGCGTGATGGTGGAGCCGCAAGGCATGCCGCTGGAGGTTTCCTGCGTCACCGCCATGAAGGACCAGGGCGGTGAATGCGTCGTCAGCTTCGACTGGACCATCAAGGCCAGGGTGCCCCTGGTCGGCGGCGCTCTGGAAAAATTCGTCATTTCCGACATGGAGCGCCGCGCCGCCGAGGAGACCGAAGTCGCCATCCGGCTGCTCAAGGACTATCGCTAGGGCTATCGGTGGAAAGGCCCGTGCAACAGGTGTTTCAGCGTCCGCAAGCCCCGTTTTCCGGGCATCCCGGCCAAATCGGCAAAAACCCTAATCGGTTCGGACGAGGCGCTTGCCGGGTGCCGCGCTACCATTCAGGCAGAGGTAAAAAGTGGATGCCGACAACCGGCCGCGCAGGGAACATTCCCTGGCGGAACAGGGTTGCTCAGGTGGCCGACGAGGCTTAACCGCTGCCGCGCAAACATACAGATAATGGATCGGCGCAGCGGCAACGCGGAGACAGCAGCAAGGATCGCGTATGCGTTTCCGCCGTCGGCAGAACGGGACCAATCGTCCCCGACCGCTACTTGTGTAGTGTGAACGGGGACCTGGTGGACTCCAAAAAACAGTGTCCGGTGCTTTTGAGGAAATCGTAATGAAAATGAAGTTAGTTGCCGCGTCGTTGATGCTTGTCGGCGGGATCGGCCTGCCGCTGCAGACGGCGTTTGCCAAGGTCACGGCGGACAAGGCCAAGGAGCTGGACGGCCCCAGGCTGACCTGCATGGGCGCGGAAAAGGCCGGCAGCGCCGGCGGCGTCGCCGCCTTCACCGGCAAGTACGTCGGCACCTGGCCCGGCATCAAGGGCAAGTCGGGCTACGAGCCCGGCCCCTTCGCCGACGAAAAGCCCCTGTTCACCATCACCTCGCAGAACATGTCCCAGTACAAGGACAAGATCACCGAGGGCATGCAGACGATGCTGACCAAGTATCCGCAATCGTTCCGCATGAACGTGTATCCCAGCCATCGCGATTTCGGCTACCCGGCCTGGGTCTGCGACACCACCAAGAAGAACGCGGTCACCTCGGAAGTCCTGCACGACGGCAAGGGCGTCACCGGCACCGCCGGCAGCATCCCGTTCCCGTTCCCGGCCAGCGGCATCGAGGCGGTGTGGAACACCATCGACCCGTTCCGCGCCTGGACCGAGGACGCTATCGTCGACATCGCCGATGTCTATGCCAACGGCACCATCGCCTGGGGCAAGCAGCACTTCTTCGTGCTGGCGCCGGCCAACGATCCGAACAAGCGCGGCTCCTACCAGGACAAGATCAACGCCTATTTCTACACCGGCTACATGCTGCCGCAGCGCGAGAAGGGCTTCGTCGCGGTGGGCTACCAGCCCAACGACTTCAACAACGATGCCACCCAGTCCTGGCAGTACCTGCCCGGCATCCGCCGCGTGCGCGAGGCACCGGAAGTGGGCTTCGACTACCCGGTGCCGCCGGCCGGCCAGCGCACGGTGGACGACGACTACGGTTTCAACGGCTCGCCGGAACGCTACACCTGGAAGCTGATCGGCAAGAAGGAGCTGTACGTCCCCTATGACAACTTCAAGATCAATGACCCCTCGATCAAGTACAGCGACCTGATCAAGCCCAATACCGTCAATCCGGACTACGAGCGCTACGAGATGCACCGCGTCTGGGTGATCGAGGGCGATCTCAAGCCCGGCGTGCGCCACATCTACAGCAAGCGCATCCTTTACGTCGACGAGGACAGCTGGCTGACCCTGTGGGCCGACAACTACGACGGCCGTGGCCAGATGTACCGCATCACCCTGATCAACTATCACTATTCGCAGGAGTCCAGCTCCTGGCACCGCGCCGTGTCGCTGTACCACGACCTCACTGCCAACGCCTACGAGGCGGGCTACCTCATCAACGAGGAGCCGGCTGAAAAGTGGTGGAAGATCAACCGTAGCGACATCACGCCGTCCCTGTTTACGCCGGATGCCGCGGCGCGCGGCGGCCACTAGGCCTGTAGCTTCGAAGATCCCCTCTCCCTTCGGGAGAGGGGCAGGGGGGACGCGGTATCGATAAAGGGCTATGACCCATTCGAGTCCGCAGCCCCTCATCTGCGCCTGCGGGCGCTGTTGGCTTGACTCGGACTGACATTGAGTCAGTCCTTCCTCGGTCAACAGCTCTCCCGCAGGGAGAAGGAATTTCCGGGCCGGTATCGGCCTGAATTGAGAATTGCATGATGAAAAGCGTGTTCCTCACCGGCGCCAATATCGGCCAGGCCAATCTGCTGAGCAAGAAACTGGCGGAGCGCGGCTGGAAGGTATTCGCCGGCGTGCTGCCCGGCGCGCCGACCGATCTGGTCAGCGGCGGCAATATCACCGTGATCGAGCAGGATGTCTCCAGTACCGATTCCGTGCACAAGAGTGCTGAGGCCGTCACCGCGGCACTGCAGGGCCAGGGCCTGAACCTGCTGATGAACGTGGCCGGCGTCGCCAACATCGCCGTCGGCGTGATCGAGGCGGTCGACCTCGATCAGATGCAGCGGCTGTTCAACATCAACGCCTTCGGCCAGTTCCGCGTGGTGCAGGCCTTCCTGCCGCTGCTACGCAAGGCCGCGCCGGACGCGCGCATCATCAATTACAGCTCCGGCGCCATTCTGGCCAATCCGGTCGGCGCCGGTCCGTACAACATGACCAAGCATGCCATTCACGGCATGACCTTGACCCTGCGTCACGAGCTGGCGCCCTTCGGCATCCAGGTCACCTCGATCATTCCCGGCGGCGTGCTTACCGCCATGTCGGCCAATGCGCACGAGAACACCAAAATCACCTGGAACAAGCAGCCCGAGGCGGTGCGCAAGGTCTACGAGCCGCATCTGGGCAAGGTGATGATGCAGGTGCTGCCGGACATGTTGGAGAAGACCGGCAGCAGCCCGGAGCAGGCCGTCGACGAGGCGCTGAAGATCATCGACCTGAAAAAGTGGAAGCCCATGCACTACGTCGGCAAGGACGTGAAGCCGATGGGTGTGATGCGCCGCCTGCTGTCGGACAGCCAGCTGGAAAGGCTGATGCGCTCCACGTTCAAGATTCCCTCCTATAAAGCTTGAAGCCCGAAGGCCGCGCCATGAATGCAGTGATGAAACAGTCCAGCCCCATCCGCGCCGCCTTCGAGCGCATTGCCGCGCGCGCCCCGGACCTGGTGGAGACCACGGCGGAGCAGCGCATCGCCAAGATCCAGAAGCTGCTCAAGGCCACCCTCGAGGCGCGCCCGGCGATCCATGCGGCGGTGCGCCAGGAGCTGGGCCTGTGCGATACCGATATCGATGCGCAGCTGCTGATGGTCAAGGCCGAGTGCGAGTTCATCGCCAAGCACCTGAAGCAGTGGATGCGGCAGCAGCCGGTGAAAGGCTCGCTGATGACCCTGGGCAAGAAGAGCTATGTCCAGTACGAGCCCAAGGGCGTGGTGCTGAACCTGGCCACCTGGAACGCGCCGTATGCGATCAGCCTGGTGCCGGCCCTGGGCGCCATCGCCGCCGGCAACGGCGTGATCATCAAGCCGTCCGAGCTGGCGCCGCATTCGGCCCAGGTGCTCGCCGACATCGTGCGCGCGGCGCTGCCGGAAGATGAGGTCACCGTGCTGCAGGGTGGCCCAGAAGTGGCGCAGGAGCTGCTGGCGCAGCCGTTCAACCATATTTTCTACATCGGCGGTCACCAGGTCGGCCGCCTGGTGATGCGCGCCGCCGCGGAGTACTTCGCCTCCATCACCCTGGAAATGGGCGGCAAGAATCCGACCATCGTCGACAAGAGTGCCGACATCGAGGATGCGCGCAGCAAGGGCGCCAACATCGTGTTCGGCGGCCA
>JAMFRN010000043.1 GCA_026224805.1 Nevskia soli
CGCGCTCCGGATCAGCATCGGATTTGTCGATCTTGTTCACCGCGACGACGATCGGTACGCCGGCCGCCTTGGCGTGCTGAACGGCCTCGATGGTCTGCGGCATGACGCCGTCGTCGGCGCCCACGACCAGGATCACGATGTCGGTCACCTGGGCGCCGCGTGCACGCATGGAACTGAATGCCGCGTGGCCTGGTGTGTCGAGGAAGGTCACCATGCCCTTCGCTGTCTCGACATGGTACGCGCCGATATGCTGCGTAATGCCGCCGGCCTCACCCGCCGCCACCTTGGTGCGACGGATGTAGTCGAGCAGCGAGGTCTTGCCGTGATCGACGTGACCCATGATGGTGACCACCGGCGGACGCGCTTCCGTCGCCTGGCTGTTGTCGCCACCGGTGGCGGCCTGCTCCAGCGCCTCTTCGGCGTCGGTGGCCTTGATCAGCTTGGCCTTGTGGCCCAGCTCTTCCACCATGATCGCCGCGGTATCTTGGTCGATGATCTGGTTGATGGTGGCGAACACGCCGCTCTTAATCATCGCCTTGATCAGGTCAGTGGCCTTGACCGCCATGCGGTTGGCCAGCTCGCCCACGGTGATCGCTTCCGGCACTTCGACCTCGCGCACCACCGGTGCGGTCGGCTTCTCGAACATGTGCAGGTTGTCGACGCGGATCTGCCCGGTCGGCTTCTTCGATTTCTTTTCGCGGCGGTTGCCGCCCTTGCCGGCGGCAAGATGCAGCTCGTTGCGGTGGTGCGAACCGCCGCGGTCCCGCTCCGGCTTGAGCGCGGGCGGCTGCGACGGCGTCGCGGCGGCCGGCGGCGGCGTCACCACGATCGGCACCTCGGTGGCGCGGCGCAGGTTCTCGGCGGCGCGGCGGCGCGCCGACTCGGCTTCCATGCGGGCGCGGTAGATCGGATCGTTCTTGAAACGCTCCGCATCCTCGGCGGCCTTGCGCGCGACTTCCTCGGCGGCAGCGGCGGCGCGAGCCTGCTCCTCGGCCAGCAGCTGGTGTTCCTGCAGCTCGCGGTGGCGCTTGGCCTCGGCCTCGGCGGCGGCGCGGGCTTCAGCCTCGCGCTGCGCCTGCGCCTGCACTTCGGCGGCTTCGGCGGCGGCGGCAGCGGCGGCTTCGGAAGCACCATCGGCCTGGGCCGGCGGCGCCGACTCGGGCAGCATGTCGTTCTTGACGTAGGTACGGCGCTTGCGCACTTCGATGCTGACCGTCTTGGCGGCCGCGCCGCGGCCACCGCCAAGCTTCAGCTCGGTGGTTTCCTTGCGCTTGAGCATGATGCGGCCGGCGCCGCCGGCGCCGAGAGTGGAGCCGCCACGGGTGGTCTTCTGCAGATGGCTCAGCAGCGCCAGCTTGTCGGCCGGGCTGATCGGCGATTTTTCATTGTCGACGACGACACCGGCCTCTTTCAGCTGGGCCAGCATCTCGGGCACCGGCTTGTGCAGCTCGGTGGCGAGGTCGGATACGGTGAGGGTACTCATTCTGTCTCCGCTCTTAGGCCTGCTCGTTCACACTGCGCGCGCTCATGATCAGCTCAGCGGCACGAGCTTCATCCATCGGCACTTTTTCCAGCAATTCGTCGGTGGCCAGATCGGCCAGGTCGTTGAGGCTGACAATGCCGGCGTTGGCCAGCTTGTAGGCCAGATCCTCGTCCAGACCCGGCAGGCTGAGCAGGTCGTCGGCCGGCTTCACCGACGCCGCGGCTTCGGCCTTGGCCAGTTCCTTGTTCAGCAGCACGTCGCGGGCACGGGTGCGCAGTTCCTGCACCACGCCCTCGTCGAACTCGGCGATGCCGAGCAGCTCCTCGTCCGGCACGTAGGCAATGGCTTCGATCGACTCGAAGCCTTCCTGCACCAGGATGTTGGCGATATCGACGTCGACGTCGAGGTTGTCCATGAACATCTGCTGCAGGGACTGGTTCTCCTGCTCTTTTTTGGTCTCGGCCTCGGCCGCGGTCATCACGTTGAGCACCCAACCGGTCAGCTCGGAAGCGAGCCGCACGTTCTGGCCGCCGCGGCCGATGGCTTGGGCCAGCTTGTCCTCGGCCACCGCGATCGACATGGCATGCGCCTCTTCGTCGACGATGATGGACTCGACTTCCGCCGGGGCCATGGCATTGATGACGAACTGGGCGATGTTGTCGTCCCAGGGCACGATGTCGATGCGCTCGCCGGCCAGCTCGTTGGACACGCTCTGCACGCGCGAACCGCGCATGCCGACGCAGGCGCCGACCGGATCGATGCGCTTGTCCTTGGCCTGCACCGCGATCTTGGCGCGCAGGCCCGGATCGCGGGCGCCGCCCTTGATCTCGATCAGGCCCTGGGCGATTTCCGGCACTTCCAGCTTGAACAGCTCCATCAGGAACTTCGGGCTGGTGCGCGACAGGAACAGCTGCGGGCCGCGCGTCTGCGGGCTTACTTCATACAGGTAGCCGCGCACGCGGTCGCCCGGGCGCACCGGCTCGCGCGGAATCACATGCTCGCGCGGGATGATGGCCTCGGTGGTGCCGCCCAGATCGACGATCACGGCGCCGCGCTCGATGCGCTTGACCAGGCCAGTCATCAGCTCGCCCACACGCTCCTGGTAGGCGTCGACCACGCGCGCGCGCTCGGCGTCGCGCACGCGCTGGAAAATGACCTGCTTGGCCTTCTGCGCGCCGATGCGGCCGAACTCGATCGACGGCAGCGATTCCTCGCGCACATCGCCAGGCTTGGCTTCGGGCATGGTCTCGAGCGCGCGCGCCAGCAGGGTCTGGCGGGCCGGGGTCTCGAAGTTCTCGTCCTCGTCGTCCACCACGGTCCAGCGGCGGAAGGTCTCGTAGTCGCCGGTCTCGCGGTCGATGGAGACGCGGATGTCCCAGTCGGCGCCGTAGTGTTCCTTGCTGGCCGAGGCCAGGGCCGCTTCCAGTGCTTCGAAGATGATCTCCTGCTCGACGCCCTTCTCGTTGGAGACGACGTCAACCATGAGCAATACATTCTTGTTCATCAATCGGCCCTTATTCTTTCTCGGAACTTGTCTGTTCGAAATTCGGCACCAGCCGCGCCTTCTCGATATCCGCGTACGCCAGCGTCACCGGACCATCCGGCATCTGCAGCGTCACGTCATGATCGGTCGCTTCCAGCAAGGTGCCACGGAAACGGCGGCGGTTGCCCGCCATCGGAGCCAGCGTCTCGATGCGCGCCAGCTCGCCGCGAAAGCGGCGGAAATGCTCCGGCTTCACCAGCGGACGATCCATCCCGGGCGAAGACACTTCCAGCTGATAGCTCTGCCGGATCGGATCCTCGACGTCGAGCGTCGCCGCGACTTCGCGGCTGACCTTGGCGCAATCGTCCAGGTTGATGCCGTCGGCACTGTCGATGAACAGGCGCAGCATGGCGGAGCTTTTGTTCGGACTGAATTCGAGCAATACGAGCTCATAGCCTAGATCGGCTATGACGTGCTCCAGCAGGGCGGTCAAGCGCTCACGCAGCACCGATAACCTCCTGTTTTAATGACTCGAACCAAATTGAGATGACAACTAAAGCAAAACAAACAAAAAAGGCCCTCAAGGGGCCTGGCACACCAAACCAGATTGGTAGCGGGGGTAGGATTCGAACCTACGACCTTCGGGTTATGAGCCCGACGAGCTGCCAGACTGCTCCACCCCGCACCAGTGAGTCCGCTATTGTAATGGAGCGGCGATGCACAGGCAAGGATATTTCCGCTCTAAATCATTGCACCGGGGCACTATTTTGAGGCGGCGCCTCAATATTCAAGATGCCCGATGAATCAAGCATTTAGAGTTTGATCAACCGGGGCTTGGGGATATGGGTATCAGACCCTGCGGATTCACATCACTTCGGCCTTGTGAAGCAATGTCGCCCCGCCCTTCTCCTCATCCCACTACCGCCATCATCGGCTCCCGAAAGGGTTGAGAACCCCCACCCCCGAACCCCGATAGTGCCGCTCGTTCCGGGTCACAACAGTCAGTCCGTGGATCAAGGCGGTGGCGGCAATCTGTTTGTCGAGGGCATTGTCGGGATGGGGGACGCGCAACCGCCCCCACATTTGCGAACTTTCCACATCGAAAGCAAGGATGCAGTCTTCATAATCATCGAGGATTTTCTGCAGCCAACTTTCCAATTGTTCGGCTTGGCTCTTGTCACCCCGGTGCCTGATGATCTCGATACCGCGGCGCACTTCACCAATCGTCACTACCGACAAGTAGACAGGCGCCTGCTCGGCTTCGACGCGCGCAAAGAAGGCCCTTACACCAGGATCGGCCCTGTCCTTCTTGCGCAGCTCGCTCACAACATCGGTATCAATCAAGTACACGCCGGACTTCCTCGGCGTCCACGCGCTCGAAGTCTCCGTCGATCCCGACATCCGGCATCGCGGCGAGAGCCTGCGCAAAGGTCTTGCGCCGTGGTTTCAGCAAAGCCTGCTCCAACAAGGCACGGTGTTCTGCCTCTGCGCTGCGCTTGTGACGCGTCGCGCGTTCCTTGAGCGCCTGGACGATGCGTTCGTCCAGATTACGTACAACAAGATTGGCCATTGCACTCTCGCCCGAAACAAAATGATTGCAATGAGAGCCTCATGCTCCCAGCACCAGCCCTGAATGCGTGTGCCCCCCCTCGTGAAGGGGGCAGCGCGGCCGCAGGCCGCGCGAGGTTTGGGCGAATAGCGCTGCCGCTTTTCGGCACCAAACAAATAGAAAACCCCGCTCGGGGCGGGGTTTTCTATTTGTTTGGTGCCGGCGTCGAGACTCGAACTCGAACGGGTTTCCCCGCTACCACCTCAAGGTAGTGCGTCTACCAATTCCGCCACGTCGGCAAATGGGGCTGCATTCTAATCCCGCCGCGGTCGCTTGTCTGCGGCGGGCGGGATTTTATCGCTACTTACTGCGGAACCTTGGGCGTGGCCGGCGCAGCCTGCTGCTGCGCGGCGGCAGCGGCCGGAGCCGCATCGGTTTTCGCCGTCGGCACGGCGGGGACCACGGGAACCTGGACCGCCGTGGCGGGCTTGGCCGGCATGGCGTCGACCACGCTGCCCTGGCTGGCGCGGCCGTGCATGAAGTACGCCAGCACCAGGCTCAGGGCGAAGAACACCGCCGCCAGCCAGGCGGTAGTGCGGCTGAGGAAGTTGGCCGAGCCGCGCGCACCGAAGACGGTGCCGGACGCGCCACTGCCGAAGGCAGCGCCGGCGTCGGCGCCCTTGCCGTGCTGGATCAGCACCATGCCGATCAGCGAGGCGGAAACTAGCACATAAACCACAATCAGGAACGTATACATATCGCTCGATAAGGTCCGCTCAAGGCGGATCGCTTGTAATGCAACTCAGTTTTTGCTCAGCGCCTGTGCAGCGGCACAGATCGCCAGGAAGTCGGCGGCCTTCAATGAAGCCCCGCCAATCAGGCCGCCATCGACATCACCGCAGGACAGCAGCGACGCCGCGTTGTCGGCCTTGACGCTGCCGCCGTAAAGCAGCTGCGTCGAATTTGCGATTTTAGCATCCTGCGCGGCCAATTGGCCACGCAGGTAGGCGTGGGCGGCCTGCGCCTGCTCCGGCGTGGCGGTGCGGCCGGTGCCGATGGCCCAGACCGGCTCATAGGCAATGACCGCCCTGGCGAAGGCGCCGACGCCGCTGGCGGCCAGCACCGCGCCGAGCTGCCGCCCCAGCACCGCCTCGGTGATGCCGCCGTCGCGCTCCTCCAGGGTCTCGCCTACGCAGAGGATCGGGATCAGCCCGGCGGCCTGGGCCGTGGCGAACTTGCGCGTCACCGTGGCATCGTCCTCGCCGTACAGGGCGCGGCGCTCGGAGTGGCCGACGATGACGTAGCGGCAGCCCAGCTCGACCAGCATGGCGCCGAGGATCTCTCCGGTGAAGGCGCCGGCCTTGGCCTGGTCACTGAGGTTCTGCGCGCCGAGCAGGATGCCGCCGCCGAGCTGGCGCTCGACCGATTCCAGGTAGACCGCGGGCGGGCATACCAGCATGTCGATGTCTGGATACTGGCCCTGCTGCAGCGACAGCGCGCCCAGCAGCTCGGCGTTGGCGGCCAGCGATCCGTTCATTTTCCAGTTGCCGGCAATCAGGTAACGACGCGACATAAAGCTCCCTTTGCTTGAATCAGTTTTGGTATGGGGGTCAGGCGCCAACCGCCTGCTTCACCGCTTCGGCCAGGCGTTCGGCGGTACGTTGTGTTTCGGCCGCGTCCTGCGCTTCCACCATGACGCGGATCAGGGGCTCGGTGCCGGAGGCGCGCAGCAGGATGCGGCCACGTCCGGCCAGGCCGGCCTCGCATTGTTGCAGGGCCTCGCCGATCTGCGGCAGCTCCAGCACCAGCTTCGCATTGCCCTTGACCGGCACGTTGATCAGCACCTGCGGGAACTTGCTCATGCCGGAAACCAGCTGCGCCAGGCTGACCTGTTCGGTCAGCATCGCCTCCAGCACCTGCAGCGCCGCGACGATGCCGTCGCCGGTGGTGGTGCGGTCGAGGCACAGGGTATGCCCGGAGGTTTCGCCGCCGATCACGCCACCGCTGGCCTTGAGCCGCTCCAGCACGTAGCGGTCGCCCACCGCGGCGCGCTCGAACGGCACGCCGAGGGCGGCGAAGGCGCGCTCCAGCCCCAGGTTGCTCATGGCCGTGCCCACTACCGGACCGCGCAGGGTGCCGGACTTGAGGCGCTGCCGGGCGATGACGAACAGGATCTCGTCACCGTCGACCTCCTGACCGTCCGCGGTCACCAGCAGGCAGCGGTCGGCGTCGCCGTCGAGCGCGATGCCGAGGTCGGCGCCATGCTCGGCCACCGCCTTCTTGATCGCCTGCAGATGGGTGGAGCCGCAGCCGCGATTGATATTGAGGCCGTCGGGATGATTGCCGATGACGATGACCTCGGCGCCCAGCTCCTCGAACACCGACGGCGCCACCCGGTAGGCGGCACCATTGGCGCAGTCCACCACCAACTTGAGGCCGTGCAGGGAGCGGCCGCTGAAGCTGCCCTTGCAGAATTCGATGTAGCGGCCGGGCGCATCGTCGATGCGGCGAGCGCGGCCCAGCTTTTCCGGCGGCACGCAGACCAGCTCGTGATCGAGCTGCGCCTCGATCTGCGTCTCCAGCTCGTCGCTGAGCTTGTCGCCGTCGGCGGAGAAGAACTTCACGCCGTTGTCGAAATGCGGATTGTGCGAAGCCGAGATCACCACGCCGGCCTTGGCGCGCAGGGCGCGGGTCAGGTAGGCCACCGCCGGCGTCGGCAGCGGCCCCAGCAGGTGGGTTTCGACCCCGGCGGCGGCGAAACCGGCCTCCAGCGCCGACTCGAACAGGTAGCCGGAACGGCGCGTGTCCTTGCCCACCAGCACATGGGTGCCGGCGGCGCCGCCGAGCACGCGGCCGGCAGCCCAGCCCAGCTTGAGGGCGAACTCCGGCGTCATCGGCGACTGGCCGACCCGTCCGCGTATGCCATCGGTCCCGAAGTATTTGCGGCTCATTGGTATTGCCTGGCCTCTATGATTTTTTGCGTCATTTTCACGGCCGCGACCGTCGCCGCCACATCATGCGTGCGCACGATGCCGGCGCCCAGCCACACCGCCACCGCGGCCGTCGCCAGCCCCGGATGCAGCCGCTCCTCCAGCGGCAGTCCCAGCAGACGGCCGAACATCGACTTGCGCGACACCCCGATCAGCACCGGCTTGCCTAGACTGGCGAGGACATCGAGCCGGGCCAGCAGACGCAGATTATGCGCGTCCGTCTTGCCGAAGCCGATCCCCGGGTCGAGCAGGATGCCATCCGCGGCGATGCCGCCGGCCTCGCAGGCCTGCGCGCGCTGCACCAGAAACCCGCTCACCTCGCCCACCACGTCCCGGTACTGCGGATCCTGCTGCATGTCGCGCGGCTGCCCCAGCATGTGCATCAGACAGACCGCCGCGCGGTGCCTGCGGGCCACCTCGATGGCACCCGGCTCGCGCAGGGCATAGACATCGTTGATCAGCTCCGCCCCGGCGGCGCAGGCCGCATCCATCACCGGCGGCTTCATCGTATCGACCGAGACCACGCAATCCAGCTCGCGGCGGATGCGCTCCACCACCGGCGCCACCCGCTCCAGCTCCTCCTGCACGCCTACCGGCGCCGCGCCCGGACGGGTCGACTCACCGCCGACGTCGATGATCGCCGCGCCCTCCGCCAACATGGCGCGGGCACGCTGCACGGCGGCCTCGACCCCGGCGTGGCGCCCGCCGTCGGAGAACGAGTCCGGCGTGACGTTGAGCACGCCCATGACGAGCGGCTGGCCCAGGTCGAGGGTGCGGTTCGGTAATTGCAGGATCACGAAACAAAAATAAGGGGTCGACGGCTGGCCGTCGACCCCTGGTCAGATTCCGACGGAGCCGGGATTTAGCTCTGGCTGGCGGGCTTCGGCGCCACCGGAGGAGGCACCACGCCGCTCGGCGTCGACGGCTTGTAGGTGGAGGATGGCGGACGGCCGCCGTTGTCGCTCCAGCTGCCCGGCGCGCCCGGATCTTTGCCCTGCATGATGCGGTGGATCTGGTCGGAGTCCAGGGTTTCGTACTTGAGCAGGGCTTCCGCCATGATGTGCAGCTTGTCCAGGTGCGCGACCAGGATTTCCTTGGCGCGATTGTAATTGGTGTCGATGACGTAGCGGATTTCGCTGTCGATGGTGGTGGCGGTGCTTTCAGACACGTTCTTGTGCTGCGTCACGCTGCGGCCGAGGAACACCTCGTCCTCGTCCTGGCTGTACGACAACGGGCCCAGCTTCTCCGACAGGCCCCACTTGGTGACCATCTTGCGCGCCATGTCGGTGGCCCGCTCGATGTCGTTGGAAGCGCCGGTGGTGACGCTGTCCGCCCCGAAGATCAGCTCCTCGGCCAGGCGCCCGCCGAACAGCGAGCAGATCATGCTGTTGAGGCGCTGCTTGCTGTAGCTGAGGCGATCGTCCTCGGGCAGGAACTGGGTCAGGCCCAGGGCGCGGCCGCGCGGAATGATGGTGACCTTGTACACCGGGTCATGCTCGGGCACGTTGAGGCCGACGATGGCGTGGCCGGCTTCGTGGTAGGCGGTGTTCTTCTTCTCGTTCTCGCTCATCACCATCGAGCGCCGCTCGGCGCCCATCAGGATCTTGTCGCGCGCCTTCTCGAAGTCGGTCTGGTCGACCAGGCGCTTGTTGAAGCGCGCGGCGAACAGCGCCGCTTCGTTGACCAGGTTGGCCAGGTCGGCGCCGGAGAAACCCGGGGTGGCGCGGGCGATGACTTCCGGCTTGACGTCGTCGGCCAGCGGTACCGCGCGCATGTGCACGCGCACGATCTGCTCGCGGCCGCGCACATCCGGCAGCGGCACCAGCTCCTGGCGGTCGAAACGGCCCGGGCGCAGCAGCGCCGGGTCGAGCACGTCGGGACGGTTGGTGGCGGCGATGATGATGACGCCCTCATTGCCCTCGAAGCCGTCCATTTCCACCAGCAGCTGGTTCAGGGTCTGCTCGCGCTCGTCATGACCGCCGCCGAGGCCGGCGCCGCGATGGCGGCCGACCGCGTCGATTTCATCGATGAAGATGATGCAGGGAGCGTGCTTCTTGGCC
>JAMFRN010000005.1 GCA_026224805.1 Nevskia soli
CATGGACGCGGATCCCAATCTGATGCCGGCACCGGCGCAGGGGCACTGAGATGATCGCGCGTCTCATCCACTGGTCGATCCACAACCGCTTCCTGGTGCTGATGGCCACGGCCCTGCTCAGCCTCTGGGGCGTGCATGCCGCGCTCAACACGCCGCTCGACGCCATACCCGACCTGTCCGACACCCAGGTCATCATCCGCACCGAATTCCCCGGCCAGGCGCCACAGGTAGTCGAGGATCAGGTGACCTATCCGCTCACCACCACCATGCTGTCGGTGCCGGGGGCGCGCGTGGTCCGTGGCTATTCCTTCTTCGGCGATTCCTACGTCTACATCATCTTCGACGACAAGACCGACCTGTATTGGGCGCGCTCGCGCGTCCTCGAATACCTCAACCAGGTCACCGCCCGCCTGCCGGCCACCGCGAAACCGACGCTGGGGCCGGACGGCACCGGCGTCGGCTGGATCTACGAATACGCCCTGGTCGACCACAGCGGCCACTACGACATTTCGCAACTGCGCGCCCTGCAGGACTGGTTCCTCAAGTACGAGCTGAAAAGCGTCCCCGACGTCGCCGAGGTAGCCAGCATCGGCGGCCTGGTCAAGCAATACCAGGTCGTGCTCGATCCGGACCGGATGCGGGCACTGGGCATCCCCATCAACCGTGTCGTACAGGCGCTGAAAGACTCCAACAACGAAACCGGCGGCTCCGTGCTGGAGCTGGGCGAAGCCGAATACGCGGTGCGGGCCACCGGCTACCTCAAGGGCTTGGACGACTTCCGCGCCGTGCCGGTGGGCCTGGACTCCGCCGGTACGCCGGTGTTGCTGGGCGATGTGGCGCGCATCCAGATCGGCCCCGAGATCCGCCGCGGCATCGCCGAGCTGGACGGCAAGGGTGAAACGGTCGGCGGCGTCATCGTCATGCGCGCCGGCAAGAACGCGCTCGAAACCATCACCGCAGTCAAGGCCAAGCTCGCCACCCTGCAGCAAGGACTGCCCAAGGGCGTCGAGATCGTTCCCACCTACGACCGCTCCGAGCTGATCCACCAGTCGGTGAAAACCCTGCGCGACCGCCTGATCGAGGAGTTCATCGTCGTCACCCTGGTCTGCGCGCTGTTCCTGTTCCACCTGCGCTCGGCCTTCGTCGCCATCGTCAGCCTGCCGCTGGGTGTGCTGGCGGCTTTCTCCGTGATGAACTGGCAGGGCGTCAACGCCAACATCATGTCGCTGGGCGGCATCGCCATCGCCATCGGCGCCATGGTCGACGCCGCCGTGGTGATGATCGAGAACGCACACAAGCATGTCGAAGCCTGGAACCACGCCAACCCGGGGCGCAAGCCAAGCTCCGGCGGGCAGCTGAGCATCATCGGCGCCGCGGCGGCGGAAGTCGGCCCCGCCCTGTTTTTCAGCCTGCTCATCATCACCCTGAGCTTCCTGCCGGTGTTCACGCTGGAAGCGCAGGAAGGCAAGCTGTTCGGGCCGCTGGCCTTCACCAAGACCTACTCCATGGCAGCGGCGGCCGGCCTGTCGGTGACGCTGATCCCGGTGCTGATGTTCTACTTCATTCGCGGCCACATTCCGGACGAGCGCAGCAATCCGATCAACCGGATGCTGATCGCCCTCTATCGGCCGCTGCTCGACACGGTACTGCGTTATCCCTGGACGACGCTGGCCGCGGCGGGACTGCTGCTGCTCTTCACCGTGATTCCCATCGCCAGGCTCGGCAGTGAGTTCATGCCGCCCCTGGTCGAGGGCGACCTGCTGTACATGCCCTCGGCACTGCCCGGCCTGTCGGCGGACAAGGCCAGCCAACTCCTGCAGCAGACCGACAAGATCCTGATGCAGTTTCCGGAGGTGAAGCAGGTATTCGGCAAGGCGGGACGCGCCGAGAGCGCCACCGATCCGGCCGGCCAGGAGATGTTCGAGACGACCATCGAGTTCAAGCCGCAGTCCGAATGGCCTGGGCATCTCAGCCAGGACCAGCTGATCGAAAAGATGAACGCCGCCCTCAATATCCCCGGCCTGTCCAACCTCTGGGTCCAGCCCATCCGCAACCGCATCGACATGCTCTCCACCGGCATCAAGAGCCCGGTGGGCGTAAAGATCGCCGGGCCGGATCTGAAAGTCATCGAGCACATCGGCGAACAGGTCGAAGCCGTATTGAAGACCGTGCCGGGCACCCGCTCCGCCTATGCCGAGCGCGTGGAGGGCGGCCGCTACATCGAGGTGCACATCGACCGGCTGCGGGCAGCCCGATTCGGCTTGAGCCTGGCCGACGTGCAACAAGTGGTCGCCCTGGCCATCGGCGGCGAAGACATCGGCGAGACGGTGGAAGGCCTGCAGCGCTTTCCGATCAACGTCCGCTATCCGCGCGAGCTGCGCGATTCGGTGGACAAGTTGCACACCCTGCCCGTCGTCACCGCGGGCGGCACCACCACCACCCTGGGCGCCGTATCCGACCTCGTCGTCACCGACGGGCCGCCGCAGCTGCGCAGCGAAAATGCGCGGCTCAACGGTTGGGTCTACGTCGATATCTCCGGCCGCGACCTCGGCTCCTACGTCCGCGATGCGCAGAAGGCAGTGCACGACCGGGTGGAACTGCCGCCGGGTTATTCCATCGCCTGGTCCGGGCAGTTCGAATACCTGGAACGTGCCGCCAAAAAGCTGGAGCTGGTGATTCCGTTCACCCTGGCCATCATCTTCGTCCTGCTGTACCTCACCTTCCGCAGCTTCGGCACGGCGGCGCTGATCATGGGCACGCTGCCGTTTGCCCTGGTCGGCGGCCTGTGGCTGCTGTACCTGCTGGGCTACAACTTCTCCATCGCCACGGCGGTCGGATTCATCGCCCTGGCCGGTGTGGCGGCGGAATTCGGAGTGGTGATGCTGATCTACCTGGACAACGCCATTCGCAAGCGCCAGGAGCAAGGGCGCTTCAACTCGGAAAGCGACCTGATCGCAGCAATCGCGGAAGGCGCGGTGCTGCGGGTTCGGCCCAAGGCGATGACCGTGGCGGTGATCGTCGCCGGCCTGCTGCCGATCATGTTTGGCGGCGGCACCGGCTCCGAGGTGATGCGGCGCATCGCCGCGCCGATGGTCGGCGGCATGATCACCGCCCCGCTGCTGTCGATGATCGTCCTGCCGGTCGCCTACCTGCTGCTCCACCGCAGGACTCTCGCCAAGCGGCGCCAGCGGGAATCATCAATCAAATAGCTCATGCAGAAATAAAGCGCATTTTTGCCGCACCAGCTAAGGGCGTCATGAAGGACGGCACGCCTAGCGGGGCCGTCCTTCATGCATATGCCTTGACACGAATATACTTAAATGGTTATATACTCTATATGGAATCAACATTCGCCATCATCGCTGAGCCGAGCCGCCGCGCCATCCTCAGCCTGCTCGCAGCCTCGGAGCGGTCCGTGGGGGATATCGAAGAAGAACTGAACCTGTCGCAGCCCTCGGTTTCAAAGCACTTGCGCGTGCTGCGAGAGGCAGGCTTCGTGGAGTCGCGCATTGACGCGCAGCGGCGCCTGTACCGGATCAAGCCGGAGCCGCTGATGGAGATCGACGCCTGGCTTACTCCGTTCCGCCGCTACTGGTCGGCCCACGTCGACGCTCTCGAACACCACCTTGACCAGATGGATCCTCCCCCACGCCGCAAGGGCAAGAAACGATGAGCAAGCGCGACGAATACCTGCCGGGCCCCGCTGCCGGCGCTGACATCCGCAAGGAAGGCGAAAAGTGGACGCTCATTGTCGTCCGCGAGCTGCGCCATTCCCCGGAGAAAGTCTGGAAAGCCCTGACCGACCCCGCCAGCCTGCGCGAATGGGCGCCGTTCGATGCCGACCGCAGCCTCGCTGCCGTCGGCCCCGTCACGCTTTCCACGGTCGGAATGCCGACGCCGCAGATCTCGGAGACGCGGGTGACGCGCGCCGAGGCGCCGCACCTGCTCGAATACCGCTGGGGCGACAATGATCTGCGCTGGCAACTGGAGTCGTTCGGTGGCGGCACGCGTCTCACGCTCTGGCACAACATCGATCGCGGCTTCATCTCGATGGGCGCGGCCGGCTGGCACATCTGCCTCGATGTGCTCGATCGGCTCGTTGCCGATGATCCCATCGGGCGCATCGTCGGCGGCGAAGCGATGAAATTCGGCTGGCCGCGCCTGTACGCCGAATATACGAAGCGCTTTGGCCTCTGACCCCCGAAGCGAGGGGAAATGCCTATTCCGAAATCCGCAACAGCCTGGAAGCTTCAGGAGGAGAACATGAAAAAATCGGGTTCGACCGGGGGCCAGCCGGCATCCGAGCTGATCGACAACAGAATCGCCGAACTCGGCGACTGGCGTGGGGAGACCTTGAGCCGGATGCGCCGGCTCATCAAGGAAGCGGATCCGGACGTCCTGGAGGAGTGGAAGTGGATGGGCACTCCGGTGTGGTCGCACGACGGCATCATCTGCACCGGCGAATCCTACAAGGCGATCGTGAAGCTGACCTTCGCCAAGGGAGCCGCACTGAAGGATCCGGCCAGACTCTTCAACTCCAGCCTCGAAGGCAACACCAGGCGCGCCATCGACATCCATGAGGGAGAGGAGGTCGACGCGGGCGCGTTCAAGACGCTCATCTGCGCCGCGATCGCGCTCAATACATCCGGCGGCAAGGCAAAGCCAAGGCGAGCGAAGTAGGTCGCCGACTTCAACGCCCCGTCAGCGGTGTGAAGCGGCGCGCTGACGCACCAGCAGGGTCAGCTTCTTCATCACCTGCTCGGCGTTTTCCGCACAAGGCAGACCCGATTTCTCCGTCTGCCTGATCACCTCCAGCAGCCTGGCCCGATTTTGCCGCAAGCGCTTTTGCAGCAATTCAATCTCGGCGACCTTGTGCTTCAGGGTTGCGAGCAACTCTTCCTTGTTCCACTTCTCCATGCCAGATACCGGCAACAGGTGGCGTATTTGATCCAGGGAAAAACCGCCGGCCTGTGCCGTAACGATGATTTCCAGCACCTGAGCGGTTTGCGGCAGATACTCGCGGTAGCCATTGGCCTGGCGCTTTACCTGGGAGATCAGCCCCTGCGCCTCGTAGAAACGGATTTTCGAGGGCGCAAGCCCGGTACGTTCCGCCAGCTCGCCGATCTTCATGGTTCGTCCCCGCGCTTGACATTAAAGTTAACTTTAAGGATAGCATTTGAAGATCCCGGCCGTGGAGCCCCAGATGACGCTGTTCGCCCCTCTCACCCTGCCTAACGGCAGCATCATTGCCAATCGCCTGGCCAAGGCGTCGATGGAAGAAAACATGGCTGACGCGGACCAGGCGCCGTCCGCGGCGCTGATTCGCCTGTATCGGAGCTGGGCCGAGGGGCAGACAGGACTGATCCTGACGGGGAATGTCATGGTGGACGGCCGGGCCATGACCGGCCCCGGCGGGGTGGTTCTGGAAAATGGCAACCATCTCGAAAAATTCAAACAGTGGGCACAGGCCGCGCGCTCCCACGGGGCGCAGGTATGGATGCAGATCAATCACCCCGGCAGACAAATGCTCGCCGCACTCGGGCAACAGACCTGGGCGCCGTCGGCGGTGGCGCTGGACCTGGGCGGGTTCTCGAAGAACTTTTCGGTTCCCAAGGAAATGACCGGAGGCGACATTGCCGAAGTGCAGCGCCGCTTCGTAAGGACGGCCCAGCTGGCGGAACAAAGCAACTTCACCGGCGTGGAGATTCATGCCGCCCACGGCTATCTGCTGAGCCAGTTCCTCTCTCCCATCTCGAACAAGCGCCAGGATCAATGGGGTGGTTCCATCGAGAACCGCGCGCGCCTGCTGATCGAGATCGTGAAGGCCGTGCGGGCGGCTGTTTCGCCTGGCTTCGCTGTGGCGGTCAAACTGAATTCTGCGGATTTTCAACGAGGCGGCTTCAGCGCCGAGGACGCCTCCAGGGTCGTGGAGATGCTCAATGGTCTTGGCCTGGACCTGATCGAGCTATCCGGCGGCAGCTACGAGGCGCCGGCCATGCAGGGAGAAGCGCGGGATGGCCGCACCCTGGCCAGGGAAGCTTACTTCCTGGAATTCGCCAAGGACATCGCGCAGGTGGCGCGCGTGCCCTTGATGGTGACGGGAGGCATTCGCCGTCGTGCGGTCGCTGAACTGGTCGTCGACAGCGGCATCGCCATGGCCGGAATCGCGACGGCCCTGGCGATCGAGCCGGGTCTTCCGCGGCAATGGCAAAGCGGCGCCGAGGTCTCGCCCGTGCTGCGCCCCGTCAATTTCAAGAACAAGGTGGTGGGTGCCGCGGCGGTCATGGCCATGGTGAAAGCCCAGTTGATTCGTCTAAGCCGGGGCCGCCGGCCTAAACCGGACATTTCCCCTCTCTGGACACTGATTCGTCAGCAGATCAGGGTCAAATTCCGCACCCGCCAATATCGCCGCTGGGCCACCAAACAAGCAGCGGGGTGATCTGCTCAGTATCCCTGGCAACAAGTATTCACTTTTCCGCCGCCCCGCGCGTAGTGCCTGCACCCTGCCGCTCGCCCAATCCCAGCGTGCTGGTGGTGCCGGAGCGGCCAATGTCTTCCACCGCCGGCGCGGTGCGGAAGAAGCGATCGCCGCTGCCCATCGATACACCCCACCAGTAGTTCTCGTTGCGGAAGTGATGATACCGATGCTCGCGCACCCGCCTCTGATAGTGGCCGATGTCCGGACACCAGGGAATATGCGCCAGGTAGTGCACCCACTCGTAGTGCAAGCCCAGCAGCAGATAGGTCACTTCGCCGCTGAGCACCAGCGCCTTCCAGGGCCACAGGGCCCACAACAGCAAGGCCACGGCGGGCAGCGTCAGCGCGTGTACGTGCCGCGGGATGAACACCCAGCGCAGGTTCCAGGGATCGGCGTGATGACGGCGGTGCGTCACCGGCAGGTAGAAGTCGACGGTGCGGCCGAACACCCTGCGCGGCCTGTAATGCAGCATGTAGACGTGAATCAGCCACTCGTTGAACGGGAAGTAGGCGATGACCGCCAGCGCCACCACGGCATCCTTCCAGCCGAATGACGCCATGGCTGCGCGCCAAACACCGAAAACCACGATGAAGACACTGATCAGCAGCGGGCTGGGATGTTTCCAGAACACTCCAAGCGCCGCCCCGAAGCTGCGCGGCAACGTGTCCGGCGGGCGCATCGGATTGCGCCTGGCGGTTTCCTCCGCGCCGATCATCACCCGGTCTTCGTTATGTCCGTTCATGCGGGACGATTTTCCACCAGTTCACGGCCATGAGTGACGAGCGTACTCATTGGCCTTGTGGCGGCTCCCAATAGCTCGACCTTGTTTCCCTCCGGATCGATGACCCAGCCAAACTTCCCATACTCGGATTCGTCGATCTTCTCGAGCACATTGCAGCCTTCTTCCTTCAAGGCCTTGACCAGGGCATGGAGGTCTTCCACCCGGTAGTTGACCATGAAGGAAGCAGAACTCGACACAAAGTGATCGCCTTCCTGCGAACCGATGGACCACGCAGTCGTGCCTGCAAACGGCTTGCCCTCGGCGTCGGTCCAGCTGAAGGCCGCTCCGCCCCAGACCTGGACATCGATTCCCAGGTGCCGCTTGTACCAGACTCGTAGCGATGGAGCGTCTTTGGCCTTGAAGAAGATGCCGCCGATGCCAGTGACTCGTTTCATCTGACCTCCGATGTGTGGTGATGGTGAAAGGGATGTTTCTTCTGCGGTCTAACGCCTGTTGAACGGATCAATTGCGACAGAGCGCTGCTGCACCTGCGCGGCTCCCCATTCGCCTGACTCGTCAATTATTGTTCCGGCAAAACTCCATCAATAGTGCCACCGAATTAACCCGCAAGTTTCTGCGGGCTGCCGTTGAACACCAGCCGGCCTTCGACGCGCACGCGCAGCTCGCGGGCAGCAGAAGACCATGGAAAGCCTGTAAATTCTTGACTTTCAGCGGATGGACGCCGGCGCCACCTGAGGTTGGGCGCGCCAAGCTGGCCCTCGCCGCCGCATTGCGCTAGTCTGGAGAAGCCGCCCTGCCATGCCACTCCGCTGCGCATGTTGCAACCCGAGGTGGCGGAGTTCTGGCATGCGCCGGACGGGCAACCTGTCTGGTCAGGAGGGCATGTCATGAACGATTTGGACACCATCACCCTGCTCAATCGCTTGATCGTCACTTCCAGAAACGGCGAAAGCGCACTGCGCGCCGCCGCCTCGGAAGCGCATCACGCGGAGCTGAAGCAATCGCTGCTGGAGTATTCGCATTTCTTCACCGAGGCGGTGCACGAAATGCAGGACGCCGTGCACAAGCTGGGCGGCCATCCAAAGGGCCTGGGCACCTTCGACGGCACCGTGCACCGTGCCTTCATGCATCTCAACGCCTTGGTCGAAGGCCGCAACGAAGCCATGATCCTCGACCGCGTCGAGAGCGATGAGCGCGAGGCCGACCTCCGTTTCGACGATGCCGTGAGCCATTGGGACACGCCGCCGGAGATTCACGCCATGCTCGAACGCCAGCGCGATGGCGCGCGGCAGCGCCACGCAGCGATCAGGGCGATGCGCGCACGCCTCGACACCCTGCACTGATCGCGCCGGGCGAATCGCCGCAGCGATATGGCCGCGGCACGAGGAACACGTTCTCCGCCCGATGCGGATTCGGCACCTCGAAGCGCGGCGATTCCGGATTGTATTCGTAAGCCAAGGCCGCTCCCCGTAGCCTGCGATGGGCCGCAATAGCTTAGCGAAATCAGCCTGCGCCGGATTCAGCCCGCTCCAGCTTCTCGTACCACCACGCCAGCACAATGCCGATCAAGGCCAGCACAGTCAGCGATACACTCAGGGGGAACGATATTTGCTGTCTCGTAAACGGAGGCGAATGCACACCCCGCTCGATCACCCAGGGAACGACCAGCAAATACCACCAACGCGGCCCCCGCGAAAATCTCACCGCCTTGTCGCAATGCGGGCACACCCTAGTGGATGTTGCCGGCATCCGCACCCAGCTGAATTCATGCCATCGCGGCCCGCGCATTGACGGGCGCCTGCCCAGCCTTGCCGGATAGGCAAGATCGGCATTGCATCAAGGGCATGGTCTCTTACGCCACATCGCACATTCCAGGCACGGTTTCAGCGGCTGGCGAAGGCCGCCCGCTGAAACAATTGATTGAGCATCGGAGTATTCCTCAGATTGGGCGCTCCCTAATCGCCGGCACCTGCATTGCGCCGACGCTTGCCTACCGCCCCCGTCATCTGCCCTGATGCCTGCATCGCCAACTCCCCCGCAAACATCCGCATGATGAAGCGCTCCGCCTGCTCGCGAATCGCCTCGCGCTGTTCGGGATGCTCCAGGTAGTCCATCGAGAAGAAGCTCATCTGCCGGATCACCTGGCGCGAAATCTCCAGCAGCGTCGCCGCATCGAGTCCCGGCAGGCGCAGCACCGTCTGCATGTCCTCGGCCATGTCGACGGCGAACTCCTCCATCAGTCTTTGCAGCGCCTGGCGCATCACCGGCGAGCTGCCGTGCAGCTCTCGGATGCCGACGATGTAAGCCACGCGATGCTCCCGCACGAATTCCAGCACCAGGGCCACCGACTGGCTGACGATCTCGCGGCCGAGCCGCATCACCTCGTCGCGGCCGGCGATCTGCGCCGGCGCGCCGCGCCCCTCACGCCGCCGCAGCCGCCGCTCGCGCAAGCCGCGCCGCAATTCACCGCCGAGCAGATCCACCGCCGCCAGGCCCAGCTCATCGAAATTTTTGAAGTGGCGGTAAAACGCATTCGGCGCCAGGCCGGCGTAGCGCGTCACCTCGCGCAAGCCCAGCGAAGCCAGGCTGTGCGTGGACGAGGCCAGATGCAGCGCCGCCTCGATCAGCTTCTGCCGGCCGCCCACGCCGCGACCCATGCCGCTCACCTTGCCTGGCGCCTTGTCTGAATCGTCTTTCATTTCAAGATGTTGAACCGTCTTTGCGAAAGTCCAGCGTAAATCCATGTTGACACTAATGTGGACACTCGTCTACATTCCGTAAGTGGACAGTTGTACACACAGAGCATCGCAATAGGAGGAAAACAGGACCATGAGCACGCCCAGAACCAGCAAGAAAAACGGCGGCGCCCCCAGCATGCTGCCGGTACGCCGCAACCTCAAATTCAGGCTGCCGGCCGACCGCATCGTCGACTGGCATGAAGCCGGCGGCCCGCATATCGGTCTGTTCATGAACACCCTGTCGCTGTTCTTCCCGGTGGGCGAGCGCTTCTTCATGGACAGCGTACGCCACTACCGCGACCGCATCACCGATCCGGAATTGAAGCAGGCCGTCACCGCCTTCATCGGCCAGGAGGCGATGCACGGCCGCGAGCACCAGGAATACAACGAAGCCCTGTTCGCCGCCATCCCGCAGACCGTCGGCATGGAGCGCACCGTCGCTCGCTTCCTCGGCTTCCTGCAGCGGCATCTGGCGCCCAGCCTTCAACTCTCCACCACCATCGCCCTGGAGCACTTCACCGCCATCCTGGCCGACGCCCTGCTCAGCAAGCCCAGCGTACTTGAAGGCACCGAGCCGCACTACGCCGCGCTGTGGCGCTGGCACGCGCTTGAAGAGACCGAGCACAAGTCCGTCGCCTTTGACGTGTGGGAAACCGTCATGGGCCGCGGCCCTCGCGCCTACGTGGTGCGCACCGGCACCCTGGTCTTCGCGACCATCATCTTCTGGTCCTTCGCCACGCCCTACTACCTGCGCGTGCTGCGCGCCGAGCACCGCCTCACCAACCTGGCCGGCTGGCGCTCCTTCATCCGCTACGGCTTCACCCGCGAGCGCACCCTGATCGGCCTGGTCGGCCCCTGGGCCGACTACTTCCGTCCGCGCTTCCACCCCTGGGACCACGACAACCGCCAGTACCTCGAAGGCATGGACCGCTTTGCCGCTCCCTACCAGGCGGCAGCCTGAGCAAACTCATCGGAACACACCCCACATGCAAGCCGAACACTTCGACGTGCTGATTCTCGGCGCCGGCATCTCCGGCATCGGCGCCGCCTGTCACCTCACCCGCAAATGCCCCGGCAAGCGTTACGCCATCCTCGAAAGGCGCAATGCCATCGGCGGCACCTGGGACCTGTTCCGCTATCCCGGCATCCGCTCCGATTCCGATATGTACACCTTCGGCTTCAACTTCCGGCCGTGGACCGAGCCGAAAGTCCTGGCCGACGGTCCCTCGATCCGCAAGTACGTGCGCGAGACGGCCGAACAGTACGGCGTCGACCGGCACATCCGCTTCGGCATCAAGGTCACCACCGCTGCCTGGTCCAGCGAGGATGGCTACTGGACTCTCACCGCCCAGCGCGAAGAGGGCGGCGAGCCGCTGCGCTTCACCTGCAACTTCCTGATGGGCTGCACCGGCTACTACAACTACGACGCCGGCTACCAGCCGGAGTTTCCGGGCCAGAAAGCCTTCAAGGGCCAGCTCATCCATCCGCAGCACTGGCCGGAAAACCTGGAGTACCAGGGCAAGCGCATCGTCGTCATCGGCAGCGGCGCCACCGCCATCACCCTAGTGCCTTCGATGGCCGGCAAGGCCGCCCACGTCACCATGCTGCAGCGCTCCCCTACCTACATCCTGTCGGTGCCCGCGATCGACCCGATCTCCTCGCGCCTGCAACGCTTCCTGCCAGACATGCTGGTCTACCGCCTGGCCCGCACCCGCAACATCAACCTGCAGCGCTTTCTTTACGCCCTGTCGCGCCGCCGCCCCAAGGTCGTGCGCCGCATGCTGCTCGCCGCCGTGCGCAAGCAGCTCGGCAAGAATGCCGACATGCGCCACTTCACCCCCAGCTACAACCCCTGGGACGAGCGCCTCTGCGTGGTGCCCAACGGCGACCTGTTCAAGGCCATCCGCCACGGCAAAGCCGAAGTCGTCACCGACCAGATCGAGACCTTCACCAAGACCGGCATCAAGCTCCAGTCCGGCGCCGAGCTGGACGCCGACATCGTGGTCTCCGCCACCGGCCTCAACGTGCAGCTGCTCGGCGGCGTTCGCGTCGAGGTCGACGGCAAGCGCTACCTCCCCAGCGACAGCATGACCTACAAGGGCGTGCTGATCGAAGGCGTGCCCAACGCCGCCATCATCATCGGCTACACCAACGCCTCGTGGACGCTCAAGGCCGACATCGCCAGCGAGTATGTCTGCCGCCTGCTCCAGCACATGGACAAGAAGGGCTACACGGAAGTCATCCCCCGCGACCGCGACAACAGCCGCACCGAGGACACCGTCATGGGCGGCCTCAACTCCGGCTACATCCGCCGCGCCATCGACCAGCTGCCCAAGCAGGGCAGCAAGCGCCCATGGAAAATCGTGCAGGACTACGTGCGCGACGTGCCAATCCTGCGCTACGCCCCAATCGAGGACGGCGTACTCAGCTTCACCCGCAAGCGGGACAAGCCCGCAGGAGTGCAGCCTGTCCGCATGCAGCAGCCGCACACCAGCAAAGCATTGCGAACCGTCGTCGAAGCTTCATAGACCGCAACAGGATGTCCCGCGCTTCCAATAGCGCGGGACATCGCCTGGATCTGGAACGACAGCGCGAACTCCGTTCGCCCCGAGTGCCGCGCGCAGCGCGGTGTATCGAGGGGCCAGCCGCGCCGCAAGCGGCTCAATGCGCCACGAACGAACTTCACTTCACGCAGCAAACTTCCAACCCGGAACACCTGCAAGGCGCCAGCCTTCCGACACAGGCATAGTCCGCAAACAACCGCCTCCCCGCCGCACTGAATCGCGCATTTCCACGCCCACGCCGCGCACATCTCAGCAGGATGGAGGGACTTGACATCGCCAATACACGTGTCACAGTATGCATATGACACATCTGCGCTTCAACCTCCAGCCGGGCCAGTCGATCTTCGACCAGGTGGTGTTCGCGGCAGTGAAAGCCTTCGTCAGCGGCGAGTTTCAACCGGGCCAGGCGTTTCCCTCGGTGCGCGCGCTGGCGGCGGAGCTGAAGATCCATCCGAACACCGCGCACAAGGTGGTGCAGTACCTGATCCAGGAGCGCTGGCTGGAATCGCGCCCCGGCATCGGCACGGTGGTGGCGGAGCGGCCCGAGGTGCGCGCCAGCGACCGCAAGCGGCTGCTGCAGCAGGAAGTGGAGCAACTGGTGGTGGAAGCCAAGCGCGTCGGGGTCGAGCTGCCGGATCTGCTCAAGACCATCGAAGCGCAGTGGAAAGCATTGGACCAGGCCCCGGAGGCCAGACGGAAATGACAACCGCCTCAGTGGTACAAGCGGACGACGTGTGGAAAAGCTTCGGCCGCATCGATGCCCTGCAGGGCCTCAGCCTCGCCGTGCCCGAGGGCAGCGCCTACGCCTTCATCGGCGCCAATGGCGCCGGCAAGACCACCACCATCAAGCTGCTCATGAACATGCTCGCGCCCTCGCGCGGCACTGCCAGCGTCATGGGCGTCGATACGCGGCGCCTGTCGCCCGAGGTGCTGGCGCAGATCGGCTACGTCTCCGAAAACCAGGCCCTGCCCCGCCGCCTCGGCGTCGGCGACTACCTCGAATACCTGCGGCCGTTCTATCCGGGCTGGGACCGCGCCCTCGAAACCTCGATCTGCAAGCGCCTGCAGCTTCCGCTCAAGCGCCGTATCGGCGAGCTGTCGCACGGCATGCGCATCAAGGTGGCGCTGGCCTGCGCCCTGCCGTACCGGCCGAAGCTGCTGATCCTCGACGAGCCCTTCAGCGGCCTCGACCCGCTGGTCCGCGAAGAATTCATGGAAGGCCTGCTGCTCGAAGCCGGCGACGTCACCATGCTGATCTCTTCGCACGAGCTGGGCGAGATCGAAAGCCTGTCCACGCATGTCGGCTTCATCGACGCCGGCCGCATGCTGATCGAGGAATCGATGAGCGATCTCGGCGCCCGCCTGCGCGAAGTGCGCATCACCCTGGAACACCCCGCCGCCGTGCCGGCGAACCTGCCGAAGGAATGGCTGCAGCCGCGCGCCTTCGGCAACGTCTTCAGCTTCGTCGATACGCGCTACTCCGAAAACGATCTGGGTGAACGCATCCGCGCCCTGCTCGGCCCGGTGCGGCACATCGACGCCGAACCGATGCCGCTGCGCACGGTATTCACCACCCTGGCCCGCGCCGCGCGCGACGGAGCGATCCAATGAGCACCAACCCGGCCCCATCGCGCGCCATGGCCTGGCACATCTTCAGGAAGGACTGGAAGCTGCTGTGGCCGCTGGGCATCGCCAGCATCGCCGGCCAGGTGCTGCTCGCCGCCTTGCGCCACTACTCCGAACCCTTTTCCGCGAGTGAAGGGCTGCAGGCCACGTGCGCGCTGGTTACGCTGGGCCTGGTCATCGCCATGGTCCTGCTGATCGTGCTTGCGGTGCAGCAAGAAGCGATTCCCGGCGTCGACCAGGACTGGCTGGTGCGGCCGATCAGGCGCCGCGACCTGCTGCTGGCCAAGGTGCTGATGCTGCTGCTGCTGATCCACGGCCCTATCGTCGCGGCCAACCTGCTGCGCGGCTTCGCCGACGGCTTTCCCTTCACCCCGATCCTACACGCCGCTCTGCTCAGCAGCTACGCGTGCGCGCTGGTGTTCAGCCTGCCGGTAATGGCCATCGCGGTGCTGACCCGGAGCGTGACGGAAGCCATCCTCAGCGCGCTCGCCGTATTTTTCAGCCTGCTGCTGGTGCGCCTGCTGGTTCTGGCGATCCTGTATCCCTTCACCCACACCTTCGATTTCGACCACGTTACGGACGACACCGGCGTGGCCTGGATCTGGCAGTCCCTGAGCATGGCGGTACTGCTGCTGGTGACGGTCGCCGTTGTGCTGCTGCAATACTTCCGGCGCAATACTCGCCAGGCACGCCTGCTGTTCATCGGCGGATTCCTGGTGTTCATGTTCACGCCGGACCTGCCGTGGCGGCCGGCCTTCGCCATCCAGCAATGGTTTTCGGCCAATCCGGATGCGGCCCGCTCCATCTCGATCGCCTTCGATCCGGCCAGGCACGCCACCGACGCCGCTGCCGCCCATGCGGATTTCCAACTGCTGACCGAGGACGGGGAGGAGAAGCAACAGAAGAAAGCCGAGAACAGGAAGAAGCACAAGAAGAAGTCGGCGGACGGCGAGGACGCCCCGGCGATCCTCCTGCCCCTGCGCTTCTCCGGCCTGCCCGCCGGCCTGGTACTGCACGTCGATCACACCGCGCTGCGCCTGGTCGACGCCGTAGGCAACACGCTCTATCACGGCACCGGCCACGTCTTCGACCTGCCTTTCCCCGGCAACGGCGACGGATCGGCCCTGCCCTACCAGACCCTGCAAATCCCCGCGGAGGTAGTGCAACAGGCAGCCGATCAAACTCTGCGTCTGGAACTGGAATACTCGCTGACCCTGCTGCGGCCGCATGCGCTGCCGCCCCTGCCCGCGCTGAGCCGCGAACAGCGTCAGTCCGAGGCCGGTTACTGCGCCAGCAGAATCGACGACGGCGGCGCGGCGCTTGAAGTCAGCTGCCGCGCAGCCGGAAATGTGCCGCCCTGCATTTCGATGGTTCTTGAGCAAGCGGCCGGCGCCCGGCGCAATCCCGAAAAGTTCGATTGCGCGCTGGAATACACGCCCGCCCCCTTGCAATTCTCGGTGGACCCGTTCGAGCACTCTGACACCGAGCTGCCACTGCACGATCCATCCGGTGCGGTGCATTACCCGATCGACAAGACGCAACTGCGCGACGCGCAAATCCTGATCAGCGTCTACCAGCCCGAAGCCCATTTCTCCAGGCAGCTCGTCATCCCGCAATTCCGCCTGCGCGACTGGCAGGCCACTGCTCCTTCCACCGACGGCGGCAGCGACGCAGCGGATGCCACGCCGCCGGCCGGCACCTCGCAGCCCTGAGCGCATTCCCGTCGCAAGTCTAGGGGGACCTTGAAGTGACTCACTACAGCACCGACCTATCGCCGCCGATCAACCAAGAATGGCCCGCCGCCGCAGCGACATCCCGCCGCGGCTCGAAGCTGCTCCCGGCCGGCAACACCGCCCTCCGCCGGGTAGCCGGCCTCTGGTTCGTAGTGGCCTGCATCGGCCAGTGGCTCATGGTCGTGTACATCGCCACGTTCTACGGCAGCTCCGCCCTGGCCGGCGACTTCCCCCGCTGGAACCGCCTGCTGTACCACGGCTACATCCCCGGCGACAGCATCGGCAACGCCGCCCTCGCCATCCACATCCTGCTCGCCGCCGTCATCACCGCCAGCGGCACCCTGCAACTGATCCCGCAGGTTCGCGCCCGCGCACCCTCCTTCCACCGCTGGAATGGCCGCCTCTACATCCTCAGCGCCTTCACCACCAGCACCGTGGCTCTCTACCTGGTGTGGATCCGCGGCGGTGTCGGCGGCGACCTATCCCAGCATCTGGCGGTCAGCCTCAACGCCGTCCTCATCCTGCTCTGCGCCGCCATGGCCCTGCGCTACGCCATCGCCCGCGATTTCAGGACCCATCGCCGCTGGGCCCTGCGCCTGTTCCTGGTGGTCAGCGGCGTCTGGTTCTTCCGCGTCGGCCTGATGCTGTCGTTCCTCGTCTTCCAGGGTCCCTTTGGCTTCGATCCGATCACCTTCCAGGGCCCGTTCCTCACCTTCCTGGCTTTCGCCCAAACCCTGCTGCCGCTCGCCATTCTTGAACTCTACCTGCGCACCCAGGATCGGGCCAGCGCATCCAGCCACATCGCCATGGCCGCTGGCCTGTTCGTACTGACACTGGCCATGGGCGCCGGCGTTGCCGGGGCCGCCATGGGCATGTGGCTGCCCACCATCAAGGTGGCTTTCGATCCGCGTACCTCCATCGCCGCAACGCTCACCACCACCATCGCCTCCGGTGGCGCCGACGCCGCCATCCGGCAATACCGCGACCTCAAGACCGCAGCGCCCGCCGCCTACAACTTCGACGAGAACGAGCTCGACAGCCTCGGCTATCACCTCATCCATGTAGGTCAGTTCGACAATGCCATCCGCATCTTCCAGCTCAACACCGAAGCCTATCCGCAGTCCGGCAACGTCTACGACAGCCTCGGCGAAGCCTACATGGACGATGGCGACCGGCCGCAGGCCATCGCCAACTACCGCAAGTCCCTGCAACTGAATCCGAAGAACCGCAATGCCGTGCGGATGCTGCAAAAACTCGAGGCCCCCTGAGCGACGGCCGCTCACCGGGCACTGCACTGGAGCACCACCATGACCAACTCCCCCCTGCTGGCCTTGCACATCGCCGGCGCCATCACCGGCCTGCTCGCCGGCACGGCGGCCCTGCTCTCCCCCAAGGGCGCACACCTGCATCGCGTGGCCGGCAACATCTTCTTCATCGCCATGCTCTGCATGTCGGCCAGCGCCGCCTGGCTGGCGCTGCTGAAATCGCAGACCATGAACCTGGTCGTCGGCACCCTGACCTTCTACCTGGTCGGCAGCGCCTGGCTGACCATGGTGCGCAAGGCCGGACACACCGGCCTGCTCGAACGCGGCCTCCTGCTGATCGTCCTGGCCGACGCAGCCGCCGCCCTGATCCTCGGCTGGGAAGCTGCCAACGGCATAGGCATGGCAAAGGACGGAGCGCCCACAGCCGCCTACTTCGTCTTCGGCTCCGTTGCCTTGCTGGCATCCGCCCTGGACATCCGCGTCCTGATCCGCGGCGGCGTTGCCGGCGCCTCGCGCATTGCACGCCATCTCTGGCGCATGTGCGCCGCCCTGCTGATCGCCGTGACCTCCCTGTTCCTCGGTAAGCAGAGCCTGCTGCCCGCGGCCATCATCCAGACGCATCTCTACCTGCTGCCGATCCTGACCGTCATCGTATTGATGATCTACTGGCTCATTCGCGTGCATTTCACCAGCGCCTACAGGAAAGCCCGCAAGCCGGCGGCACCGGCGTCCCTGGCGCCCGACATATGGCCCAAGCGGAGCGTGCCCACGCGCCCCATCTAGAGTCTGACCAGCGAAAGCGTGTGGAAACCCCGATCAGGCTTCAGACAGTTGCCAACCATCCTGAACTCCAGCTTTACTGCACGTCGGACAGCAGGCGCCCCGACTCCCTCCTGACCACGGCGTAACACTCGCAGGCGCGACTTTCCAGGCCATCCCGCTCGATCACCGAAATATGGCCGCGCCGGTAGCTGATGACGCCGGCGCGCTGCAGGTTTCCGGCCGCCTCGGTAACGCCTTCCCGGCGCACGCCGAGCGCGCTGGCAACCAGTTCCTGTGTCATGATCAGCTCGTTCGCAGGCAGGCGATCGAGCGTGGCCAGCAGCCACCGGCTCAATTGCTGTTCGATCGAATGAAAGCGATTGCATGCGGCGGTCTGCGCCACCTGCGTCACCAGCACCTGCGTATAGCGCAGCAACAGGCGCTGCATCATTCCGGCCCGATTGAATTCCTCCTTCAGCAGCTTGCCCTGAAGGCGGTAACCGTGACCCGCGGTCTGCACCACCGCCGAACTGGGCGTCGTGTTGCCACCCATGAACAGGGACACGCCAAGCATGCCCTCGTTACCCACCCCCGCAAGCTCCGCCGATACGCCGGACTCGAGAATATAGAGCAGCGAAACGATGGCCGTGATGGGGAAGTAAGCATGCTGCAACTGGCCGCCGGGATCGTAAAGCGTGTCGCCGAGCCGCATCGGCACCAGTTCCAGATGGGGCGCCAGGCGCTCGAATTCCGGGGCAGGCAATGCTGCCAGCAGATGATTCTGATAGGGACTGTGCGCTGATGCCATGGCGGACCCTTGCAATCCTGTGTACTACTGCTTGGCGGTAAGCTCGACGCCGATGCCGCGATAGCCGAGGAAGCGGCAGGACTGGTTGAACATCGGCTCTCCGCTGACCTGGAATTTCCGGCGCGAGCCATCCGCGCCGGTGCGGCTGAACACGAAGTCCAGGAAAGGCTGCCGCGCCTCGATCATGGCCTCCAGCGTGTCCCGCTCCGCCTCATTCCAGCCACTAGCCCGGTCACTGCTTTTCTTTCCGGTAAGGCCGTCGACCTGGACGCCGAGCATTTCCAGCGCCGGACCGGAAACCTTGGTGAAGTTGCCGCTCTCGTCCTGCTCCCAGTACCAGTCCGAAGCCAGTTCGGTCAGGCTGCGAAAACGCGCTTCGCTCTCGCGCAGTTCCGCCGTGCGCTCCTGCACCATGTGTTCCAGCGTCTTGCTGTAGTTCTCCAGCATCTTGTACAACAACCGCACCTCCAGCATGTTGTGGATGCGGGTCCTGACTTCAACCAGATCGAACGGCTTGCTGATGAAGTCCTTGGCACCGGCCTGCAAGGCGCGCAGCTTGTGCCCCGGCTGTGCGGTCAGCACGATTACGGGCAGGTAGCCGTCGGCATCATTGGTCTTGAGGCCTTCCATCACCTGGAAACCGTCCATGACCGGCATTTGTAGGTCGAGCAGGATCAGGTCGTAGCGGTTCTTGCGGTGCAGCGCGCAGACCTCCTGCGGCTTCGTAGTCGAAGCGACGCCGGTATAGCCCGTCTCGCCAAGCAACTGCTCCAGCAAGGCGACGTTGGACTCCTGGTCGTCGACGATCAGGATATTGGCTTTGAGGATGTCGGCTGCGGCAAGCATCATGCTCTTTTCTCTTTGTGCAAACGGATTGCTTCGGTTTTGGCGAACGCCAGGGTCAGGTCCAGCGTTTCCATGAATTCGTTGACCTTGATCGGCTTGGTCAGGTAGCGGTAGAACCCCGCCTCCATGCCTTTCTCGATGTCGCGGGGCATGGCGTTGGCGCTGAGCGCCACCACCGGGATATGTGCGGTGGTCGGGTCGTCGGCAAGGATGCGCAGTGCCCTGATGCCGCTGATGCCGGGCAGGTTGATGTCCATCAGGATCACGTCCGGTAGGGAAGCGCGCGCGATCTCGATGCCGCTGATGCCGTCCCTGGCACTGAGCAGGCGAATATCCGATCGGCGCGCCATCAGATCCTCCACCAGCATCAGATTGGCCGGGTTGTCCTCGACATAGAGCACGCTGCGCAACAGCGCATTGGCCTGGACTTTTACCTGGGGCACAGTCACCGGTTCGACTACGTCGGCGGCAACGGCTCGTTCGTCGGTCAGATTCAGTTCAAGCCAGAACACGCTGCCCGTGCCGACGGTGCTTTCCACGCCGATGGCGCCCCCCATCAATTCGATCAGCCGCTTGCACACCACCAGGCCGATGCCGGTGCCTTCCTCCAGGCTCGCCTCCTGTCCGAGGCGATTGAACGGCTGAAACAGTTGCATCAACTGGTCGGTGCTCAGGCCTTCGCCGTTATCCTGCACGGAAATGCGGGTACGCCCCGGGACGTTTTCCACACAGTCCACCACCACGGCGCCGCCCACCTTGTTGTATTTGATCGCATTGGTCAGCAGGTTGATCAGAACCTGCTTGACCCGGGTGCGGTCGGCCTTGACGAAGCACGGCACTTCAAACCACGGAAAGCGCACGCTGATGCCGCGCTTGTGCGCCTGCGGCTCGATCATGGCGCGGCATTCGTTCAGCACTTCGGCCAGCGAGATCGGTTCCAGCGACAGCGACAGCTTGCCCGACTCGATCACCGCCAGATCGAGGATCTCGTTGATCAGGTCCAGCAGATACCACCCGGCCTTGAGGATCTGGTCGACACTGCGCCTCTGCGACACCGTCGGCGACGGCGAGCCGGATTCGATCAGTTGGGCAAAACCGAGAATGGCGCTGAGCGGCGTGCGCAGTTCATGGCTCATGCTCGAAAGGAAATCCGACTTGGCCAGGTTGGCTTTTTCCGCCACTGCCATGGCGTCGTGTAGTTCCAGCTCGACCTGCTTGCGTATTGAATTGTCGGCACCGATCAGCAGGTAGCCGATGATGTCGCCATAGTCATCGCGCAGCGCCGTGATCGAGACGATCGCCGGAAAGCGGCTGCCGTCCTTGCAGATATAGGTCAGCTCGTAGCTGTCCTCAATGCCGCGCGAAGCCTTGAAGGCTAGTGCCTCGAAGCCCGGCGTAATCGGTGTGGCGAGCTCCAGGCTCAAGGCCTGCGCCCGTGCAATCACTTCTTGCGGATCATGGATATCGCTAGGGCTGATCTTGTTGACTACCTCGGCGGCCTGATAGCCCAACATCCGCTCGGCGCCGATATTGAACAACTGAATGATGCCCTTCTCGTCGGTGGCGATGATCGAAAAATTGGCACTGGTAAGGATTGCGTTCTGCAGCGCGCCGGTTTTGAGCAGGGCTTCCTGGCGGCGTACTTCACTGATGCCATCCGCCTTGCCGGCATCGTCGGTAACGGCGCTACCGTTTGCTTTTTCGAACATGACCAGCCTTGGTGTAAAGCTTGCAGTGATATGGAAGCGGGTCTCGCAGCCGGAGGGGCGCAATGAGCACAGGAAAATCGGTTGACTGAGTTCCTGTTCCGGCGCGACAGAAATTATTCCCGCCGCCCGGCGCGGCGTCTGTACGCTATCGTACATACGGGGGATTGAACATCTCCAGACGCTCTGGCCGCACCAATAAAATTTCGGCCCCTCAGCCCTGCGCCTGTATCAAGGCTGAGAGCTGAGGGGCCGAAATCATGCACTACTGAAGCAAGGCCACTACCGGCAAAACTCCGGCGCTAGTGATGCTCATGCTCCTGCCCGCCGCCCTCGTGCTGCGCTGCCGGCTGCGCGCGAGCCTGGGCCGGGACCTGGGCCTGCGGACGCGGCGCAGGCTGGGGACGTGCCTGGGCCTGTGGACGCGGCGCAGGCTGGGGACGCGCCTGAGCCTGCGGATGCGGTGCGGCGGGCTTGGGCGCGCTGCGCTGAACAGTTCTTGCCGGGGCGGCTGGGGCATGCGACTGGGCCACTGCTGCCGGGCGCTTCGCGGCTACCGGAGCTCTGGCCGGCACCTTGTTCTCGGCGGTGGCCTTGTTTTCAGCCGCCGTCTTGTTTTCTGCAGTTGCCCTGTTCTCTACACCAGCCTTGTTCTCGGCGGTCGCTTTGTTTTCAGCAGTTGCCTTGTTCTCAGCCGCTGCCTTGTTCTCTACGCCCGCCTTGTTCTCAGCGGTCGCCTTGTTTTCCTCCGCTGCCTTGTTTGCGGCAGTCGCCTTGTTCTCGGTCGCGGCTTTGTTCTCGGCAGCCGCCTTGTTCTCCGCTCCGGCCTTGTTCTCGGCAGGAGCTTTGGCCTCAGCAGCGGCGGACGCCTTGAAATCAGCGGGCTTCGAGGTGGCAACGACGGCCGGATGGCCGTGGTTGACCGAATCACGCTGTGCCGGATTGGCGCGGGCGGTTTGCTCGTGCTGGGTCTGCACGGCAGTCGGCGCAACATGATTTTCATGGGCGAAGGTCTGCTGCTCGGCGGTCGGCCTGGCGCTGACGCCGCCGCTGCCGCCGTTGAAGCTGACGCGATTGACCGTGGTGTTGTTGACCACCTTTTCGTTGTAGGTGTTGTGGATGCTGCTGATATTGACGTTGTTCACCGCCCGGTTGTAGGCGAACGAGCCATTGTTCCAGCGTCCACCGGAATAGCCGTCACCGCCGTAGCCGTAGCCATAGTTGACGCCGCCATAGAAGCCGATATGCGGGCCCCAGTAACCCTGGTTGAACGCATAGTTGCCGTTCGACCAGCCCCAGTAACCCGGAGTCCACAGGACGCCGACCGAAGGCGGCTGAACCCAGGTGCCCGGCACCCAGAAGTAGCCGTCGTCACCGTAGGCCCAGTAACCGGGCGTCCACAGGTAACCGTCACCTGGTATCACCGGCTGCTCATAGACTGGCAGCTCCGGCGGCGCGATGGTAATGGAAATGCCGATCTGCGCGAAAGATGTCGCCGGCACGGCGAACATCGCCAGGGCCAGCGCCAGTGAACGGATATAGGATGACATGAGCAGGCACCTCAGTAGGAATGTCGAGTAAAGCGCCATTGGCCACGGCTGTCTGTGCGACAGCGTACGCGGCGCCCGCGGCGTGATTCGCGACTACGCCGCAGGCCATCAGCGTTCAGCAGCACAAAAAAAGGCCGCACTTTGCAGTGCGGCCCCGATCATCCATGATCCCGACACCGGCCTTCCATGCCGGCGAATGGCGATGGTCAGCAGGACTGGCTACGCCGGCGGATCCTGAATGATCACTTCGACACGGCGATTGGCCTGCCGCCCGGCATCGGTGTTGTTGTCGGCGACCGGCGAGTTGTAGCCTTCGCCGACCGAGGTGACGCGGTTGCTGGCGATGCCGCGGCCGGTCAGATACAGCGCTACAGAATCGGCGCGCTTCTGCGACAGCGCCTGGTTCATGTCCTGGCCGCCGCGGTTGTCGGTATGGCCCTCGATACGGACGGTACGGTCCGGGGCCTGGCCCAGGAAAGTAACCAGCCGATCGAGGTTCTCGACGCTGCCCGGCTTGAGGTCGGAGCGACCGGTAGAGAACAGCACATCGCCCAGCGTCAGCACCATGCCGCGGTCGGTCTTTTTCGCCTGCAAGGCCGCGAGCTGCGCCTGCAGATTGTCGTTCTTGAGCTTCTCGGCATTCGCTTCATTGGTGCGCGCGTTGAGCTGGATCTGCCCGTTCTGCTCGCTCAGCGTCTTACGCTGGTCCTCGTCGTACTTGGTCTGCGCCAGAGCCCGGGCAATCTGCACCCTGCGCTCGGCGATGTAGACCAGATGCGTCTCCACCACCGGATCGGTCTGCGGCACCTCGGCATCGCGCACCGCCGTGTCGGCGTCATTGATGGCGATCGGAGCGCGTCCGGCCAGGCGCGGATCGGACTGCAGATCGGTCAGCTCGGCGCGGGCCTTGGCGACGCCCGGATCCTTCACCACATCGGCCGCGCAGGCGGCGAGCAAGATGGCAGCGGCGCCCAACGTCGCACCGCATAAACCGGACCGGATGACATTCTTGATCGTGTTCATGCCTCAACCTCCCGAGCCGCGTTGTATTTCCTGATTCAAGGTGCTGTTGTTCTTCTGCAGCTCCTGGTTGACCGCCTCGGCCTTGCCCAGGTGCGCCTTGGCCGAAGCCAGATCGGCCTCGACACGCGCCTCGTCGGCTAGCGGCCGCGCCTGCGCCACCTGCACCTCGTCGGTCTGCATGGCGTCGGCGCGCGCGGCGCTGATCTTCTCGTGCGCCGTGCGCATCTCCAGCGGCGCATAGTCGGCGGCGTGATCGTTCTCGGCGTTGGAGATGGCGATATCGGCGGCCTGGAAGGCATCGTTGGGTGGCAGCGGCACCGTGGCACAGGCGCCCAGCGCCAGAGCACCGACGGCGATGAGGATATAGGTTGAACGACTTGCTGTTTTCATGATGTGACCTTTGACGTAATCGATGAAACCGGAGCGCGGAAAATCGGTCGCGGAGGCTGCGTGCTTCCGGAAAACCCAGGCCGAGGCAGGGGCCGATTTCTTCGCGTCGGGATGTTTTACGCGTGATCCCCAGGGCGGTCCGTCTGTAAGCGTACATAGCGCTGTACGTGGCCGCGCCGCTAGCCGCTACTGACTAGAGCCTTCTGCCCTGAATTACCCGCACCAGAATCACGATGATCGCCACGACCAGCAGGATGTGGATGAAGCCGCCCATGGTGTAGGAGGTGAGCAGTCCCAATGCCCAGCAAATCAATAGAATGACCGCGATGGCTTCAAGCATGGTCCTGATCTCCGGTTGCGTTACTTTCACGAACTGCAGATGAGCAGAGTGAACGCTTCAGGCGGGCAAGCACCGTACGGCAGCACACCCATAGCCGGTAATTTCAGCGGCGGCATCAGCAATGCAGGTGCCGTACACCCAGCGGCCCGCCCGCCATGCAGGGCAACTGTGCGCAGCGAACGGCAACGGGCCAGAGGCGCCGACGCCTCGCTGCCGCACCAGCCGATGCAGGCTGTGCGGCAGCACGGATGTCGCAAACCGCTATCGGATATGAACCGGGAAAAACAGGCTGACGCCCGGCGAAGGCTGCGGCGGGTAGTACACCGGCGGCGGCGCGTAGACCTCGGCGGGCTCGTAGTAGCCGTTGCCGCGCCAGTCACCCCGGTCATAACCGTGACGCCAATGCCCTCCGCGGTCACCGCCCCGTCCGCCGTGGCCGCGGTCGCGGGCCAGAGCCGGTGACATCACCATGCCGCCGAACATCGCGGCGAGCGTCAAGGCTACGCCGAACTTGACTGCCGTGGCGCGCAAATTGCCGCGCCGCTTGGTTGAGAGTGTCATGTGTAATTCATCCATGTTTGGAGGGATTTCCCGGCGCAGCGCCGGGCTTCGCATCTCGGGACCAGGCAATGCCGATCAGCCGGCCTTGGCGGCCATGCGCTTTGCTGCCTTGCGGCCGCTGTCGCGGAAGATGCTATCGGCATTGGCCTTCTGCTCACTCGACATGCTGTCGTACAACGTGCCGAATACCGGCGCGAACTTCTGGATGCCGTCGGCGTGCGCCTGGGCGATCTGGCCGTAGGATTTGAGATCGTCGACGGCGGTCATGGTCTTCGCGCCGCCGCTTCTGGCCTCGATCAGCGTGGACATGGTGGCTTCATTGTCGCGCATCACCTGGGCTACCTTGCCCCATGAATCCTCCTGCGTCGCCGTGATGGCGAGCCGGGTGTGCAGATCCTTGATGCGCGCTTCGACCTTTGCGTCCATGCGAGCCGCGACTGCCGGGGTCCCAGAGGACGCCGGCGCGATATCCGCGGCCGCCAGGACCACGCGAATCTGCGGAGCCTGGCTGTCGGCCGCGGCCACCGGAATGACGGCGGCGATGGCGGCAAGGAAAGCCACGGCGGCGATGGCACGCGCGGCGGGGAATGCGGACTGACGGAATATTCTTTGCATGATCTGGACTCCGGATTGGGGAACTGGGGATGCGCCTGCTGTGCGGCGCGACAGCTGTGGCTTCACGCAACAATCCGTTCGCTGGCACAGCCTGCCGAATCGACCGGCCCAACATAGGGGCTCGGGCAAAGGCGGTCAGTTCGCTATCGAACATAGGCGCGGCGGTTGCGGCGGCCTCGGCTGCACCGGTCGCAGCGGCTGTTCGGTACGGAATCGCACAGAGCGGCCGCCCGCCGGCAGGTATATTCAGGCCGTCGCCGGAGCACCTTCGCTCCGCGCCAATGAGGTAAAGCCATGCCTTTTCTGCTGGTGATCGTGGCACTGATCGCGCCGCGCGTGGTTCTGTTCATGCTGTGGTTCCTCACTACCTGGCCGCGCGGCATGTTTCACACCCTGCTGTGGCCGATCCTGGGCTTCATCCTGCTGCCTACGACGCTACTCTGCTACATGGTCGTGCAGCACTGGTTCGGCGGACACTGGACGCTGTGGCCGGTGGTCGCCATCGTCGTCGCCCTGCTGATCGACTTGTCCCCTACCGGTGGCCGCCGCTGGCAGCGCTGACGCAGCGCCGCAACAGCATACCCATGATGTATCCGGCAGCGCACGCCGGCAGCCTGAATTCCACTGGCGGCAATGTACGCAAGCGTACGGATGAAAGACAGGATTTACTGTATAAATCAGGGTTGGCAGGGTCGTGTCCCTCGCCGTCATCGTCGTATCGCACCTGCCGTTGCCGCTCAAGGATCACCTCATTCTCCCCGCTCACCAACCCCAGCAAAACCGTCTTCTGGCCGTCCTGCCGGAGGCGGAGCGCGGGCGCCTGTTTCCTCACCTGGAACAGGTACCGATGAAGCTCGGCCATGTGCTGTACGAGCCCGGTGTCGCCTTGCAGCACGTCTACTTCCCGGCCGACAGCATCGTCTCCCTCCTCTATGTGATGGAAAACGGCGCCTCGGCCGAAATCGCGGTGGTAGGCAAGGAAGGCATCGTCGGCATCTCCCTGTTCATGGGCGGCGAAACCACGCCGAGCCGTGCGGTGGTGCAAAGCGCCGGCTACGCCTACCGGCTGCCGGCGCCCCTGTTGAAGGAGGAATTCGGCCGCTCCGGCGCCGTGCAGCATCTGCTGCTGCGTTATACCCAGGCCCTGCTGACGCAGATGGCGCAGACGGCGGTGTGCAACCGGCATCATTCGGTCGAGCAGCAGCTGTGCCGCTGGCTGCTGCTCAGCCTCGATCGCCTGTCCGACAACAACCTGACCATGACCCAGGAACTGATCGCCAACATGCTCGGCGTGCGCCGCGAAGGGGTCACCGAAGCAGCGGGCAAGCTGCAGACGGCGGGCCTGATCAGCTACAGCCGCGGCAAGATCATCGTGCTGGACCGCCCACGGCTGGAGAAAAAGGCCTGCGAATGCTATGCCGTGGTCAAGACCGAATTCGACCGCCTGCTGCCCGACATCATGGCGAACTAAGTCCCGCACAAAAACCGACCCCGCACCTCACGGAATCCCCGCGGCACGCAGCACCGAATCGCCGCCAATGCAGCCAGTATTCGAACTATGCGCGTTAACGCACTGAAAACCCGGCGGTAATCGCATACGCTCCGCCATCTGAGTCGCCCCTGGCACGGTTCCCGTGCAGCCGGCTTGGCTCCTACGCCACGGCGGGAGGGTTGTATGTCTCACGCAACTCCGCGGCCGGTGGTCAATCGACTGCTTGAGGTTTTGCCGCGCTCCATCCGGCAAAGAATGCTGCAGCGCTGCGAGCCGGTCGAACTCGACTTCGGCGTGGTTCTCAGCGAAGCCGGCGACCCCATCCGCCATGTCTACTTCCCCACCGGCGGCTTCATTTCCCTGATTGCCGCACTGCAGGACCAGGCCTCCCTGGAAGTCGGCCTGATCGGCAACGAAGGCATGCTCGGGGTGTCGCTGGTGCTGGGGGTCGATACCTCGCCGATGCGGGCCCTGGTGCAGGGATCAGGCAGCGCACTGCGCATGCCAGCGGCGATCTTCCGCGGCGAACTGGAGCGCAGCCCGGTGCTGCGACGCAACCTCGACCGCTACGTCTATGTGCTGCTGGCCCAGCTCGCACAAACCGCCGCCTGCACCTGCTTCCATGTCCTGGAAGCGCGCCTGGCGCGCTGGCTGCTGATGACCCACGATCGCGCCCACGCCGACCATTTCTTCCTCACCCATGCCCTGCTTTCGAACATGCTGGGGGTGCGCCGCAGCGGCGTCACCCGTGCCGCCGGCGAGCTGCAGCGCAGGAAACTGATCCACTACAGCCGCGGCGATGTCACCGTGCTCGATCGCAAGGGCCTGGAAAAGGCGTCGTGCGAATGCTACGCGGCAGTGATCGCGGATTACGATCGGCTGCTCAACTGAGTTGCCCGGCCGCTGCGCCTGGCATCCTGCGCCGACGGCCGGCAATGTACGGCCGGTTCGGCACTTGGCCCAGCGATCGGGCGAATCGCTTTGTCTGTGTGCTCTATCGCACAGATTTCGGGCGCCGCCGCGCGCAATATCGCGGCTGCATCGACAAGAACTCTGATCCGCGCATTTCTCCCCCCAAGAGACTTTGGTCTTTATCCCCTTTGGGCCAAAGCTCGGCGCGGATTCGACACTCGCCCGTCCGTAGGTGATCTCCGCGGACGGGTTCTTTTTGTCCATCGCTCCGGCTTCCACGGTCCGCGCTCACCACCCCAGGCAGTCACCATTCGGCGAGACCGGACTGTTTGTGCGGCAGCGAACCGACCAGCCAGCCGCCGCCGCCTATCTTCACCACGTTCGCACGGCCGGGTAATCCCGGCGGCGGTTTGAAGAGGCGTCCTTGCACAGGGGGAATCACAGCATGATCCGTCACCACGTCACCCAGGACCTTCTTTCCGCAGAAGCGGCGCCCATGTACTTCGGGTCGGGCATGACTGCGATACCACATGCGGCGCCGCTTCCAGGCCGTGCGGAAACCCAGGGCAGCAGCCACTACGGCACGACAGCAACACACCCATTCGCATTTTATGCGGCGCCGTTGTCGACGCTGGTGCTGCTGGTGGTATCGATCGTCGCCCTGTCGGCACTGCTGAAACTGCATCGGGAAACAGTCGGTCTTCGCCGCATCCGCGATAGATATCGCGCGTTCGTCGGCAGCACCCTGATCCCGATCCCGCTGCCGGTGAACTTGAAAGTGCGCAAGCGGCCGCGCTGAGCGGATCGGAACGGCGCACATCTCCGGCGCCGCCATTCCCGTCTGCCTCCCTCGACGGCAAATCGCTTCCTATGCAAGCGGCAACTTGTACTGCGGCAGGAAATTGCCGACCCGCCTGCCGGCCTTTTCGCCGCTGACGGCATACCGTCCCTGCACCAGGCCGATCAATTTTTTGCGTCCGCTGCCGCACAGACCATGGGGGCAGTATCGCCGACGATACCGCGTGTGTTCACAGAACTCGGGGCGGCATGTTCACATGAAGACCAGAACGAACCAGCGAAAATCCCGGCCGGGAGTCGCCGGCTGCGCGACAGATATCCACCTGCCGGCAGCCATCGCATGATCATCGGTTCGTTACAGCATGCCCATGCCGCGACGATCACCGGCAGTGGCGGCGTGAAAACCTACATTGACGATATGAACCTGATCGGCACCGTCCTGCGCAGTTCGCCGCAATCCTTCTCCTGGTGGACTGTCGTACTCCTGGTTCTGATCCTGCTGGCATGGTGCGCGGCGCTGACCGCAGCATGGATCTATTTGATGCGCCGCATCGGTAGATCGGCAAATCCCGGCGGCGAGTCCATTAGCACTCGACGCGATCGCCCGCTTCTTATAGCCGATGCGCCTTAGACTGCTGCGAAGAAAAGCCTGGCGCAGTGAGACCGCACGCCGCTCCGTGTCCTCATCCCTGTGAGGTAGGCAGGGCACCCTCTTCCGATTCGACAATGCAGCCCGGCGACACGCGGCATCAGCCGCAGTGCGCATGCTTTGCTGGAGGAGCGGAATCCGATGCATCGAGCGATATTCTTCACTGCCGTGGCGCTCGCCCTGGCGGCCGCGGCACCGGCATCGGCCCGCGCGCCAGCCGCGCTGGCGGCGCAACTGGACGGCCCGAAGTACACCTGCATGGGCGCCGAGCGCGCGGGTAGCACCGACGGGGTTGCCGCCTATAGCGGCAAGTTTCTGGGCACCTGGCCGGCCCTGAAGGCGCCGCAGGGCTACGATCCCGGCCCGTACGCTGGGGAAAAACCGCTGTTCACCATCACCGCGCAGAACATGGCACAGTACGCCGGGCAGCTCGGCGAAGGCCAGAAGGCGCTACTGCAAAAATATCCGCAATCGTTCCGCATGCCGGTCTATCCCAGCCACCGCGACTTCCGCTACGCCGACCGGGTCTGCGCCACGGTGAAGGACAACGTCCTCAACGCCGAGCTGCGCGCCGACGGCCTGTCCACCACGCAGGCGCTGGGCGGCATCCCCTTCCCATTCCCGCAGAGCGGCCTCGAGGCCATCTACAACATCGAGCGCGGCGCCGCCGAGTGGACCGACTCGGTGGTCTACGACATCGCCGACGTCTACCCCGGCGGCTCGACCGCCTGGGGCCGGACCCGCCTCAAGGTCCTGGTGCCGTCCAACGACCCGCGCCTGGCCGCGCCGATGAAAACGCCGGCCCAGGCCATTGCCGCCTATTTCTATCACGAACAGATGCTGCCGCAGCGCGACAAGGGCACCATCAGCGTCGGCAACACCAACAACGACTACAAGGACAGCCAGATCACCGCCTGGGTCTACAACCCCGGTCTGCGCCGCGCCAAGCAAGCCATGGACGTGGGCTCGGACTACCCGGTACCGCCGGGCGGCATGCACACCGTGGACGACGAGTCCCTGTTCGGCGGCACGCCCCAGCACTTCACCTGGAAGCTGCTGGGCAAGAAAGAGATCTATGTGCCCTACGACAATTTCCGCATCAACGACCCCGCGCTGAAATACAGCGAGCTGGTCAGGCCGGATACCCTCAACCCCGACGAGCAGCGCTATGAGCTCCACCGCGTCTGGATCGTGGAGGGAGACTTGCGGCCGGGCGAGCGCCACGTCTACAGCAAGCGCGTGCTCTACATCGACGAGGACAGCTGGGCGGCCCTGTGGAGCGACGGCTACGACACGCGCGGCCAGCTATGGCGCACCAGCTTCGCCGACTACTTCTACTCCCCCGCCTCGCAGGCCTTCGAGCGCGGCGTCATCGTCTACCACGACCTCAGCAGCGGCGCCTACGAGGCCGAATACCTGGTCAACGAATCGAGGGACTGGTGGCGCTTCAACGATCCCGGCTACACGCCGATGATGTTCGGGCCCAGCGCGCTGTCCAACGGCCACTAGAACTCATCTCACCAATGTCCCCTCTCCCTGCGAAGCGGGGAGAGGGCCAGGGCCAGGGGTACCGGCGAAGCCGGCTCACGCGCAGCGTGTCCGGTCGCACCGCTAAGCCCGGCCGCTCTGCATCTCCGGACCCGCCGCCCGCCTCAGCCGGCAGGCCGGTGCATGTCGAAGCGGCTCTCAGGCAACACCTCCGCATAGGCCGAAGGCCCACCGCCGCGGAGAATAATGCCGGCGCCGAAGGTATCGAACACGCCGTCGCTGAGCAGCGCCTTGCGGATGTGCACGCCGATCACCTCGCCCAGCACCAGCCAGGTCGGCACCGGGGCGTGATGCCGGTCCCTGAGCTGGATGATCTCCGTCACCTTGCACTCGAAATTCACCGGACTTTCGGCGACGCGCGGCACCGCCACCAGCCGCGAAGGCGCCGCTGTCAGCCCGGCCAAACCGAACTCGTCGATCTCATAGGCAACCGGCGCACTCGTCGCATTCATCCGTTCGGCCAGATCGCGCGTGGCCAGGTTCCACACGAATTCGCCTGTCTCCCGCGCGTTCCTCAGGCTGTCCTTGGCGCCGACGCTGGAAAACCCGATGATCGGCGGATGGTAGTTGAAGGCGTTGAAGAAACTGTACGGCGCCAGGTTCAAGGCGCCGCTGCTCCCGCGCGTGGAGATCCAGCCGATCGGTCGCGGCGCGACGATCGCATTCAGCGGATCGTGCGCAAGGCGATGCCCCTGCGCCGGCTCATAGAAATGCAGATCGTCTTCCTTGGACATTTGCTCCGGCCTCTCCCGGGAATATTCACCAGCCCCGTCCGACGATCCCTGCCGATCAGGCACCGCGGGCAGCTATATCGTGATGGGCGGACCCGACGGTTTCAACAGCAGGACAGAAAGGAATCGCCGTGAAAAGAACGCGAACGCATGCGCCGGCTCATCCCTTTCCGGCCGTTCCTGGCCGTACGGTGACAAACGGAATATTCTGCAAAGCGTCCCCGCAACCGCCGCAACGATGGAACGACAGAACGAGCAACGCCGCCCCGGCATCCGCCGCAAGCAGCCCATCGAAACAATGACCCGATGAACAAAGTGCTCGCCGCAGCCCTGCTCGCGGCATCGCTGGCGCTGTCTCTCGACGGTTACGCCGCGCCTGCCCCGCCACCCGGCGCCACCGACACCGCGCCGGACTTCCAGCCGCCCGACGAAGCCAGCCTGCCCGACGACGAATTCGGCCGCATGGTGCGCCGGGGCAAGGAGATATTCGTCCACACCGACAGCGCCGTGCCGCAGTTCGCCGGCAATCACCTGCAATGCCAGAACTGCCACCTCGACGCCGGCCGCAAGGCCGACGCCTCACCGCTATGGGCCGCCTACGGCCTGTATCCGGCTTATCGCAAGAAGAATCACCATGTGAACACCTTCAGCGAGCGCCTGCAGGAGTGTTTCCTCTACAGCATGAACGGCCGCAAGCCGCCGCCCGGCGATCCCGCCCTGGTGGCCCTGGAAAGCTATGCCTACTGGCTGTCCAGGGGCGCACCCCTCGGCGTCAAGCTCAAGGGCCAGGGCTATCCCTGGCTGGCGCCACCCGCCCTGCCCGC
>JAMFRN010000006.1 GCA_026224805.1 Nevskia soli
TGCCGGCGTGGCCGGCGGCTGGCTGGTTCGGTCCGGGTGCCGCCCGGAAATCGGGTACACCTCGGGAGCCTAATCATGAAAGGGGATTTACGCCGCTGCCTCCCAAAAACGTATCTTGCTTTTTTGCCGGAATTGAGGCATTGCTAAAGCTTACATGCGTCGCGTCGCTTTGATGCGGAGCGCAACCCAATTATGAAAACGGCAACGGGAGGTCTGGCCTGTTTCGCTGTGCGCCATTCGCGCGCGCCCGGCTTCAGGCTTTTGCGGACATGGCTGCCTGGTGCGAGCGCGCTGCTATGGGCGGCGCTGGCGCTGGCTGCCGAACCTGGCTGGTTCGGGCTGACATTGAAGATCGATGCCGGCGGCTCCTGGTTGAAACCGGTGGTCGAATCAGCCTCGGTGCAAAGTGGGGCCCCGGGTTAGCTGGCGGCGGCGCAACACCTGGCGGTGGGCGATGTCCTGGTTGAAATCGAGGGACTGCCGGTGGCGCAAGCCGACGGTGACGCGCTGAAGGGCAGAATGCACAAGGCGGTGGGTGAGACGCTGCATCTGCGCCTGAAGCGCGCGAGCGGAGAGCTGTACCCGGCGGCGGCAGCCAAGCCGCAGTAGGGAAGGCCCGCCCGCGTCCGCTCGAATCTTCAGGTGACGACGCGCACCACCGGCGCGACGTCGTGGAAGCGCGCCATGTCCAGCACCACCTCGCCGGTGGGCAGCTGGTCCATCACGTCGATGAATTCGTGGTCGAACAGCACGTTGTGCGCCGGGTAGGTCTGCCGCGCCACCACCGAGGCGGAAATCGACTCGTCATAGCCCTTAATGGAAGCGATGAGCATGCCGCCGTCGCGTTCCAGATCGGCTGCGGTGGTGCCCCAGAAGGGGCTTTGCTCGTCGATGCGGTGGATCATGCTCCACGACAGGCTGATCACCGGCGTGCTGGCCCGCTCCAGCTGCAGGTCGATGAAGCGCCGCAGGGTCTTGCCGTTGGGCAAGAGCGTGCGGCGCAGCAGGGTCAGCCGCGCCGAGGCTTCCGCCACCGTGCCGTGCCGCTCGTTGACCACCCGCAGCATCAGCGCCTGGTACTGGTCGTACGGCGCCACCACCGCCACCCGGCTGAACAGCAGGCGCGAGCGCGGCCGCGAGAAGCGGGTGAAGACCAGGCCGGTGATCACCGCCATGCTCATCAGGCCGAAGATGATTTCGGTGGAGGCCACGATGTGGCCGTAGATGTTGGCCGGGCTCATCACGCCGTAGCCGACGGTGGCCAGGGTCTCGATGCTGAAGAAGAAGTGGTCGAGAAACACGCCGGGCCGCGCGTTGTGGATGCAGCCCGGTACCGCGAAGTAGGCCAGGGCGAAGCACAGGTTGGCGGTCAGATAGAACGCCACCGCGAGGGCGAAGAACACCGGCCAGGAAATGGTCAGCACGACGTAATAGGGGTCGCGCAGGTCGAAGCGGTGCATGCCCAGCTTGATCGCGTCGATATCGCCCAGATGGACGCGGATCGGTCTGCTTTTCATCTGCTCAGTTCCAGTGGCGCGGCATAGGCGCGGATACTCGCGTGTTCCGCTGCAATGCTCAAGTTGCCGGCCCGGTCCGCTTCCTGGCGGGTGGCTGACCGGCGGCCGCGAGCACGCCGGGTTCGGCCCTGGCCAGGCGCTCCTCCAGGTATTCGATGAAGCGGCGCACCCGCAGCGGCACGAAGCGCCGGCTCGGGTAGACCGCGTGGATATCCGCCGGCTCGTCGACGTATTGCTCGAGCAGGCTGACCAGCTTGCCTCCGATCAGCTCCTCGGCCACGTCCCAGATGGACTTGCGCGTGATGCCCTCGCCGCGGAGCGCCCAGTCGTACACCAGCTCGCCGCTGTCGCTGGCCAGCGTGCCGCCGATGGTGAGGCTTATCGGGCCCTGCGGCGTGCGGAAATTCCAGCTGGCCCTGCTGCGCCCGGGCCGCAGCAGGGGAATGCAGCGGTGTTGCTCCAGGTCCGCCGGGGTGCGCGGCCGGCCGTGCTTCTTCAGGTAGGCGGGCGAGGCGACCAGCACCATGTGGCTATTGGCCACGCGGCGGGCGATAAGGCTCGAATCCTGCGGCTGGCCGATGCGCACCGCCAGGTCGAAGCCGCCGCCCAGCAGATCGACCACCTCGTCGTTCAGGTGCAGGTTCACCGCCACCTGCGGATGCGCGCGGGCGAAGTCCGCCGCCAGCGGCCCCAGCCAGCGCCGGCCGAAGGCGTGGGTGGCGGTGATGCTCAACGTGCCCTGCACCGCGGCGTGCTCGCCGGAAGCGGCCACCGCGGCTTCCTGCAACTGCCCCAGCAGCGGCGCGACGCGTTCGTAATAAATCGCCCCCTCCTCGGTCAGGCCCAGCCGCCGCGAGCTGCGCTGCAGCAGGCGCACGCCGAGGCAATGCTCCAGCCGGGTCAGGCGCTTGCTCGCCACCGCCGGAGAGATTTTCAGGGTGCGGCCGGCGGCGGACAGGCTGCCCGCCGCCACGGCATGCACGAACAGCATCAGGTCGGGCAGTTCCACCGATTCGCAGGCCATGGTGTTTCTCGTGGGGGTTCGGGGCAGGAAGGCTGATCCTCAGCTTAGCCATGCCGGCCGCCATCTTCAACACCTTGGAAAAGATGGCTTATCGGAAAGATGGATTCTCTTCTGAAATGGAAATGATCATGCTGCACAGCCTGAAAAATCCCATTCCGCCCACTGCCCGGGAGCGCCGTGAACATCAGTACCAAATCGTTTCCCCTGCCGCTGCTCGCCCTGGCGCTCGCCGCCTTCGGCATCGGCACCGCCGAATTCATCATCATGGGCCTGTTGCCGGAGGTCGCCGCCGACTTGCGCGTCAGCATCCCCTCGGCTGGCCTGCTGGTCACCGGCTATGCCCTGGGCGTGGCCATCGGCGCGCCGATCCTCGCCATCGTCACTTCCGCCATGCCGCGCAAGCTGGCGCTGATGGGCCTGATGGGACTGTTCATCCTCGGCAATGTGCTGTCGGCGCTGGCGCCGGGCTATGACTGGCTGCTGGCGGCGCGCGTGGTGGCGGCATTCTGTCACGGCGCCTTCTTCGGCATCGGCGCGGTGGTGGCGGCCAGCCTGGTGCCCGCCAACAAACAGGCGCAGGCCATCGCCCTGATGTTCACCGGCCTGACCTTGGCCAATGTGCTGGGCGTCCCGGCCGGTACCGCGCTGGGGCAGGCGGCTGGCTGGCGCGCCGCCTTCTGGGCCGTGAGCGCGATCGGTGTGGTGGCTTTCGCCGCCGTCGCGGCCTTTGTGCCGGCGAAATTACCGATGCCGAAGACCCGCCTGATGCACGAGTTCGCGGTGCTGCGCCAGCCGCAGGTGTGGATCGCCCTGGGCATGACGGTGCTGGGCTTTGGCGGCGTGTTCACCGTGTTCACCTATATCGCGCCGATCCTGGAACAGGTGACCAAGGTTTCGCCGCATGCGGTCACCGGCATCCTGCTGCTGTTCGGCGCCGGCCTGACCGTCGGCAACACCATCGGCGGCAAGCTGGCCGACTGGAAGCTCATGCCGGCGCTGATGGGCATCCTCGGCGGCCTGGCGCTGGTGCTGGTGGCGTTCTCCTGGACCAGCCGCATGGCGCTGCCGGCCATGATCACGGTATTCGTGTGGGGTGTGTTCGCCTTCGCCACCGTGCCGCCGTTGCAGATGCGGGTGGTAGCCAAGGCGGCGCAGGCACCGAATCTCGCCTCCACCCTCAATATCGGTGCCTTCAA
>JAMFRN010000044.1 GCA_026224805.1 Nevskia soli
ATCAAGGACGCCCGCACCATCGTCGCCATCAACAAGGATGCCGAGGCGCCGATCTTCGAGGTGGCCGACTTCGGGCTGGTGGCCGATCTGTTTACGGCGGTGCCGGAAATGACCAGCAAGCTGTGATTGCTTGTTTGAACAGTCTGGGCATGGATGCCCGGTAGCTTGGACAAGGACGTCCACAAAGAAAGTTAGGGCACCCAAATTCCATCCTTTGGATAGGGCAGTAGGGCCAGGCAACCCGGTCAAATGTGCACGTGTCGCAAGCGGCGGCACGAGCCAGAACCCGGAGCCTTGCCATGAGCTTAGTATCTGATTTCAATCACGTTCCCTGCCTCGCCAACCGCGAGTACCGCCTGCCGTCGGGGGATTTCCTGCCGACCACGCCGGTGCGCGTGCGCAGCGAGCCGGCCCAGCCCGCCCATAACCTGGGCGAGTTCCAGCCCAGCTACCGTATGCCGGATTGCGTCGAGGCCATGCGCCAGGCGTTCCGCGGCCCGCTGACCGGCATGTTCAGCCCGGGGCTGGCGCAGTGAAGCAGGGTTACCGCTTTGCAACGGTCACCAGTTACGTCGGGAAGGAGTTGGGGGTCAGCGATTGGACCGAGGTCGACCAGGCGCGGATCCAGGCATTCGCCGATTGCACCGGCGACCAGCAGTGGATTCACACGGACGTCGAGCGCTGCCGCAAGGAGAGCCCGTTCGGTGCCCCCATCGCGCACGGTTTCCTGCTGCTGTCGCTGCTGGCCAGGCTGTTGATGGATGTGGGCACGGTGCCGCCGGACGCCAGCCGCGTGATGAACCTCGGCGTCAAGAATGCTAAGTTCAGGACCCCGGTGCGCGCAGGCTCGCGGGTGCGGGCGCGGATTTCGCTGGGCAGCGTGGAGCCGAAAAGCGAGGGCCGCCTGGTGGCCACGGCGGTGGCGGTACTCGAAGTCGAGAACGAGAAGGACCCGGCCCTGGTGGCCGAGCTGGTCCTGATGCTGATTCCCTGAATCCCGGATCCAAGGAACGAACATGAGTGCATATTCCGAAAAGATCGCCGCCGGCAGCGCCGAGGCCATGCTGGGGCCCAACCCCTTCGTCGGCTTCCGCGGCCGCGACGTGGTGCGCGAAGTGATGCGTGCGACCAAGCTCGCCGTGTCGCAGCCCGGGCTCACCGCCAGGGCGGCGGCGGGGCTGGGTTCGGAGCTGCGCCGCATCTTCAGGGACCAGTCGGATCTGGCGCCGGCGGCGCGCGACAAACGTTTTGCCGACGCGGCCTGGAAAGACGACCCGCGCTATCGCAAGTGGCTGCAGGCGCACCTGGCCCTGGAAAAAGCCCTGGCCGGCTGGATCCACGGCCAGAAGCTGGCCGATCACAGCCGTGCGCGCCTGGAGTTCATGACCTCGCTAGTCACCGATGCCATCGCGCCCTCGAATTTTCCCTGGCAGCCGGAGGCGGTGAAACGCTTCCGCGAGACCGGCGGCCACAGTGCGCTCGACGGGCTGCGCCACCTGGTACGCGATATCCGAGAGAACCATGGCTTGCCGGCGCAAGTAAACAAGGAGCCGTTCAAGCTGGGCGAGAACCTGGCCAATACGCAGGGCGCCGTGATTTTCCGCAACGAGCTGGTGGAGCTGATCCAGTACAAGCCGCTGGCCGCGCAGGTGCGCGAGGCGCCGGTCCTGTTCATCCCGCCGCAGATCAACCGGTTTTACATCTTCGACCTGAGCCCGGACAAGAGCGTGGTGAAGAGCGTGCTCGAGGCCGGCTTCCAGGCCTTCATCATCAGCTGGCGCAACCCGGGGCCGGAGCAGGCCGACTGGGGCCTGAACGAGTACGCGGCGGCTATCGATCAGAGCATCTCGGCCATCTGCAGCCTGACCGGCGCCAACAAGGTCAACCTAGTCGGCGCCTGCGCCGGCGGCATCACCGTTGCGGCTTACACCGCCGCGCGATCCGCCGCGCGCGATCCGCGCGTCAATTCGCTGACCCTGGTGGTGAGTGTGCTCGACGTCAAGTCGATCGGCGACACGCCGCTGGGCCTGTTCGCCACGCCGCGCGCGATCAAGTCGGCGCGGCGCAAGTCGCAGAAAGCCGGCGTGCTCGACGGCAAGGCCATGGCCGCGGCCTTCTCCTGGCTGCGCCCCAACGACCTGATCTGGAATTACTGGGTCAACAACGTGCTGTTGGGCAACAAGCCGCCATCGTTCGACCTGCTGTACTGGAACAACGACAGCACCTGCCTGCCAGCGCGCCTGCACGGCGAATTCATGGACCTGTTTCTGGACAATGCCATGGCCAACCCCGGCAAGCTGCGCCTGCATGGCGTGCCGGTCGACCTGCGCCGTGTCTCCTGCGACAGCTACCTGCTCGGCGGCACCACCGACCACATCACGCCGTGGAAGGCCTGCTACCGCAATACCCAGCTGCTCGGCGGCAAGCGGACGTTCGTGCTGTCCAACGCCGGCCATATGCAGAGCATCCTCAATCCGCCCGGCAACAAGAAGTCGGAGTTCTGGACCGGCGGCACGCTGGGCAAGGACCCGGAAGTCTGGCGCAAGGGCGCCGAGCATCACAGCGGCAGCTGGTGGCCACACTGGCATGCCTGGCTGCACGAGCGCTCCGGCGCGCTGAGGGATGCGCCGGCAAGCCTGGGTGGGGCCGACTACCCCGAGCTGGCTCAGGCCCCCGGTACCTACGTTCTCGGTTAAACCACAGTGCTCCGCCTGCGATGCTTTACGACCTTGCCAGAACCGGCCTCGAACCCTTGTTGGCACGCGAACGGCAGGTGCTTGCCGGCGTGCAGAACGGCCTGTCTAACCAGCAGATCGCGGACTCGGTGTATATCTGCGAGGACACGGTCAAGTATCACCTGAAGCGGATCTTCGCCAAGCTTGGTGTGAGTCGTCGTTCCCAGGCGGTGGCGGTAGCGGTGTACAACGGCTTGCTGGATGACTTCGTTACCAATGGCGGCGGCCACGGCGATGCCGTCGGTGGCGCCGACAGCGCCAACGACGAGGCCTGGCAGAGCAGCGGCGAATCGGAGTCGCACGCCGACTGTTAATATTTCACGACACCCGCCGTCGGGGCGGAACATATAACCAAGGAAACTCCGTGAAGCTAGGCCGGCTGCTCGATGAGGCGCGAGCCTGGGGTTCGGGGCTGGAGCGCGGGCGCAAGGCCCTGGCCTCGGCCGATGTCGAGATCGGCCATGCCGAGGTGCGCGGCGTGCGCCTGCGCTACGTGCGCAGCCGCGGCGAGGGGGCGCCCTTGTTGTTCTGCAACGGCATCGGCGCCAACGTCGAATTGGCGTTGCCTTTCATCCAGGCCATGTCCGGCATTCCCATCGTGGCCTTCGATGTGCCGGGCTGCGGTGGCTCGGCGCCGGCGAAGTTCTGGCCGAGCTTTTCGGGCTACGCGAAGTTCGCCGTGGGCCTGCTCGACCGGCTTGGCCTCGCCGGCCGCTTCGACGTGGCCGGCGTGTCCTGGGGCGGCGGCCTGGCCCAGACCATCGCGCACGAATATCCGCAGCGTGTCGGCCGCCTGATCCTGATGGCGACGACGGCCGGTGCTCCGATGTTTCCCGGCCGCGTGTCCGCGCTGTTGAAGATGGTCACGCCGCAGCGCTATCTGTCGCGGAGCTTCATGGCCAGCAACGCCAGCACCATCTATGGCGGCGAACTGCGCCACCGCCCCGATCTCGCCATCGATTTTTCGCGCTTGACCCGCGCGCCGGGCAAGGGCGCCTACCTGCAGCAGCTGGCGGCGATCAGCCAGTTCTCCGCGTGGCCCTGGCTGCATCGCATCCGTTGCCCGGCGCTGGTGCTGAACGGCGACGACGACCCGCTGATCCGCACCATCAATGCGCGCCTGCTGGCCGCCCTGCTGCCGCATGGCCGGCTCGAACTCATCAAGGGCGGCGGGCATCTGTTCATGCTGTTCAGCGCCGAGGAAACAGCGCGGCTGATCCGGCAATTCATCACCGCCACCGAGGCTGAAGCCGATGCGGCGCTGCGCGCGGCGACCGCGCAGCTGGCCTGGTCCTGAAGCACCAGCCGAACGCTTCCCGCTGACGCTCGAGCTGCACGCTACTCTTAGGAGTAGCGCTGCGCACCGGTGCAATGCCGGTGCGTGCAACGACTACCCATCTTCCTCTCTTTAGTTAGGGTGCTGGCCCCCGGCCGGGTTGATACAGCACTTCAGGCGACCAGCCGCGCCATGCCTTCCATCATCGGCTGCAACACGCGCCGGGCCAGCGGCGCCATGTCCAGCGGCTTGAGCAGCATGTTCACCGACATGCGGTGCGGGATGTGCTTGCCGGCGAGCTTGCGGATGCGTCCCATCGACTCCTTGTAGACGGCCTTGTCGTAGGGCTGGCCGGGGTGACGCGTGCTATGAACATGCTTGATGGCGATGTAGGAGTCCTCGTCCTCGATCACCTTGAGACGGTGCCAGAGCGCGCCCAGCACCTGCGTCCGGCTGGTGTTCTCGATATCGCGGTACTGGCGGAAGTATTTGTAGAAATACTTGTAGTGGCCGACCTCGTCCTCGAAGATGTGCTTGGTCAGCTGCGCCAGTACCGGCTCGCTGCTGGCATGGTGCAGGGCGGTGTAATAGCTGGCGGTGCCCATCTCCACCACGCAGCGTGAAACCAGTTCCAGGCTGCGCTCCGGCAGCAGCATCTCCGGCTTGCACAGCGCGCTGTAGTCGGCAAGGAAATTGGCGTACTGGGCTTCCCAGTCGAACTCCGGCCAGGCGTGCCGCACGTATTCGCGCAGGGCGCGGCCATGCTGCAGCTCCTCCGGCTCCCAGCCCTGCTCCAGCCACTCGCTCACTTCCGCGTTGTCGGCGAAATGCCGTACCAGATTGCGCGTATACAGGTCCGAAGTGGTCTCGATGAAGGAAGCGCCGGCCACCATGTAGAACAGTTCCTCGCTGTGCGCCACGCGCTCCCGGCGCAGCTCGTTCCAGGGGATACTGTCCAGTGTCCAGTGCGGCTTATTGCTCATTTTCCTTCCTTGTGTCCGGCAATCGAAGTCTCGCCAGGGCGCGGCCGCGGCGGATGCGCTACCTGGCCCGGCGCCAGTTTAGACGTTTATGCGGCTGTAGAAGTTTCACAAGGCCCTGGCCGGACCGCCAGCCGGCCGGGGCGCCAGGGCGCCGCCGGTGGCCGGCGGCTGGGGCCCGGCCACGGCGACAGGGGGGATGCGCCCGGATTCGATCGCCATGCGGGCGCGCAAGCCGGGATGGTTGTCGGCCAGATCGAGAAAGCCGCCATGCAGCCTGGCAACGGCATCGACGATGCTCAGCCCCAGTCCGACGCCGGGCGTGCCGCGGCTGGCGTCGCCGCGGAAGAAGCGCTGCGCGGCCCTCGGCTTGTCGGTTTCGGGGATGCCGGGGCCGTTGTCCGAGATGACCAGCTCGGCCGCACCATCGTCGCGGCGCAGGGCGGCAACCTCGACGCGGCCGTTGGCCGGGGCGTACTTGAGGGCGTTGTCGATCAGATTGCCGATGGCCTGCGCCAGCAGCAGGGGATCGCCGGCGATCTGCACCGGCCCGGCGCCATGGAAGGACAGGGCGATGCCCTTCAGCTCGGCGGCCGGCACATAGAAGTCCACTGCTTCCGCCGCTACCTCCGCCAGGTCGACCTGGATGAAACCGGAGCGGCGCATGCCGGTGTCGATCTCGGCCAGGCGCAGCAGCGCGTTGAAGATGCCGATCACCCGGTCAACATCGGCCACCGCTTCTTCCAGCTCGCTGAAAATTTCCTGCGTCGACGGCCGCGTCAGCAGCAGCTCTTCCAGCCGCGAGCGCAGTTCCGCCAGCGGCGTGCGCAGGTCGTGGGCGATGGAGTTGGAGACGTTGCTGATGCCGTGCACCAGCAGTTCGATCTGCTCCAGCATGCGGTTGATGGTTTGCGACAGGGTATCCAGTTCGTCGCCGCCGCTGTGCGTGCGCAGGCGGTGGCTCAGCTCACCCTGCATGATCGCCGACACGGTCTGGCGGATGCCCTGGATGCGCGCCAGCAGTTCGCGCCGGATCAGGATCGCGCCGATGACGCCGACCACCGAAATGATGGCGACGGCGGCGGCCAGGCCGTACCAGAAGCGCCTCTCCACCGGGGCATAGAAGGACAGATCGCGGCCCACCAGCAGGCTGTAATTGCCCGGCAGCATCGTCCGCACCAGCATGGCCCGGCTGGGGCGGCCGCCCAGTTCCACCGCAACGGTATAAGTGCCGGATTGCTGCGGGATGCCGCGCGGCCACTCGGGCAGATTGCCGGCCAGGGCATGCCCCTGCGGATCGGCCAGCAGCAGGATGCGCTCGCCGGCAATCTGCAAGCCCACGCGCTCGTCGATGAAATGGACCAGGCCCTGCACGCCGTCGCGGCGGAACACCTCGGCCTGCCGCTGCGAGTCCTCCTGCAGGATCTCGGCGCGCCCTTCCTCGATGGACACCTGCCAGGCGTACCAGAGCGGGGCGGCGAAGGCGACCAGGGCGATGATGCCGAACAGCACATAGCCCACCGCCAGGTTCACCGCCGACGACCGAATCACCTTAATCGTCCGCAGTCAGCATATAGCCGGCGTTGCGCACGGTCTTCAGCAGCGGCCGCTCCAACTCGGACTCGATCTTCTGCCGCAGCTTGCTGATGTGCACGTCCACCACATTGGTCTGCGGGTCGAAGTTATAGTCCCACACGTTCTCCAGCAGCATGGTGCGCGTCACCACCTGGTCGGCGTGGCGCATCAGGTATTCGAGCAGCTTGAACTCGCGCGGCTGCAGTGCGATGGCGCGGCTGCCGCGCAGCACCTTGCGCGACAGCAGGTCCATGCGCAGGTCGCCCACCTCCAGGCTGGTCTCGCGGCCGCCGGCCCAGGCGCGACGGCTCAGTGCGTCGAGCCGCGCCAGTAGCTCGCCGAAGGAGAAAGGCTTGGTCAGGTAATCGTCGCCGCCGGCCTGCAGGCCGCGGATGCGCTCGTTGACGTCGGACAGGGCGCTGAGGATCAGGATCGGCACGCGGTTGCCGGACTTGCGCAGCGCCTCGATGATCGCCAGGCCGTCGATCTGCCCGGGCAGCATGCGGTCCATCACGATCACGTCGTAAGGCTCGCTGGCGGCGAGAAACAGGCCGTCGCGGCCATTGTCGGAATGGTCTACGGTATGGCCGGCCTCGCGTAGCCCGCGGGTGACAAAGCGCGTGACCCGCTCGTTGTCCTCCACCAGCAAAACCTTCATGCCTGCACTCGCGTCATCGGGCGCATCGTCGGTCGGGCGCCTGCGCTCGCATTATCCATGTATTGCATGGAGTCTATAACACTCAGGCCGTGCCGCCTTCCGCATGCCCGGCGTCCGGCACCGGCGCCGAGACGCGCACCCGGCCCAGCCGGTTGTTGAGGCGGTCCAGATACAGATACACCACCGGGGTAGTAAACAGCGTCAGCATCTGGCTCAGCACCAGGCCGCCGACCATGGTGTAGCCCAGCGGTTGGCGCAGCTCCGAGCCGGTGCCGTGCCCCAGCATCAGCGGCAGCGCGCCGAGCAGGGCGGCCATGGTGGTCATCATGATCGGCCGGAAGCGCAGCAGGCAGGCCTGGCGGATCGACTGCTCCGGCGTCAGGTGCTGCTCGCGCTCGGCCTGGATGGCGAAGTCCACCATCATGATGCCGTTCTTCTTGACGATGCCGATCAGCAGGATGATGCCGATCAGCGCGATCACCGACAGGTCGAAGTGGAAGGCCATCAGCATCAGCAGCGCACCGACACCGGCCGAGGGCAGGGTGGAGAGAATGGTCAGTGGGTGGATGTAGCTCTCGTAAAGCATGCCCAGGATGATGTACACCACCACCAGCGCCGCCAGGATCAGATAGGGCTCGCTTTTCAGCGAGGCCTGGAAGGCCTGCGCCGTGCCCTGGTAGGTGCCGGTCAGCGAAGCCGGCAGGTGGATGGCGGCGGCGGCCTTGTCGATCGCTTCAACCGCCTGGCTCAGGGCCACGCCCGGCGCCAAATTGAAGGACAGCGTCACGGCCGGGAACTGCCCCTGATGGCTGATCGACAGGTAGGTCACATGTTGCGTGTCGAAGCGGGCAAAAGTCGACAGGGGCACCTGCTGCCCGGTGACCGGCGATTTGACGTAGAGCTTGTCCAGGGTATGCGGATCGGCCTGCAAGGCCGGCGTCACCTCCAGCACCACATGGTAGCTGTTGAGCTGGGTGAAGTACTGCGTGACCTCGCGCTGGCCGAAGGCGTCGTACAAGGTGTTGTCGATCAGCGAGGGCTGGATGCCGAAGCGCGCGGCTTGGTCGCGGTCGATCACCAGCGCCAGCTTGGTGCTGTTGCTCTGCTGGTCGGAGGCGACGTCGCGCAGCTGCGGTAGTTTTTGCAGCGTGGCGAGCAGCTTCGGCGACCAGTCGTTGAGCTCGTCGAGGTCGGCATCCTGCAGGGTGTACTGGTACTGGGTGCGCGTCAGCCTGCCGCCGACATTGACGTCCTGCGCCGACTGAAGATAAAGAGTAGCGCCCTTGACCTTGGCCAGCTGCGGCCGCAGCCGGTTGATGATCTCGTCGGCGTCGGCTTTGCGCTCGCCGCGCGGCTTCAGGCCGATAACGGCGAAGCCGTTGTTGAGCGGCCGCGAGCCGCCGACCGAGGCGCCCCAGCTGGCCACGTCCGGGTCCTTCGCCAGCACGTCGGTGAGCTCGTGCTGCAGCTTCATCATCTCCTCGAAGGAAACATCCTGCGCCGCATCCGACAGGCCGGCGATGATGCCGGTGTCCTGCTGCGGAAAGAAACCCTTGGGCTCGACCATGTAGAGGCCCACGGTGGCCAGCACCGTGAGCAGGAACACCAGCAGGGTGGCTGGCTGGTGGCGCAGCACGAAGTCGAGGCCGCGCGTGTAGCCGGTCAGCATGCGCTCGAAGCCGCGCTCGATCACCAGGTAGACACGGCCGTGTTGCACATGCTTTTCGTCGCGCAGGAACAGCGCGCACATCATCGGCGACAGGGTCAGCGAGACGAAGGCCGAGACCGCGATGGTCATGGTCACGGTAACGGCGAACTCACGGAACAGGCGGCCGACGATGCCGCCCATCAGCAGCAGCGGAATGAATACCGCCACCAGCGAGATGCTGATCGACAGGATGGTGAAGCCGATCTCGCCCGAGCCCTTCAGAGCCGCCTCGCGCGGCGACAGGCCGGCCTCGATATGGCGGTAGATGTTTTCCAGCATGACGATGGCGTCGTCGACGACGAAGCCCACCGCGATGGTCAGGCCCATCAGCGACAGGTTGTCCAGGCTGTAGCCGACCACGTACATCAGCCCGCAGGTGCCGAACAGGGCCAGCGGCACGGTCACGCCGGGGATTACCGTCGCCCAGAAATTGCGCAGGAACAGGAAGATCACCAGCACCACCAGGGCGATGGTCAGCACCAGGGTGAATTCCACGTCCTCCACTGAGGCCTTGATGGTGGTGGTGCGGTCGATGACGTTGTCCACCTTGATCGAGGGCGGCACCGCGGTCATCACCTTGGGCAGGGTGGCGCGCACGCTGTTGACGGCGTCGATGATGTTGGCGCCGGGCTGCTTGTAGATCAGCAGCAGGATGCCGTCCTTGCCGTTCTGCCAGGCGGCGAGCTGGTTGTTCTCCGGTCCTTCCACCGCCACGCCGATGTCGCGGATGCGCACCGGCGCGCCGTTCTTGTAGGCGACGATGACGTCGTTCCAGGGCGCGGCCTTGAGCAGCTGGTCGTTGTCGTAGATGGCGAAGCTGTGGCTGGTGCCGTTGATCGAGCCCTGCGGCGAATCCACCGTGGCGGTGGTGATGACGTTGGCCACGTCTTCCATCTGGATGCCGAGCGCGGCGATCTTGGCCGGGTCCACCTGCACCCGCACCGCCGGCTTCTGCTGGCCGCCGATCGATACCTGGGCCACGCCGGGAAGCTGCGACAGGTGCTGGGCGATGACGGTTTCGGCGTAATCATCCACGCTGGTCAGCGGCAGCACGTCGGAGTGCACCGCCAGGATCAGGATTGCCGAGTCGGCTGGATTGACCTTGCGATAGGTGGGCGGGGTGGGCAAGTTCTTCGGCAGCTGGCCGCCGGCGGCGACGATGGCGGTCTGCACGTCCTGGGCGGCGCCGTCGATGTTGCGGTTGAGATCGAACTGCAGCGTCACCTGGGTGGTGCCCAGCACGCTGGTCGAGGTCATCTGGGAAATGCCCGGAATTGCCGAGAACTGCGTTTCCAGCGGCGTCGCCACCGAGGACGCCATGGTTTCCGGGCTGGCGCCGGGGAGCTGCGCGGTCACCAGGATGGTGGGGAAGTCCACCTGCGGCAGCGGCGCCACCGGCAGCATCGGAAAGGCGACGATGCCGATCAGCAGAATGCCCGCCATCAGCAGCGAAGTTGCGATCGGCCGCTGGATGAAGGGGGTGGAAATGTTCATGGCGCGGCGTCGCCCGCCGCCGCCGCCCCGGGCTTGGCCGCGACCTGCGTGCTGCTGCGCACCTTGCTATCGGGCTGCAGGCGGTACTGGTTGCTGGTCACCACCTGCTCGCCGTCCTTGAGGCCGCTATCCACCACCACCGCATCGGCATTGTCGTCGGCGATTTTCAGCGGCCTGACCTCGACCGTGGAGTCGGCGCGCACCACATAGGCGAAGATGCCATTGGGGCCGCGCTGCAAGGCGCCGGCGGGAATGGTCAGCGCGTCGTGGCGCGTTTGCAGTAAGGCCTTGGCGTTGACGAATTCGCCTGGCCACAAGGTGAAGTGTGGATTGGGGAAAACCGCCTTGACCCGCACCGTGCCGGTGGTGGGATCGATCTGGTTGTCGATCAGCGACACGGTGCCGCGGTCCAGCTCGGTCTTGCCGTCGCGCGATAGCGCCGCCACCGTCACGCTGCCCTGCGCCATGGCTTCGGACATCGCCGGCAAGGCGTCTTCGGGCAGGGTGAAAATCACCGAGATCGGCTGCAGCTGCGTCACCACCACGATGCCGGTGGTGTCGGTGGCATGCACGTTGTTGCCCGGATCGACCAGGCGGATGCCGGTGCGGCCCTGGATCGGCGAGGTGATGGTGGTGTAGTCGAGCTGGGTCTGGGCGTTGTCGACCGCTGCCTGGTCGCTCTTGATCTGCGCCGCGGTCTGCGCCACCAGGGCGCGCTGCGTGTCCACCGTCTGCTTGCTGGCCAGGTCCTGCGGCGCCAGCATCTCGTAACGCTCGAGGTCGCGCCTGGCGTTCTCCAGCAGCGCCTGGTCCTTGTCGCGATTGCCGATGGCTTGTTCCAGCGCGGCCTGGTAGGGACGCTGATCGATCAGCGCCAGCAGGTCGCCCTTTTTCACCGTCTGGCCTTCGACGAAGCCGACTTTCATCAACTGCCCGTCCACGCGCGAATTGATGGTCACGGTGTAGAACGCCTGCACCGAGCCCAGGCCTTCCACGTAGAGCGGCACATCGGCCCGCCTGGCGGGTGCGGTATCGACGGCGATGCCCTGCGGCGCCTTAGGCTTTGCCGCTGCCGCCCGTTGCTCCGCGCGCAAATGCCACCAGTAAAGCAGGCCGAGCAGCAGCGCCGCGACAATCATCACGCCGCGGGTGCGGCCCGGCTTGAGCGCGCCCATCGAAAATCCGCTGTTCGCGGTCATTACCTGACTCCTAAGCTTGTTGCCAGCCGCCGCCCAGGGCGTTGAACAGATTCACCAGGGCCTGCAGGTGGGAAAATTTGACTTGCGCCAGCGCATCCTCGGCGGTGAACAGGGCGGTTTCGGTGTTGAGCAGGGTCAGCACATTGATGGTGCCGGCATGCAGCTGCGCCTGGCCGATCTCGAAGGCGCGCCGCGCGGTGGCCACTGCCTGCTCCTGGCGCTTCTCCTGCTCCGCCGTCTGCTGCACGGCGGCGAGCGAGTCCTCGACATTGCCGAAGGCCGAGATCACCGCCTTGTGATAATCCGCCAGCAGTTCGGTGTAGCGCGCCTTGGCGAATTCCGATTGCCCCTCGAGCGCGCCGCCCTCGAAGATCGGCTGGGTGATGCCGGCGGCCAGCGAGAAGATGGCGTTGGACGGATTGAGCAGGCCGGCCAGCTGGTTGCTCTCATAGCCGCCGCTGGCGGTCAGGTCGATGCTGGGGAAGAAAGCGGCGCGCGCTACGGCGACGTTGGCGTTGGCGGAAATCAGTTGGGCCTCGGCTTCGGCCACGTCCGGACGGCGCGCCAGCAGTTCCGAAGGCAGGCCCGGCCCCACCTGCGGCTGCGCCAGATCGGCCAGGCTGCCGTTGCTCACATCGACGGTCTCGGGGGTGCTGCCCAGCAGGATCGCCAGCGCATCGACGGTCTGCCGCAGCTGCTGCTGCAAGGGCGGGATCGCCGCGTAGAGCGTCGCCACCGTGGTCGCCTGCTGCGCCACGTCGAGGGCATTGGCGGTGCCGGCCTGCTGCTCCAGCTTCAGCCCGTTGAGGATGGTCTGCGCGGTATCGAAATTCTTTTGCGCGATGTCGAGGCGGTCGCGTAGCTCCAGCGCCTGGAAATAGGTATTGGCCACGCCGGTCATCACCGTCAGCTCGACCGTGACGCGGTCGAAGCGGCTGGCATTGGCGGTGGCCTTGGCGGCATTGAGGGCCGCCCGGTTCTTGCCCCAGAAGTCCAGCTCGTAGCTGGCGCTGAGCAGGGGGCTGAATTCCGAATAGGTGCCCATGCCGCCGCTGGATACCGGCGCGCGCTCGTGCGTAGCCTGGAAGCCGGCATCGACCGAGGGCAGCAGCGGCGCGCCGGCGATGCGCGCCTGGGCGTCGGCCTCGCGCACGCGGGCGATGGCGGCGGCCAGATCGTCGTTGGTGTGCTGCGCCTGGGCGATATAGGCGTCGAGCTGCGGCGAGCCGAAGCCCCGCCACCATTCCGTCGAGGGCCAGGCGGCCACCTGGCCGTCAGCGCCGCTCCAGGCGGCCGGCGCCGGCAGCTCCGGCCGCTGATAGTCCGGTCCGAGGTTGCAGGCGGAGACCCCGAGCAGGCAGCCGGCGGCCAGCCAGCCGCGAATACGGCGGCTGGAAGGGACAGGATTCGGAGGGCAAGCGGGGGTTGGAGCGGTCATTGCCTATGCACTGCGGGCTGGGGCCCGGGCACAAGAGTAAGCCGCCGACGGATTCGCGGGTGTTGTCGAATTATTAAATTGCGTTAATAAGGGCCTGACATCAAAGTGATTGATGTCAGGCCCTGAACCGCCGATCGCCATGCATCAATTCGACATATCGCTAGCAGTTCTGGCTATTTCCCCGCGATCCGCGCTTTCCCTACAGTGTGCGGCCCCGGCGCTGCATCTTCCCATCCTGCATTGTCCCAAGCCCTGCCCATGATCCGGCTCGAAGGCGTCGCAAAGAGTTTTGCGGCGGGGCAGCGGCTGTTCGAGGCGGTGGCGCCCACCAGCCTGCACATCGGACAGGGCGAGGTGTTCGGCATCATCGGCTTCTCCGGCGCCGGCAAATCCACCCTGCTGCGGCTGATCAATCTGCTGGAGCGGCCCACCGCGGGCGAGGTCTGGGTTGGGCAGCAGCGTCTCGACCTGCTCGACGCCGCCGCACTGCGCCAGGCGCGGCGCCGCATCGGCATGATTTTCCAGCAGTTCAACCTGCTGCATAACCGCAGCGCGCTGGACAACGTCTGCTTCCCCCTGCGCATCGCCGGCTTGAAGGAGGCGGCGATCGCCGCCCGCGCCCGGCAATGCCTGGACATCGTCGGCCTGGCCGACAAGGCAGAACAATATCCGGCGCAGCTCAGCGGCGGCCAGAAGCAACGCGTCGCCATCGCCCGCGCCCTGGCCACCGAACCGAAGGTGCTGCTGTGCGACGAGCCCACCTCGGCGCTCGATCCGCATACCACCCGCGAACTGCTCGCCGTGCTGCGTGATATCAACCGGCGCCTCGGTGTGACCATCGTCATCGTCAGCCATTCGCTGTCGGTGGTGCGGGCGCTGTGCGACCGCGTGGCGGTGATGGAGGGCGGGCGCGTGGTGGAAGAGCTGCCGCTGCGCCAGGCGCAACTGCCGGAACCGCGCAGCGACGCGGCGCGGCGTCTGTTCGAGGCCGCCTAGTCGTGTCCGACTCCATCGTCGAGATCCTGCCCGACCTGTGGCTGGCCCTGGGCCAGACCGCGCTGATGCTGGCGGTCTCGCTGGCCGCGGCGGTGCTGCTCGGCGGGCCGCTGGGTGTGCTGGTGCTGCTCACCGACCGCGGCCAGCTGTTGCAGCGGCCCTGGCTGTTCGCCCTGCTCAACGGCTTCATCAACGTGGTGCGCTCGTTTCCCTTCGTCATCCTGATCGTGGCCCTGGTGCCGCTGACGCGCTGGCTCATCGGCAGCTCCATCGGCCCGCTGGCGGCGTCGGTGCCGCTGTCTTTCGCCGCGATCCCGTATTTCGCCCGCCTGGTGGAACAGTCGTTGCGCGAAGTGCCGCGCGGCGTGGTCGAGGCGGCCGAGGCGATGGGCGCCAGCGTGCCGCAGATCGTGTTCAGGGTGTTGCTGGTGGAAGCGCGCTCAGGCCTGGTGCTGGGTCTGACAGTGATGGCGGTGAGCCTGCTGTCCTACACCGCCGTGGCCGGTGTGGTCGGCGGCGGCGGCATCGGCGACCTGGCCATCCGCTACGGCTACTACCGCTTTCAGACCGACGTCATGCTGATCACCGTGGCGGTGCTGGTGGTGATCGTGCAGGCCATCCAGTTCAGCGGCAACCGCATCGCCGCGCGGCTCGACAAGCGCTGAGCCATCGACCCGACCCAACTTTTATCCAAAACATCAGGGGACATCCCATGATCCGCAAACTGCTGTTCCGCGTCCTGCCGCTGTTCCTGCTTGCCCTGCTGGCGGGCCTGCCGGCGCAGGCCGCCGACAAGAAGCAACTGACCATCGGCGCCACCGCCGGCCCGTTCAGCGACATGATCCGCTACAGCATCAAGCCCTGGCTGGATGCGCGCGGCTACTCGGTGAAAGTGGTCGAGTTCAGCGACTATGTGCAGCCCAATCTGGCCCTGGCCCAGGGCGCGCTCGACGCCAATGTGTTCCAGCACGTCATCTACCTGCGCAAGTTCGCCGCCGACCACGATCTGCAGATCGAGCCGGTGGCGCAGGTGCCGACCGAGCCGATGGGCCTGTACAGCCACAAGCACCATGCGCTGAGCGAGCTTAAGGACGGCGACCGCATCGCCCTGCCCAATGACCCGACCAACGAGGCGCGCGCCCTCGGCATGTTGGCGAAACGCGGCCTGCTGCAATTGAAGCCCGACACCGATCCGGTGCGCGCCTCGGAAAAGGACGTCGCCGCCAATCCGCGCCACCTCAAGCTGCTGCCGCTGGAAGCGGCCTCGCTGCCGCGTTCACTCGACGACACCGACTACTCCTTCGTCAACGGCAACTATGCCTACGCCTCCGGCCTGAAACTGTCCGACGCCCTCGACATCGAGGACCTGGGCGATCGCTACATCAACGTCGTGGCGGTGCGCAGCGCCGACAAGGGCCAGCCCTTCGTCGCCGACCTGGTCGCGGCCTACCACTCGCCCGAGTTCAAGGCCTTCATCGCCCAGCGCTACCCGGAATTCAGCAAGCCGCAGGACTGGTAAGCCGGATTATCCCCGCCTCGGCCTGAGGTGCGGGGCGGGGACTGAACTTATCTTTTTCATGGCGTTCCAAAGCCGGCGTGGGTAGCTGACAACCGTCAACCCCGCCACGGACGGCCTTTGAGTCGAATGACGGCGCCCAATGGCGGCGCTGACTCTCCGCGCTTTCCAGCCTGTATCATTTGCCACCGGCCGGAACCCGCCATGATCGATCGCAGACAATTTCTTACCGCCAGCAGCGCCTCCCTGGCCCTCGCCGCGCTCGGCATCACGCCGGCCGCGCTGGCGGCCAAGCGCATCAAGCTCGGCGCTGCCGCCGCGTTCTCGTTCGAGGCGCTGATCGAGCAGGCGCGCGCCAAGGCGGCCCAGCCTTACGCGGCGCCGCCCTCGCTGTCACGCGAGGTGCTGCAGCGCATCGATTACGACGCCCACGGCAAGATTCACTTCAAGCCCGAATACGCCCTGTTCGCCGACGGTCCTGGGCAATACCCGGTGACCTTCTTCCACCTCGGCCGCTACTTCCAGTCGCCGGTGCGGATGTACCTGGCCGAGGGCGCCAGCGCCCGTGAACTGATCTACGATTCGAGCTACTTCGACATGCCGGCCGACAGCCCGGCGCACGATCTGCCGCAGGGCGCCGGCTTCGCCGGCTTCCGCTTCCAGGAAAGCCGCCTCGACGACCAGAACCGGCTCGACTGGCACAAGAACGACTGGGTGGCCTTCCTCGGCGCCTCGTATTTCCGCGCCATCGGCGAGCTGTATCAATACGGCTTGTCGGCGCGCGGCGTCGCCCTCAACTCGGCGGTGGCGGACCACCCGGAGGAATTCCCGGCTTTCACCCAGGTCTATTTCGAGACTCCGGCCGATAACAGCGACGCGGTGACGGTCTGCGCCTTCCTTGAGGGCCCCAGCATCACCGGCGCCTACCGCTTCCTGATGCGGCGCGAAAAAGCCGTGATCATGGAAGTCGAGGCGGCGCTGTTCCTGCGCAGCGATATCGAGCGCCTCGGCTTGGCGCCGCTGACCTCGATGTACTGGTTCTCCGAGACGGTCAAGGCCACCGGCGTCGACTGGCGCCCGGAAGTGCACGATTCCGACGGCCTGGCGATGTGGACCGGCGCCGGCGAGCACATCTGGCGGCCGCTGAACAATCCGCCGCGCACCATGGCCTCGGCCTTCAGCGACTCCAATCCGCACGGCTTCGGCCTGCTGCAGCGCGACCGCAACTTCGACCACTACCAGGACGGCGTCAATTACGACCGCCGCCCCAGCCTGTGGGTCGAGCCGCTGGACGGCTGGGGCGACGGCACGGTGCAGCTGGTGGAGATTCCGGACAACGACGAAATCCACGACAACGTCGTCGCCATGTGGGTGCCAAAGGCGCCGGCCAAGGCTGGCTCCAGCTACCGCCTGCACTACCGTCTCTACTGGAGCGCCGACGAGCCCTATCCCACGCCGCTGGCGCGCTGCGTCGCCACCCGCCTTGGCCGCGGCGGCCAGCCCGGCCAGCCGCGCCCGCCCGGCGTGCGCAAGTTCGTGGTCGAGTTCATGGGCGGTCCGCTGGTCTCGCTGCCCTTCGGCGTCAAGCCGGAGCCGGTGCTGACCGCCTCGCGCGGCACCTTCTCCTACGTCTTTACCGAGGCGGTGCCGGACGGCGTCAGCGGCCACTGGCGCGCCTCCTTCGACCTCACCGTCGACGGCCAGGACCCGGTGGACCTGCGGCTGTACCTGAAAGCGGGCGACAACACCCTGTCCGAAACCTGGCTGTATCAGTATCACCCCTTCGCATGAACCGGCGGCGTAGCCGCCGACTGATGTCCCTCTACCGCAAAGCGGGAGAGGGGAGGACCGCCCGCGGAGCGGGTGGTGGGGTGAAGGGAGGCCTGATCGCGCCCGGCCCCAAGGCCTGGATCGGCACTGGTTTGAACCGACCATAGGCAGACGGCGCCGCGGTGGGCGAGAATTGGCGCCAGCTCACCGTTTCAGGCTTGAAGTCGATGCGTCACGCACAGGTACACCTACTTGGATAGCGCGCCCTCCGGTTCGCTGTGGATCGTCTCCGCCCCCAGCGGCGGCGGCAAGACCAGCCTGAGCCGCGCCCTGGTGCAGCGTCTGCAACAGCGCGGCATCGCCGCCGCGATCTCGGTGTCCTATACCACCCGCGCGCCGCGCGCCGGGGAGGAACACGGCAGCCACTACCATTTCGTCGACGAGGCGAAGTTCCTGGCCATGGCCGCGGCCGGGGAGTTCCTCGAGCACGCCGAGGTGTTCTGTCGGCGCTACGGCACCGGCCTGGCCGAAACCGAACGCCTGCTCGCCGCCGGCACCGAACTGCTGCTGGACATCGACTGGCAGGGTGCGCGCCAGGTGGGGGCGCGGCGGCCTGATGCCCAGGGCATCTTCATCCTGCCGCCCTCGGCGGCGGAGCTGGAGCGGCGCCTGCACGGTCGCGGCCAGGACGACCCCAAGGTCATCGCCGCCCGCATGGACGCCGCCCATGCCGAAATGACCCACTACAGCGAATACGACTACCTGGTGGTCAACGACAGCTTCGAGCACGCGCTGGAGGAGCTGGAAATGCTGCTGCTGGCGCGGCGGCTGCGCCTGCCGGCTCAGCAAGCGCGCCACGCGGCCCTGATTCGGGAATTGCGCCTGTAGGCCGCCTTTAAACCGGCGAAACCGCCCCAACTCTTGGCCCGGAAGCATCGATTTGGGTATAATTCGTCGCTTAACCCGTAGTTTCAGCAGGTAAGTCATGGCACGCGTAACCGTAGAAGATTGTCTGGCCCGCATCCCCAACCAGTTCGAACTGAGCCTGGTCGCTGCCAAGCGCGCCCGCCAGCTGGCTCGCGGCGCTGAAGCGCGCCTGCCCTGGGGCAGCCACAAGTCCACCGTGCTGTCCTTGAAGGAAATCGCCGAAGGCTACATCGGCACCTCGGTGCTGAGCGAGGCCGATCTGCCCGCCATCCAGCAGCCGAAGATGGAGCTGGAAGCGCTGGATCCCAGCTTCGACATGTAAGCGCGACGAGAGTCGCTTAGGTAGTTGGCCTAAGTCTCGCATTTTGAAGGGATTTCACGTTGGAATCCTAACAGAAAAAGAAGACTGAAATCAACAAAAGAAGCAGAGGAAAACTTGCCGGATGGTAGTCAAATCCGGAAGCAACATAGGAAATAAGAGAATTAAGCAGTTTCTCGAATACCTATCGTCGGAAGGTGAAGCGCCTTCCTTGGCAGCATGGTAAGACAGCAACATCGTCCTCTGCCTCTTCTGCCCTTGACATCGGAGTCGTTCCCAACGACTTCTTACCTCGACCATCGGGCCGTGCAACACGGTCCGTGGATAAGGTTTGTCCTCATGAAAACCGAACTCTCCAAAATTCGATTGCGAAAGCAATTGAGGTCGGGAAAGTCATGTCCTCTACTTCACCTAAGTGGCGTAAAGCCACGTTTGTGATTGCCGGACCGTTGATGCTAACGGGAGCCGGCCTGTTGTTCAGCCAACAGTAGCCTAAGAGCGGTGCGAGTCTGGTAACGGACTGGTGCTACAGCGCTCTGACAATGTAACCCCCGCAAGGGTCGATGATACCGTGAGGTACTCATCGGGATTCTGCCAGCAGCAAGGCGGATGAGGTGCTAGGCTGGGTTGACGGGTCAACGTAAGTGAACTGCTGCATCGTCGTCACGAAAGAACGAGCGCAAGCTGCTGTACGCTCGAACCAAAAGGTGTGTGGTCGGATGCCGTGTTTTACATTCGCGGCACGCTGACAATACGACCATCGGCGAACTGGCAGGACCCTCACAACTCTTGTCACAGACGTGGAACTCGGTAAGCCCGATGTTTTCCTGCGCCATTCAACATCTCTACAGACTCAGTTCAATCGAGCCTGCGGTGTCGTGCGCGCAGGTAAATCACCCGCAAGGGGGATGAACGAACAGCGGGTAGAGGATCGCGGAAAAAGCGAATGCCGTCCTGTAATCGGGCGGATAGGGCAGAAATAGCCTGACCCGAAAGGGTGCCCACTTCCGCGTGGTCTCTCATCGCGAGAGCATCTGTAGAACCCAATCGCGCCTCGGCGCGAATTCAACGTCCCGAAAGGGGAGCAAGCTCCCTTTTGGGGAACTTACGCCTCTGCTTCTTCGGGATTGCCGTCGGCCTGCTAATCACAGGTCGTCATTCTCGACAGGAGGGAAGCAAGATGAAACTTCACGAGCCACAACTCGCGGAGTCTGCACCTTCCGCCCGTTCGGATGGCTGGCACCAGCTCGACTGGACCAGTTTACACGAGCAGGTGAGAGGGCTGCAGGTTCGTATCACGAAGGCAACGCAAGCACAGGACTGGCGCAGGGTGAAAGCTTTGCAAAGGTTCTTGATTCAATCGTTCAGCGGTCGTTGTATGGCCGTCAGACGAGTTACGGAAAACGCTGGCAGGCGGACGCCGGGCGTGGATGGGGAAACCTGGTCCACACCGGAATCCAAATGGCAGGCGATCCAAAGGTTGGACAGCCGCGGTTACAAGCCGCAACCGTTGCGGAGGGTATACATCCCCAAGGCGAATGGAACGATGAGACCTTTAGGCATACCGACCATGCGGGACCGGACGATGCAGGCGCTGTATCTGCTCGCTCTGGAACCGGTGGCCGAAACACTGGCAGATCCGAATTCCTACGGGTTCCGGAAATGCCGTGGCGCGCACGATGCGATAGCCCAGTTATTCAATCTGCTGGGCCAGAGAAGTAGTGTGCAATGGGTGCTTGAGGGCGACATCAAAGGCTGTTTCGACAACATCGGCCATGAATGGTTGGAAAACCGGGTCTGCATTGACCGGAACGTGCTGCACAAATGGCTGAAAGCTGGGTATATCGAGTCATCGAGGCTCTTTCCAACGGAAGCGGGAACCCCGCAAGGGGGCGTCATCTCCCCGACGTTGGCGAACCAAGCGCTGGATCGGCTGGAGCCGGAACTGGAGCGACGTTTTGCCCCAACCCGGTCACAAAAGCTGAAAAGGCGGCTTCACTTGGTCCGGTATGCGGACGATTTCGTGATCACCGGGAACTCGAAAGAGTTTCTGGAAAACGAGGTCAAACCGTTCGTCAGTCAGTTTCTTGCCGAACGGGGTCTGGAACTCTCGCAAGAGAAAACAAGGATTACGCATATCGACGAAGGCTTCGATTTTCTCGGGCAAAACGTACGCAAGTATGGTGGCAAGCTGCTGATTAAACCTGCCCCGAAGAACGTGAAAGCGTTCCTCGACAAAGTCCGGGAAATCATCAAAGCGAGTAAGACGATGCCGCAAGACGACCTGATATGGAAGTTAAACCCTGTCATTCGTGGCTGGGCCAACTACCACCGGGGCATTGTGGCAAAGGAAACATTCGCCAAAGTGGATTCGGTGATCTGGAAGTCTCTATGGCGCTGGGCAAAGCGCAGGCACCCGAACAAAGGTCGTCAGTGGATCGCGGGGCGGTATTTCCGTGCCATTGGTGCCCGAAATTGGGCGTTTGCGTGCAAAACCCGGAGCCAGAAAGGCGAGGTTATAACGTTGTCGCTGTTCCGGGCAGCGGATTTAAGGATCGTTCGTCATGTGAAGATCAAGGCAGACGCCAACCCGTTCGACCCGTCGTGGGATCGGTATTTCGAGGTCCGAAAACGGGCCTTGATGGTCCGGCGGTTGGAAGACCGGGAGTTTTTACTGAGGTTATGGAAGCAACAGGACGGGGTATGTCCGGGATGTGGGCAAATTATCACCACCGACGACAAGTGGCATGTGCATCACGTCGTCCGGCGGGCAGATGGTGGGTCCGACGAAACGGGAAACCTCGAAATGCGGCATCCGAACTGCCATCGGCAAGTTCACTTTAGCAACAAGTAGTTAGTTGCCGGTCCCCCCGGAAGGAGGGACTTTTTAGAGGCTTGAGCCGGATGCTTGGAAACTTGCAAGTCCGGTTCTTAGGGGGGCGGGGGCCAGTAACGGCCTCCGCCTACCCGACGCTGCGGCTCGTCCGCTGATTCAAAAAAAGGGGCCGCAAGGCCCCTTTTTATTTGTCCCGCGGGCGATCCCGGATATCCGCCGCCGCAACCGGAATCCCCGGGCCGCGGACTTACATCCGGGTTGCACCGGAATTCGATGCCCCCAGTCTATACTGAGGCTATGGAATTCCCGGTTATCCAGCGCATCGGCACCGCGATCCGCACTCAGCGCGTAGCGCGCGAGTACGGCATCGAGGCGCTGTGCCGCGTGCTGCAGGAATATCTGCCGGAAGACCAGATCGCCGAGGTGCGCCGCGCCTACGAGTTCGGCGCGCGCATGCACTCCGGCCAGGCGCGCGAATCCGGCGAGCCCTACATCTATCATCCGCTGGCGGTGGCCCGGATCCTGGCCGAAATGCGCCTCGATGCGACGACCCTGTGCGCCGCCATCCTGCACGATGTGATCGAAGACACCGACGTCGACAAGGGCGAGATCGTGCGCCTGTTCGGCAAGGACGTGGCGGAGCTGGTCGACGGCGTCAGCAAATTCCACAAGGTCGAGGGAATGACCCGCGCCGAGCAGCAGGCGGAGAGCGTGCGCAAGTTGCTGCTGGCGATGGCGCAGGACCTGCGCGTGATCCTGGTCAAGCTGGCCGACCGCCTGCACAACATGCGCACCCTGGAAGGGGTGGACTCGGCCAAGCGCCGCCGCGTGGCGCGCGAGACGCTGGAGATCTACGCCCCCATCGCGCAGCGCCTGGGCATCAACACCCTGCGCACCGAGCTGGAAGACCTGGCCTTCCTCAACCTGCACCCGAAGCGCTACAACGTGTTCCAGCGCGCGGTGAACGAGCGCCTGGGCGACACCAAGAGCCTGATCAAGGAATTCGAGCACAAGCTGGAGCGGGCGCTGCGCGAGGAAGGCATCGGCGCCTCGGTGGTCGGCCGGCAGAAGAACCTCTACGCGGTATACGAGAAGATGCAGCGCAAGCGCCTGCGCTTCCTCGACGTGATGGACCTGCTCGGCTTCCGCATCCTGGTGACCAAGGTCGACGACTGCTACCGCGCCCTCGGCGTGGCGCACCACGTCTACCGGCCGATCTCGGAGCTGTTCAACGACTTCATTGCCAACCCCAAGGTCAACGGCTACCAGTCGCTGCACACCACCTGCGTCGGCCCGCAGGGGCGCAAGATCGAGGTGCAGATCCGTACCCGCGACATGCACCACATCTCCGAGAGCGGCATCGCCGCCCACTGGCAGTACAAGCTCGGCGGCAAGAATGACCCCGGCTCGGCGCCGCAGGTGCGCGCCCGCGAATGGCTGGGCAACCTGTTCGAGATGCAGGGCGGTGCCGGCGCGCTGGATTTCATCGAGAACGTCAAGGTCGACCTGTTTCCGGATGAGGTCTACGTCTTCACGCCGAAGGGCCAGATCCGCCGCCTGCCGCGCGGCGCCACCGCGGTGGACTTCGCCTACTCGGTGCACTCCGAGCTGGGCGACCACTGTGTCGCCGCGCGCATCGACCAGCAACTGGAGCCGCTCAACACGCCGCTGCAGAACGGCCAGACGGTGGAGATCATCACCGCCCGCCACGCCCGGCCCAATGCCGCCTGGCTCAACTACGTCAAGACCGCCAAGGCGCGCTCGCACATCCGCAACTTCCTCAAGAACCAGCGCGAGGACGAGGCCATCCGCCTCGGCCGGCGCCTGCTGGAAATCGCCCTGCGCGAGCTGCACGTGCCGCTGTCCTCGCTCAAGGAAGGCTCCACCGAGGCGGTGCTCAAGGCTTTCAACCTGCAGGACATGGAAGACCTCTACATCTCCATCGGCACCGGCGCGCGCCTGGCGCCGCTGGTGGCGCGCCACTTCCTGCCGGACCCGAAGCAGGGCACCGTGCCGGGCGAGAGCGTGCCGCTGCAGATCGAGGGCACCGAGGGCCTGGTCATCGACTACGCCAAGTGCTGCCACCCGATTCCGGGCGACGATATCTGCGGCTACGTCAGCGTCGGCCGCGGCATCGTCATCCACCGCCTCGAATGCCGCCACGTGCAGACTCGCAAGGGCGGCCCGCAGGAGCGCGTGCCGCTGATCTGGTCGGAGAAAGTGCAGGGCGACTTCCTTGCCGAGCTCAAGCTCAAGGCGGAAAACCGCCGTGGCCTGCTGGCTATGGTGGCGGGCGAGATCTCCAGCGCCGGCGCCAGCATCGAGAACGTGCAGATGCCGGAACGCGACGGCTCCGATGCTCTGGAGATGCGCTTCACCATCACCGTGCGCGACCGCGTCCACGTGGCGCGGGTCCTGCGCCGCCTGCGGCGGCTGCCGCCGGTGCAGCGCGTCATCCGGGTCTGAGCGGCGGTTATCCACGGAGTGCCGCGACGCGTTAGGCTATCCCTTTTCAAGGGAATACCGCCGTGACCCGTCAGATCATCCATACCGATCAGGCCCCCGCCGCGATCGGCACCTACTCGCAGGCCGTGAAATGCGGCAAGACCGTCTATCTCTCCGGGCAGATCCCGCTCGACCCGGTCACCATGCACCTGCAGAACAACACCATCGAGGCCGAGATCCATCAGGTGTTCAAGAACCTGCGCGCGGTGGCCGAAGCTTCCGGCGGCGGGCTCAAGGACGTGGCCAAGCTCAACGTCTTCCTCACCGACCTGACGCATTTCCCCAAGGTCAACGAGATCATGAGCGAGTATTTCGTGCAGCCCTTCCCGGCCCGCGCCGCCATCGGCGTGGCCAGCCTGCCGCGCGGCTCGCGCGTCGAGGCGGACGCGATCCTGGTGCTTGAATAAGAAAGAGCAACGCGGCCCGGACCGTGCGCGGTCCGGCGCCAAGCCGCCGACCACGCTCGCCACCGGGGTAACCTACCTCAAGGGCGCGGGCCCCGCTGTGGCCGCCAAACTGCGCCTGCTCGACATCGAGCGGGTGCAGGACCTGCTGTTCCACCTGCCCAGCCGCTACGAGGACCGGCGCCACATCGTGCCGCTCAACGAGTTGAAGGCGGGCGAGGAAGTGCTGGTGCGCGGCAAGGTGGCGGCGATGGACGTGCGCTTCGGCCCGCGCCGTAGCCTGCGCGTGGCGATCGACGACGGCGGCAGCGGCCTGCTGCTGCGCTTCTTCCATTTCAACGAACTGCAGAAGCAGAGCTTCGTCGAGGGCCGCTGGGTACGCGCCTTCGGCACGGTGCGCGCCGGCGCCAGCGGGCTGGAGATGGTGCACCCCGAGTACCGCGTCGCCGACGATGCGGCGCTGCTGCCGGCGGAGCCCAAGCTGACCCCGATCTATCCGCTGGTCACCGGCATTACCCAGCAGCGCCTGCGTGGACTTATTCAGCAGGCGCTGGAAGTGGCCGCGCGCGATCCCGAGTTCAACCTCGAGCTGCCCGGCCTGGCGCCGCCGGACACCATGACCGCCCTGCGCGTGCTGCACGAGCCCGGCGGCACCGACCTCGGCGACCTGCTGCTGGAACGGCATCCGGCGCAGCTGCGCCTGCTGCGCGAGGAGCTGCTGGCGCACCAGCTATGCATGCGCCTGCTGCGTCGGCGCACCCTGGCCCAGCCCGGCGCGCGCATCGACAGTGTGCAGCCGGCCTCGGCCCTGCTGCAGGAAAAGCTGCCCTTCGCCCTGACCGGCGCACAGCGCCGCGTCATCGGCGAGATCGCTCACGACCTCGCCTCGGGCAAGCCGATGCTGCGCCTGCTGCAGGGCGATGTCGGCTGCGGCAAGACGGTGGTCGCCGCTGCCGCCATGCTCGGCTGCGCCCAGGCCGGCCTGCAGGCGGTGCTGATGGCGCCGACCGAGCTGCTGGCCGAGCAGCACGCGCACAACCTAGCCGGCATGCTGGGTGCCCTCGGCGTCGAGGTCGGCGTGCTGTCCGGACGCATGAAGAAAGCCGAGAAGGAAGAAGCCATGTCGCGCGCCGCGCGCGGCGAGGTCAAGGTGTGGGTCGGCACCCACGCCCTGTTCCAGTCCGAAGTGCGTTTCGCCAAGCTGGGCCTGGTGGTGGTGGACGAGCAGCACCGCTTCGGCGTCGGCCAGCGCCTGGCCCTGCGCGACAAGGGTCCGCGCGGCGTCACCCCGCACCAGCTGATCATGTCGGCCACGCCGATCCCGCGCACCCTGGCGCAGACCCTCTATGCCGATCTCGACGTGTCGGTGATCGACGAGCTGCCCCCCGGCCGCACCCCGGTGCTGACCGTGGCCCTGTCCAACGAGCGCCGCGGCGAAGTGCTGGAGCGCATCGGCGAAGTCTGCATGGGCGGGCGGCAGGCCTACTGGGTCTGCACCCTGATCGAGGAGTCCGACCAGTTGCAGGCACAGGCGGCGGAGGAAACCTACCGCCAGCTGCGCGCCGAGCTGCCGCAGCTGCGCGTCGGCCTGGTTCACGGCCGCCTCAAGCCGCAGGAGAAGGACGCGCAGATGCGCGCCTTCCAGAATGGCGCCACCCAGCTGCTGGTGGCAACCACCGTGATCGAGGTCGGCGTCGACGTGCCCAACGCCAGCATCATGATCATCGACAACGCCGAACGCCTCGGCCTGGCCCAGCTGCACCAGCTGCGTGGCCGGGTCGGCCGCGGCGCCACCGCCAGCCAGTGCGTGCTGATGTACCAGCCGCCGCTGGGCGAGGGCGGCAAGGCGCGGCTCGAAGTGATGCGCACCACCCATGACGGCTTCAAGATCGCCCAGCATGATCTGGAGCTACGCGGGCCGGGCGAACTGCTCGGGCGCAAGCAGACCGGCCTGATCGGTCTGAAGATTGCCGATCCGGTGCGCGATGCGGCGCAGATCCCGCCCTTGCAGAAGCTGGCGGATCAGTGGTTGAGCAAATCGCCGCAGGAGGCGCGGAAGGTGATTGCGCGCTGGGTGGGAGATGCGGAGAAATATGCGCAGGTCTGAGCCGAGTCCCGCGCCCTGTTTTCGTCTCCCTCTCCCCACGGAGTGGGGAGAGGG
>JAMFRN010000045.1 GCA_026224805.1 Nevskia soli
CCGCCGCCCATGATGCCGGCACCGAGCACGCCGACGCGCTGCACCCGGCGCGAAGATGCGGCCTGATTCCTGTTCTTCTTTTTCAGCTGCTGGCCGGCGAGGAAGGTGCCGACCAGGGCGCGGGCCGCCGGTGTCTGGATCAGCCAGGCAAAGACCTGTGCCTCCTGGGCTAAGGCGGCGTCGCGCGACAGCGGGGCGCAGTCCTGCAGCAGGTCGACCACTGCCAGTGCGGCCGGCTGGTTGCGGGAAGCCTTGCGGGCCTGTTCGCGTGCGGCAGTGAAAGCGGCTTCGTCAACCGTGAAGCCGGATTTGCGCTGCTCGCGCACGCCCTTCCAGTCGTGCTCGCCGGCGATGGCGCAGCCGAGCCAGTCCAGCGCCAGGGAGCGGAGTTGCGGGGGCTCGCCCACCGCGTCGACCATCCCTGCCTTGAGGGCTGCGGCAGCCTTGTAGGTACGGGCGCCGGTGATCCATTCCAGTGCGGTGGTGTCGCCGGCGAGGCGTGGCGTGCGTACGGTGCCCCCCGCGCCGGGCAGGATGCCCAGGCCGACTTCGGGAAAGCCGACCTGTCCGTCCTCGGCCAGCACGCGGTAGTCAGCGCATAGTGCCACTTCCAGGCCGCCGCCCAGGGCGTAGCCGTTGATCATGCAGGCGACCGGCACCGGTAGTTCGCCGATGGCGGTGAGCGAGCGCTGCATGCCGCCGCAGAATTCCAGCAATTGCTGCCGCGGCCATTCCAGCATGGACCAGAGCACGGCGATATCGGCACCGGCGAGGAAGGCGTCCTTGTCAGAAGCGAGCAATACGCCGCGCAGGTCGGGATGGGCGCGCAGCTGTTCCAACACCAGGTCCAGTTCTCGCAGCAGACGCGCGTCGAGCTTGTTGACTGGTTCGTTTTTGCGGTCGAGCCGAATTTCGACGATGCCGTGTTCGAGCGCGAGCGCCTGCAGGCAATCGCCGCTGTAGAGGTTTGTGGTCATGGCGGCTTCGGGTTTCAGGCCGCGGCCGACAGCGGCGGGTGAAAGGTCTCGCCCCTGCGTGCCTTGGCCCTGAGCCAGTCGGAAGGCTGGAAGCGCGGTCCGTACTGTACGGCGAGCCGTTCGCATTCGACCACGAAAGGCGGCAGGCCCAGGGTGTCGATGAAGGACAGAGTGCCGCCGGTCCAGGCGGGGAAGCCGATGCCGAGGATAGCGCCGAGGTCGGCGTCCGCCGGCTCCATCACCACGCCGGCTTCGACGCAGCGCGCCGTCTCCAGCGCCTGGATGTAGAGCAGGCGCTTCTTCGCTTCCTCCACATCCGGCTGCTGCGCCGCCAGGGGGAAATGCTGCGACAGCGCCGGCCACAGGATCTTGCCCTCGGCCGGGTAATCGTAGAAGCCGCCGCCGCCGCCGCGCCGGCCGCTGCGCTTGAGGTCGCGCACCATGGTCCTCAGCACCTGGAGGATGCGTGGCAGCTGCGCCGTCGGCGCCTGGCCGTCCGCCAGGTTCTGTTCGATCACCTTCAGCTGCAGTTCCAGGGTCACTTCATCGCTGACCGCGAGCGGTCCGATCGGCATGCCGGCCATGCGCGCGGCGTTTTCCACCAATGCCGGCGCAACGCCCTCCTCCAGCATCAGGATGCCTTCCTGGAAGTAGGTGGCGAAGACGCGGCTGGTGTAGAAACCGGGGCTGTCATTGACCACGATGGGCGTCTTGCGGATCTGCGCCACGTAGTCCATGGCCCTGGCCAGCGTCGCTGGGCCGGTGTCGCGGCCCATGATCACTTCCACCAATGGCATCTTGTCCACCGGCGAGAAGAAATGCAGGCCGATGAAGTCGGCCGGGCGGGAGAACGTCGCGGCCAGGCTGGTGATCGGCAGGGTTGAGGTGTTGCTGGCAAAGATCGCGGTCTTCGGAATCACCGCATCGGCTCGTTGCGTGACCTCGGCCTTGACCGAGCGGGATTCGAACACCGCTTCGATCACCAGGTCGCAGCCCGCCAGATCGGCGTAGTCGATCGTCGGCCAGATGCGCTCCAGCTGCGTATCGACCTTGGCCTGCGTGGTCTTGCCGCGCTCCAGCGCCTTCTGCAGCAGCGTGACCGACAGTTGCTTGCCCTTCTCCGCCATCTCCTGCGTGCTGTCGAGCAGCACCACTTCGATGCCGGCAGCCGCCGAAACTTGGGCGATGCCCGCGCCCATCATGCCGGCGCCGAGGATGCCGAGCTTCTTCACCTTGCTGGCGGGTACGCCGTCCGGGCGCCGCGCCAGCTTGTCGGCGGCATTCTTGTTGATGAACATCGTGCGCATCAGGTTGCGCGCCACCGGGCCCGACAGGAGCTGGCCGAAATATTTCGACTCCACCTTGAGTGCGGTATCGATCGGCAGCAAAGTGCCCTCGTACAGGCAGGACAGGATGGCCAGCGGCGCGGGGAGGTTGCGTTGCGTGCTCTTCGCCGTCACCGCCGTGCCCATGGTGAAGCTGATGGCGGCGTGGCTGGCCGCCGGGCCGGCGCCGCCGGGAATGCGATAGCCCTTCTCGTCCCAGGGCTGCACGGCCTTGGGTGTTTCGAGCAGCCACTTGCGGGCCAGGCCGTGGAGTTCGGCTGCGGGCGCCACCGCGTGCGCCACGCCGAGCTTCAGCGCATCCGCCGCCTTCAGCGGCTGGCCGCCGAGTAGGATCGGCCCGGCTTTCTCGATGCCGATCAGGCGCGGCAGGCGCTGCGTCCCGCCGGCGCCCGGCAGCAGGCCGATGTTCACTTCGGGCAGGCCGACGCTGGCGTCCTGCGCCAGCACACGGTAGTGGCAGGCCAGCGCCACTTCGAAGCCCCCGCCCAGGGCCACGCCGTTGATAGCGCAGGCCACCGGCTTGCCGCAGGTCTCCAGGCGGCGCAGCAGGCGGCTCAACTTCTGGCTCAGCTCGGCGCCCTGTTTCGCGCTGATGCCGGCGGCGAAGCTGTTCACCATGTCCTTGATGTCGGCGCCGGCGATGAAGGCGCCGGGCTTGCCCGAGGTGATGATGGCGCCCTTGACGGCGGCATCGCCGGCCAGGGATTCCACCGCAGCGGCGAGGTCGTTCTGGAGCTCCGGGGTGATCACGTTCATCGGCCGGCCGGGAACGTCGATGGCGATGGTGGCGATGCCGTCCGCATCCACCGTGTAGGTCAGGGTCTTCATGCTGGGGAGGTCAGACACGCTCGATGATGGTGGCGGTGGCCATGCCGATGGCGGCGCACAGGGTGATCAATGCGGTGTTGAGGTTGCGGCGTTCCAGTTCGTCCAGGACGGTGCCGACCAGCATGGCGCCGGTGGCGGACAGCGGATGGCCCATGGCGATGGCGCCGCCGTTGACGTTGACGATTTCCGGGGAGAGATCCAGGTCGCGCTGGAAGCGCAGCACCACCGAGGCGAAGGCTTCGTTGATCTCCCACAGGTCGATGTCTTCGCGCCGCATGCCGGCGCGCTTCAGCGCCTTCTCCGCTGCGGCGGCGGGGCCGGTGAGCATGATGGTCGGCTCGCTGCCGATCGAAGCGTAGGCGCGCACGCGCGCGCGCGGCTTGAGGCCGGCGGAGCGGCCGAAGCCGGCGTTGCCCACCAGCACCGCGGCGGAGCCGTCGACGATGCCGCTGGAATTGCCGCCGGTATGGACGTGATTGATCCGCTCGACCTGCGGATAGCGCTGGATCGCGACGGCGTTGAAGCCGCCCTTCTCGCCCATCTGGCTGAAGGAGGGCTTGAGCGCGCCCAGCGTCTCCACCGTGGTGCCGCGGCGCAGGTGTTCGTCGCGATCCAGCAGCACTTCGCCGATGACATCGCGCACGCCGAACACGGACTTGCCGAAGTAGCCCTGGTCCCAGGCCGCCGCGGCGCGCTCCTGGCTCTGCACCGCGTAGGCATCGACATCGCCGCGGCTGTAGCCGTCGAGCGTGGCGATGAGGTCGGCTGAGATGCCTTGCGGGGCGTAGTAGCTTTTCCAGCTTACCTGCGGATCGGCGACCCAGGGGCCGTCGATGACCATCGGCAGGCGCGACATGGATTCGACACCGCCGGCGATGGCGGCGTCGATGAAGCCACCCGCCGCCTGCGACGCCGCGAGGTTGACCGCTTCCAGGCCGGAGGCGCAGAAGCGGTTGAGCTGCAGGCCGGGCACTTCCTGGGCGTAGTCGGCATTCACCGCTGCGGTACGGCCGAGGTTGGAACCCTGCTCGCCGAAAGGCATGGCGGTGCCGAAGATGACGTCGTCGATCAGGCGCGTGTCGAGCTGGTTGCGGTCGCGGATTTCCGCAAGGGTCTGGGTTGCCAGCTGGATCGGGGTGATTTCGTGCAGGGCGCCGTCCGGACGTCCCTTGCCGCGGGGCGTACGCACGTGATCGTAGATAAAGGCATCGGCCATCGGGCATTCCTGGAATGGCGGGAGAGGAAACCGCCGCGGCCCTGTCGCGGGCCGGATTGCGGACTGCCGATGAATCTAGAATCTAATGCTTGCGTCTCAATCGTCGGAAGCGACGAAACTGCGACAGCTACTCTTCGACCAGCTCGTAATCGCTCTTCGCGGCGCCGCATTCCGGGCACTGCCAGTCGTCCGGAATGTCCTCGAAGCGGGTTCCCGGGGCGATGCCGCTGTCGGGGTCGCCCAGCCTTTCATCGTACACGTGCGAGCAGTAGCGGCATTGGTAGCGGCGCATGCGCGGTGAATCTCCTCGTATGGCGGGTTGGGGCCGGATCTCAGGCGTCGCGCGCGGGATATACCACCGGCACGATGCGGAAATCATGCTGGATGGCGAGGTCGCGCTTGCGCAGTTCCGGCTCGATCAGCTGCCACACCTTGTAGTTGTTGTAGAACGGCGTCATCGGAAACAGGTGATGGATCAGGTGGTAGTTCTGGTATTGCAGCACCGGGCCCAGCAGCCATTCATAGCCCTGGCGCACGGTGGTGGCGCGGGTGAAGTTCTGTTCCTGCTCGGTGTCGTGCGGCACGTGCGGCAGCCAGAAGAAGCTGAATCCGAGCACCAGGAGGATCAGGCGCGACGGCAAGAACCACAGCATCAGCACCTGCAGGCCGTAGCCCTTGGCGATCAGCGCCGCCACCACGACCGCCACCACGGCGGCCATCATCAGGGCGGTCCGCAGGTAGGGTTTCGATACCTTGTCGCCGTGGCGCAGGGCATAGACGAAATAGATCGCATCGATCGCCATCCAGCGGAAGGGCAGGGTCCACCAGGCGCCGTGCAGCACTTTGTCCGGGTCGCGCTCGCCGCTGGCGAAGCGGTGGTGCAGGATGTGCGCCCAGCGGAACAGGCGGACGTCGACATAGGGCAGCACCATCAGCATGCCCAACTGGCCGATGCCGTCGTTGACCCGAGTATTGGACGAGATGGCGCGGTGGATCGAGTCGTGGATGACGCTGAAGGAGACATAACCGACCAGCGAGTTGAGCAGGGTGCCGACCCACAACGGCACCTGCCCGGTGCCGCAGTAATAGTAGGTGCCGAGGAAGGTGATGGTCAGCAGCACCCAGGAGATCGCCGTGGGCCAGGAAATCGCCGGGGCGCTGGTCAGTTGCTTGAAGCGCGCTCGCTGTTCCAGGGTCAGCGCGTCGAGGGGTACGATTGCCTTGCTCATGGGGGACATTCTCCTGACGATGCCGGAATTCTAGGTTTGCCGTCCAATACGGAAGTCGTCGAAAACGACGATTAAAGGCCTTGCCTGCGTGCGCTTTGCGCGCGCGGCGCGGCTTGCGCCCTGGGCCGTGCCCCGCGGTTCTGCGCACTCGCCGGACCGAGGCCGGACATGCGCTCGATGATCGGCCACACCAGTTCATCTAGCGTGTAGCCATGTACCAGCTGGTTGGCCACGTGCAGGCTCATCAGGCCGTGCAGGGCCACCCAGAAGCCGTGCGTGACCTGGCGCGCTTCGCCTTCCATCAGGCCCGCGTCGATGCAGGCCTTCACCGCTTCGACCAGGTGATCGAACAGGTGGCGGCGCGCGGCCAGCAGGTCGGGATAGCGGTCAGGCGGCGGCTGGTGCGTCGAGAAGATCAGCAGGTAGTCGCTGGGGCGTTCCTTGACGAAGTCCACCACGCCGGTGATGAGCGTATAGAGGCGTTGTTGCGGCAACTCGCCCGCGACTTCGCGATCGCGCAGAAAGGTGTCGAAGCGGCTCAGCGCGTCCTGGCGCATCCGCGCCAGCAGGGCTTCCTTGTTCTCGAAATAGAGATAGGGAAGGGTGTGGCTGAGGTTCACCATGTCGGCCAGCTTGCGGAAGCTCACCGCTTCCAGGCCCTGGTCCTGGTAGATCTCGTTGGCGGCGGCGGACAGGCGTCGCCGCATGTCTTCGCGTTCGTCGGTGCTGAGTAGTGCCTTGGCCATGACTGGACATTAACACTGTATATTTACGGTGTAAAGTAATGGTGAAGTTGGCGCATCAGTGTTGCGACAGAAGCAACACGATGAGCGCCGATGCATTGCGTAGGCTTCCATGGGTTGCCGCTCCAAGCCGTTGTATAAGCGTAGATTCCGCTTCCGTCCCGGCAAGATCGTCGAAAGCGACGATGAAGTGGTGTTGTTCTCAAAGCACCATGCGTCCAGCATCGACGGGAGCGGAGCATGGTGACGGCGAGTGAAATGGTGCGGACGGACAGCGTGCATGGCGCGCTGTATTCGGACGAGGCGATATTCCAGGCGGAGCTGGAGAAGATCTGGTACCGCACCTGGGTCTATGTCGGGCACGTCAGCGAGGTGCCCAAGCCGAACGATTTCGTGATGAAGGTCCTCGGCCCGCAGCAGGTGCTGATGACCCGCGACCGCAAGGGCGAGATCAATCTGCTGCTCAACCGCTGTGCCCACCGAGGCAACCAGTTGTGCATGGAACAGAAGGGCAACCGCAGTTCCTTTACCTGCCCCTATCACGGCTGGACCTTCAGCAACACCGGCCAGCTGCGCGGCTTCCCTTTCGCCAGCGGCTATGACGGCGCGGACCGGTCCAAGCTGGGACTGGGCCATGTGCCGCGCGTGGCGCAGTACCGCGGCTTCGTCTTCGGCTCCTTCGCCGCCGAAGGCCCGAGCCTGGAAGAGCATCTCGGCGCGGCGCGTGATGCGCTCGACCGGCTGTGCGAAACGTCTCCCTCGGGCGAGGTCGAAATCACTGCCGGCTTCCTGCAACACCGGGCCAAGTCCAACTGGAAGTTCCTGGTGGAGAACGAGACCGACGGCTATCACCCGCAGTTCGTTCACGCCTCCATCTTCAGTGTCGCCAAGAGCGGCATCGGCGAGCTGTACGGGCCGCAGTCCACCGCCGTGGCGCGCGACCTTGGCGACGGACATACCGAAAACGACCTGCGGCCGGAGTTCCGGCGCATCGGCAAGCCGATGAACTGGTTCGGCACCAATGCGGAGCGCCTGCCCGAGTACGTCGCCAGCATGAAGGCGGCTTACGGCGAGGAGAGGGCGACGCAGATCATGATCGACGGCACGCCGCACGTCATGATTTTTCCCAACCTGTTCATCGCCGAGATCCAGATTTTCGTGATCCAGCCGCTGGCGGCAAACGAAACGGTGCAGCACGTCACCGCACTGCAGTTCAAGGATGCGCCGGACCTCAACCGGCGCCTGCGCCAGCAGACTATGGGTTCGGTCGGGCCGGCGGGTTTCCTGCTGGCGGACGACGCCGAGATGTACGAGCGCACCCAACGCGGCGTGACGGGAGCGAGCAAGCCGGAGTGGAACTACCTCGGCCGCGGCCTGCATCGCGAGCGGCGCGACGAGAATGGTTTCCTGGTCGGCGACGCCACCGACGAGGTGACCTCGCGCGGCATCTGGCGCCATTACCGGTCCTTGATGGAGGCCGGCTGATGATCGAGGCACAGGATTTGTTGCTGTTCAAGGAAATCGAGCAGTTCGTCTATCGCGAGGCGCGCTTGCAGGACAGCCACGAGTACGACGCCTGGGAAGCGCTGTGGACCGACGATGGCATGTACTGGATCCCGGCCAACGGCGACGACATCGATCCCGAGTCGCAGATGTCCATCATCTACGACAACCGTTCGCGCATCGCGTTGCGCATCAAGCAGTTCCACACCGGCAAGCGCCATACGCAGACGCCGCGCTCGCGCTTGTGCCGCGTGCTGTCCAACGTCGAACTGCTGGAGAGCACGGGCAACGAGTATCGCGTCACCGCCAACAGCATGATCTTCGAGTCCAATGCGCGCGGCGATACGATCTGGGGCGCGAGGACCGAGTACCTGCTGCGCCGCGAGAGCGACGCGCTGAAGATGGCGAAGAAGAAGGTGATGCTGTCGAATAACGATAAGCCCTTGTACACCTTGTCCTTCCTGGTCTGAGGGTACAGCCTTGGAATACGCACTGCCGGCCGAAGCCGAAGCCCTGGTTGCCGAGGGTCCGGCGCTGCTGCACTTGGTCGGCCGCGTCGGCCTGGTGCGGATGAACCGGCCGAAGGCTTCCAATGGTCTGGACATGGAGATGCTGGAAGCGTTGCGCGCGGTACTGCGGCATTGCATGGGCGAGCCACGCATCGGCGTGGTGCTGCTCAGCGGCCGCGGGCCCAATTTCTGCGCTGGTGGGGACGTGCATGCCTTCGCCGCTAAAGGCGAGCAGCTGCCGTACTACATCCGCCGGGCCACGTCGCTGCTGCAGGAGGTGATCGGCGCCTTGATCCACCTCGATGCGCCGGTGGTTGCCGCGGTGCAGGGCTATACCGCGGGCGGCGGCGGCATGGGTCTGCTCTGCGCCAGCGACCTGGTGCTCGCCGCCGATAACGCGAAATTCCTGGCCGGTGCCACGCGCGTGGGCATGGCGCCCGATGCGGGGCTGTCGGTCACCCTGCCGCGCCTGATCGGCGTGCGTCGCGCCACCGAGATGCTGCTGACCAACGACACGATGGACGCGGCGGAAGCGTTGTCGCTGGGCCTGGTCAATCGCGTGGTGACGGAAGCCGATCTTGCCGCGGCCTCGCTGGACTACGCCGCGAAGCTCGCCGCGGGGGCACCGCTGGCGCTGGCGGCGACCAAGCGCCTGCTGTGGTCCGGTGTGGGCCTGGGTGTCGATGCCGCTATGCCGGAGGAGAGCCGCACCGTGGCGGACTTGTGCCATACCGCGGATGTACACGAGGGCCTGGCTGCCGTCATCGGCAAGCGCGCTCCCCGCTTCAGCGGGAAGTAGGCATGGCCGACAACCTGAACCTGCGAGGCCGGCGCGCCTTCGTCACCGGCGGCTCCAAGGGCATCGGCGCGGCCATCGTGCGGCGCTTGTGCATGCAGGGTGCGGAGGTGGTGTTGAGCGCACAGGACATGCCGCTGGCGGAACGGCTGGCGGCCGAAACCGGCGCCCGCGCGGTCCGCCTGGACCTCACCGATCTGCGCGCCGCGCAGCAGGTCGTCGCCGAACAGGGACCGTTCGACATCCTGGTCAACAACGCCGGCCAGGATCAGCACGCCTACTTCACCAAAACGACCATCGAGGATTGGCGTTACCTGCTGGCGGTGAACCTGGAAGCCGTGCTGGCGACCACGCATGCGGCGCTGCCCGGCATGCAGGGGAAGAAATACGGCCGCATCATCAATATCGGTTCCGAGGCGGGACGGCAGGGTTCGAAGGGCGGCGCGGTCTATGCGGCCGCCAAGGGCGGCGTCATCGCCTTTACCAAATCCATCGCCCGCGAGAACGGCCGCTTCGGCATCACCGCTAACGTCATCGCGCCGGGTCCAGTGGATACGCCATTGTTGCGCAAGGCGTTAGAGGACGGTGGCGACAAGCTGCTCGAAACGATGAAGGGTGCCACCTTGCTCAATCGCCTGGGGACGCCGGAAGAAGTCGCCGCCGCGGTGACGTTCCTGGCCTCGGAAGAAGCCGGCTTCATCACCGGCGAAACCCTCGGCGTATCCGGGGGCATGGGATGTTGAGCGCGCCGAAGTTACCGATGCGCTCCGCGCCGTCCGCGGTCGATCACGTGGTGGCGCGCATCCGCACGGTCTATGGCGGCTGGAATCGCCACACGCCGATCCAGCAGATGCGCCGCGATTGGGACGAGTTCCTCTGGTTCGACGCACTGGCGCCGCATACCGAGGATGTGGACATCGATGGCCTGCGGGCGCGCTGGATCGACGCCAAGGATGCGCGTCCCGACTACGTGCTGCTGTATTTCCACGGCGGCGGTTACAAGATGGGTTCGGTCAGATCCCACCATGATCTGATGAGCCGCCTGTCGGCCGCGGCGGGCTGCCGTGTGCTGGGCCTCGACTACCGCTTGCTGCCGGAGCATGTGTTTCCGGCGCCGGTCGAAGATGCCTGCTGTGCTTACCGTTGGCTGCTGCAGCAGGGTTATGCACCCGACCACATTGCTTTTGCCGGCGATTCGGCCGGCGGCGGCATGGTGGCGGCCGCCTTGTTGAGCTTGCGCGACCAGGGTGTGCCGTTGCCCGCGGCAGCGGTGCTGCTGTCGGCGCTGACCGATTTCGAAACGCGCGGCGCCAGCTACGAGACGCGCGCCGCCGTCGATCCCATCCACAGCCGCCAACTGATCCAGGCCCTGGCAACGCAGTACCTGGGACGCGAAGGCGATGTGCGGCAGGCGCTGGCCTCGCCCCTCAACGGCGAGTTGCATGGCTTGCCGCCGCTGCTGCTGCAAGCGGGTGACCGTGAGACCGGCCTCGACGATTCGGTGCTGTTTGCCGCAAAGGCGGCCGCGGCGGGCGTCGACGCCACCCTCCAGGTGTGGGAGGGAATGATCCATGTTTTCCAGCAGTTTCCCGCCGAACTGATCGAGGCGCAGGACGCCATCGACCACATCGGCGTCTTCCTCAAATCCAAATGGAGCATTTCGTGAACGTTGGCATCGTCGGTTACGGCGCCTATATCCCGCGCCTGCGCCTGTCGCGCAAGGCGGTGGTGGAGGCCAACGCCTGGTTTGCGCCGCAGCCCTCGCGCAGCAAGGGCACACGCTCGATGACCAACTGGGATGAGGACAGTATCACCATGGCGGTGGCCGCGGCGCGGGATTGTCTGGGTGCTATGGACCGCACCACCGTGCGTGCAGTGCTGCTGGCCTCCGCCACCCTGCCGTTTGCCGAGCGCCTCAATGCGGGCGTTGTTGCCGGGGCGCTCGACCTGGATGAATCCGTGGCCGCGCTCGATCTCACCGGCAGCCAGACCGCGGCACTGTCCGGCTTCGCCCAGGCGGCGGCGCTCGCGGCCGTCGGCAGCGGACCGGTGCTGCTGACTGCGGCCGATGCGCGCCGGACCCGCGCGGCGAGCAGTTCCGAACTCGACTATGGCGACGGCGCCGCCGCCTTCCTGCTCGGCAAGGACCGCCCCATCGCGGAAATCCTGGCGCAGGCGTCGATCACGGTGGATTTCGTCGATCGCTTCCGGCTCGCCGGACAGGACATCGATTACCACTGGGAGGAGCGCTGGGTACGCGACGAGGGCATTAGCAAGATCATGCCGCGCGCGGTCGCTCAGGCACTGGCGCAAAGCGGCGTCGAAGCCGCCAGGGTCGACCGTTTTATCTTTCCCAGCACCTTCGCCAAGGTTGATGCCGTGTTGGCGAAGAAATGCGGCATTGCCCCCGAGGCGGTGGTCGCCAACCTGGCCGACACGATTGGCGATACCGGCGTTGCCCATGGTCTGCTGCTGCTGGCGCAAGTGCTGGAAACGGCCTCGCCCGGACAGGTCATCGTGCTGGCGCAGTTCGGCAGCGGCGCGCAGGTGCTGGTGCTGCGCGTTACCGAGCGCATCAAGTCCTTCAAGCCACGCCTGGGCGTGGCCCGCTGGCTCGATCGCGGCGTCATCGAAAACAGCTACACCCGCTTCCTGGTCTACAAGGACCAGTTGCAGGTGGAGCGTGGCATGCGCGGCGAGCAGGACAAGAAGACGGCGCTGACCACCGCTTACCGGCACCACCGCGCCATCCTCGGCCTGGTCGCCGGGCGTTGCAGCGTCACCGGGCAGGTGCACTATCCGCCCTCGCGCTATTCCTATACGCAGGGTGCGCCGGCGCTGGATACGCAGGAGCCTTACCCGTTGGCGGAGCGGCAGGGCACGGTGCTGAGCTGGTCGGCGGAATTCCTTTCCTTCCACCTGTCGCCGCCGCACCAATATGGGCAGATCGACTTCGACGGCGGCGGGCGCATCCTGATGGACTTCACCGACGTGGCGCAGGGCGATATCGCCACCGGCACGCGGGTGGAGATGGTGTTCCGCATCAAGGACACAGACGAGGTGCGCGGCTTCAAGCGCTACTTCTGGAAGGCGACGCCGGTTCCCGGCCAGCCGGCGCCGGAGCGGACATGAAGCGCTCGCCCGAACAGGAGCTGGTGCGGCGCTTCTTCGAGCGTTGGGCGGTTTCGTTCGACGAGATGTGCGCGGCCTTCGGTGAAACGTTTTCGGCGGACTGCTACTGGGACCAGCGCCCGCTGGCCGCCACCACCGGGCCGGAGCCGGCGCTGCGCTTCCTGCGCCGCGCTCGCCTGCTGATGGGGCTGGAACGGGTCGAGGTCGAGTTGCTGAGCATCGCCAGCACCGGCGCGATTGTGCACACCCAGCGCATCGACCGGCTGTATGCGCGCAGTGGCGCGCTGTTGACGGAGGTGCCGGTGAGCGGCGTGCTGGAGATCGCGGACCAGCGCATCGTCGCCTGGAAGGAATATTTCGATTCGGCGCAGTTCGTGGGCAATACCCTCGCGCTCGGTGCGCGCCGGCTGGCCGCGGCCGCGCTGCGGCGCTAGTTCCGCAGCGCCGTCACTTTATTGGAAATCAGACATGGCAACAGGCATCAAGGACAAGGTCGCCATCCTCGGCATGGGATGCAGCAAGTTCGGCGAACGCTGGGACGCCAGCCCCGAGGACCTGATGGTCGAGGCTTATACCGAGGCGTTGAAGGATGCCGGTATCTCGCCGGAGCAGATCGACGCCGCCTGGTACTCGACGCATATGGATGATGTGGGCACCGGCCGCGGCGGCACGCCGATGGCCATCGCGCTGCGCCTGCCCAATATCGGCGTGACCCGGGTCGAGAATTTCTGCGCGGGCGGCACCGAGGCGGTGCGCGCGGCGGTGTATGCCGTGGCCGCCGGTGCCTGCGACATCGCCCTGGCCCTGGGTGTGGAGAAGCTCAAGGACACCGGCTACGGCGGCTTGCCGGTGGCGACGGTGGGCACCTACATCCCGCAGTGGTATCCCAATGCGGTGGCGCCGGCCAATTTCGCCCAACTCGCCTCGGCCTACCGTGCCAAGCATGGCGTGGCGCCGGAACTGTTGAAGCGGGCCATCGCCCACGTCTCAGTGAAGAGCCACGCCAACGGCGCGAAGAATCCGAAGGCGCACTTCCGCCAGGCGGTGACCGAGGAGCAGGTACTGAAGGCCCCGATCATCGCCGAGCCGCTGGGCCTGTACGACTGTGCCGGCGTCTCCGATGGCGCCGCCGCGGTGATCGTGACGCGGCCGGATATCGCGCGCAGCCTGGGCAAACGCGGCCTCGTTACCTTCAAGGCGCTACAGGTGGTGGTTTCCAACGGCTGGGAGATGCATTCCAACGAGTGGGACGGCAGCTACGTGCACACCGCGCGCATCGCGGCGAAGCGCGCCTATAGCGAGGCCGGCATCAGCAAGCCGCGCCAGGAGATCAGCCTGACCGAGGTGCATGACTGCTTCTCCATCACCGAGCTGGTCACCATGGAGGACCTGCAACTCTCCGACGAGGGCGGCGCGGTGCGCGATGTGCTCGACGGTGTGTTCGACGCCGAAGGCCGGATCCCCTGCCAGATCGACGGCGGCCTCAAGTGCTTCGGCCATCCCATCGGGGCCAGCGGCATCCGCATGCTGTATGAGCTCTATCTGCAGTTGCAGGGGCGCGCGGGCGCGCGTCAGTTGCCCGATCCGCGCATCGGGCTGACGCACAATCTCGGCGGGCAGCCGTCGCAGAATGTGTGCACCGTCTCCATCGTAGGTCTGGAGTAGGAGCCTGTCTTGAGCGATCAGCCCATCCTGCTCGATGAGCCCGCGCCGCAGGTGGCGCGGCTGCTGCTCAATCGTCCCGACAAGCGCAATGCCATTGATCATGCGGTGCGTGAAGCGCTGACGCAGGCGCTGGAGACGCTGCAGGGAAAAAGCCGAATCCGCGCGCTGGTGCTCGGCGGGGTGGGCGGTTTCTTTTCGGCGGGCGGCGATACGCCCAGCATGGTCGGGCTAACGCAGGCGCAGGCGCGCGAGCGCATGCGGCATATCCACCGTCTGTGCCGGGCAGTAGCCGGCTTGCGCATTCCGGTGGTGACGGCCATCGAAGGCATGGGCGTCGGCGCCGGTGTCGGCCTGGCCCTGCTCGGCGACGTGATCGTGGTGGGGGCGGGGACGAAGATCTATTTTCCTTTCCTCAAGCTGGGGCTGATTCCGGACTGGGGCAGCCTGCTGACCTTGCCGCGCCGTGTCGGCTGGCCGCAGGCGCAACAGTTGCTGGCGCAGAGCGCCACCATCGACGGCGCTCGTGCCTGCGCCATCGGGCTGGCCGACGAACTGGCCGCGGATGGCGCGGTGATGCAGGCCGCGATCGACAAGGCGGTGGAACTGGCGCAGTTGCCGCAGGGGGCGTTCGCCGACATGAAGCGCCTGCTCAAGCCCGCGCCGGCCGAGTTCGCCCAGGCCTTGCAGGCGGAGGAGGATGCGCAGGCGGAGTTGCTGCAGGGCGCGGATTTCGTCGAGGGCTATGCCGCCATGCGGGAGAAGCGCAAGGCGGACTTCGTCCGGAGCGCGCCATGAGTGACGCTACCGCCGACAGCCTGGTACTGATTCAGCGTGAAGCGGCGGTCGGGCTGATCGTGCTCAACCGTCCGAAGAAGCGCAATGCCCTGGACCTGGCCATGCGCGCGGCGATCGCCGAAGCGGTGAAGGACTTGAGTGCGGACGAGGCAATCCGTGTAGTGATCATCAGCGGCGGCGCCGAAGTGTTCGCCGCCGGGGCGGACCTGAACCTGCTGGTGGACAAGGATCCGCAGGGCGTCGCGGATCTCGACCTGTTGGCTTACTGGGCGCCCTTGCAACATTGCCCCAAGCCGGTGATCGCCGCCATCAACGGCGTGGCGCTGGGCGCCGGCTGCGAGCTGGCCATGATGTGCGACATCCTCATCGTCGATCGCAATGCGCGCCTGGGCCAGCCGGAAGTGCGTGTCGGCATCATGCCGGGCGCCGGCGGCACGCAGCGGCTGGTGCGCGCGGTTGGGCGGCCGGTGGCCAGCCTGATGCTGATGAGCGGCGAGCCGCTGAGCGGTGAGCGTGCCTGGCAACTCGGCCTCGCCAGCGAACTGACCGAGGCCGGCAAGGCACTGGATCGCGCCAGGGAACTCGCCGCGACCATCGCGCAGATGCCGCCGAAGTCCCTGGCCGCGGTGAAGCGGGTGCTGCTCCAGGGCGCGGACCTGCCGCTGGATGCGGCACTGGCGCTGGAGAACCGCGAGTTCCTGCTGCTGTTCGGCACGCAGGACAAGAGCGAGGGCATGCGTGCCTTCCTCGACAAGCGCAGTCCGCAGTTCACGGGTCGATGAGGCGCTCCCGGTGAATGCATCCAAACCCGTCGTTGGCGTGGTCGGCGCCGGCACCATGGGGCGCGGCATCGCGCAGCTGTTCGCGGAAGCCGGGCACGAGGTGCGGTTGTTCGACACGGTGGACGGCGCGGCCGTGCGCGGCCACGGCTTCATCGCCGAGCTGCTGCGCCGCGCCGTGGAAAAGCAGCGCTATACGGAGGCGCAGGCGCAAGCGGTCATGGCGCGCATCCGGCCGGTGGTGGCCTTGCAGGACCTTGCCGGCTGCGCGGTGATCGTCGAGGCGATCATCGAGGATCTCGGCGCCAAACGGCAGTTGTTCGGCGCACTTGAGGCCTTCGTGGCCGATGACGCCATCCTCGCCAGCAACACATCTTCCCTGGTGGTTGCGGAGATCGCCGCCGACTGCCGCAAACCTGGGCGTGTCGCTGGACTGCATTTCTTCAATCCTGTGCCGCTAATGAAAGTGGTGGAAGTGATCGCCGCCGTGCGCACCACGCCGGATACGGTGGAGCGCTTGCGCGGACTGGTGACGGATGCCGGGCATCGCGCGGTGGTGACGGCGGACCAGCCGGGTTTCCTGGTCAACCACGCCGGGCGCGGCCTCTACACCGAAGGCCTGCGCATCCTGGAAGAGCAGATCGCCGCGCCCGCGCAGATCGATACGCTGATGCGCGAGGCGGCAGGTTTTCGCATGGGGCCGTTCGAACTGCTCGACCTCACCGGTTTGGACGTGTCCGGCAAGGTGATGGACTCGATTTACGAACAATTCCAGCAGGAGCCGCGCTTCCGCCCGTCTTCGCTGATCAGGCCGCGCATCGCCGCCGGTTTGTATGGCCGCAAGAGTGGGGAGGGCTGGTACCGCTACGAAGGGCAGACGCGGTTGTCGGATAGCGGTGCAGCGCGCGGCCTGCCGCCGCTGGGCGCCGGGCTGAAAGTGTGGATCAGCCGCGAAGCGCCGCAGCGCGAGGGCATCGTCGCGCTGGCCCAGGCCGCTGGCGTGGAAGTGGTGGGCGAGATGCCGGAAGCGGACCTGATCGTGCTGCAGCCCTGGGGGCGCGACGCCAGCAGCGCCTGCGTCGCGCAGTGCCTGGACGCCAGCCGCACCGTCGCGCTCGATCCGCTGCCCGGCCTGGACAAGCATCGCACCCTGATGCTGACGGCGGTGACCGCGCCGGCGGCGCGCGATGCCGCGCTGGCGCTGTTCGGCCGCGACGGTGTGCCGCTGACGCTGATCGGCGACAGTCCCGGCTTCGTGGTGCAACGCATCCTCGCCATGATCGTCAACATCGCCGCCAACATCGCGCAGCGCGGCATTGCCCAGGTGCAGGACATCGAGGATGCGGTGAAGCTCGGCCTCGGCTACCCGAAGGGGCCGCTGTCACTCGGCGACGCTATTGGCGGCGCGCGCGTGCTGACCATCCTGCGCAACATGCACGCCCTGACCAACGATCCGCGCTATCGCCCCAGTCCGTGGCTGCAGCGGCGGGCGACGCTTGGTGTGTCCCTGCTGACTCCGGAGGCCTCGCGATCATGAGCGCGGTCGATGCCAAGGCCTTGCAGGTATGGGTGGGACGGCAGAACACCGCCCACGATGAGCTGCGTGCGTTTCCCGCACAGGGACTCGCCGCCGCCCTTGAGCGCGGCAAGTCGCCCACCGCCGGTGATCCGCTGCCGCCGGCCTGGCAGTGGCTGTATTTCCTCGACACCCCGCTAGCTTCCGTCACCGGCAGCGACGGTCATCCGAAGGCGACGGCCCTGCTGCCGCCGCCGCCCCTGCCGCGTCGCATGTGGGCGGCCGGCGGGATGCGGATCGAAAAGCCGCTGCGCCTGGGATTCCCGGCACAGCGCCGCTCCACCATCCAGTCGATCGAGGCGAAGAGCGGAAAATCCGGCTCGCTAGTGTTTCTCCATCTTGCGCACGAGTTCCTACAGGACGGCAGCGTGTGCATCCGCGAGGAGCAGAACCTGGTCTACCGGGAGATGCCCGCGGGTCCCGCCGCGGAAGCTGTCGGGGAGCCGGCTCCGGCAGCCGCGGACTGGACGCGCGAGATCATGCCCGATCCGGTGCTGCTGTTCCGCTATTCGGCGCTCACCTACAACAGTCATCGCATTCACTACGATCGGCCGTATGCCACCGAGCAGGAATTCTATGCAGACCTGGTGGTGCAGGGGCCGCTGCTGGCGACACTGCTGCTGGAACTGTGCCAGGCGCAGCTCCCGCATGCGGCAATCAGAAGCTTCGAGTATCGGGCGGTTCGCCCGACTTTCGTGTCGCAGCCATTCACGGTGAGCGGCAGCCAGGACGGCAAGGCCCTGAGTTTATGGAGCGCGCAGCAGGGCCAGTTGTGCATGTCGGCCAAGGCGACGCTGGCATGAGCGCCGCGCTTTCGCTGTGGCGCTCCATGCTGTTCGTGCCGGCGCACGTGGAGAAGTTCGTCGCTCGCGCGCACCAGCGCGGCGCCGACGCCTGCATCCTCGATCTGGAAGACAGCGTGCCGATGGCGCAGAAGGCGGCGGCCCGCGGTGCCCTGCGGTCCGCCGCCACGCTAGTGTCGCAATCCGGGGCCGCGGTGCTGGTGCGCCTCAACCGGGCCTGGGAATTGCTGGGCGAAGACCTGGAGGCCGCCGTCCTTCCCGGTATTGCGGCGCTGGTGCTGCCCAAGGTCGATGATCCCGCCTTTGTGCAGGAGGTCGCCGCGCGGCTTGATCGCCTGGAAACCGCGCGCGGTCTGGAAGCGGGGACGATCCGGCTGATCGCGCAGATCGAGGATGTGCACGCCTTGCCGCGCCTGGATCCGATCGCCGCGAGTTCCGCGCGCCTGCTCGGCATGATTCTCGGGTCCGAGGATTTCTCGGCTTCGGCCGGGATGGAGCCGGTGCCCGAGGTACTACTGTGGCCGAACCAGCAGATCGTGTTCGCCTGCCGCCGCGCCGGCATCCTGCCGCTGGGTTTCCCCGGCTCGATTGCGGAGTTCGCCGACCTGGAAGGTTTTCGCCGCATCGTTCGCCTGGCGCGGCAGCTCGGCTTCGTCGGCGCCTTCTGCATCCACCCTGACCAGGTCGACATCCTCAACGAAGAGTTCATACCCTCGCCGCAGGCCGTTGCCGAAGCGCGGGGTGTGCTGGCTGCTTATGAGGCGGCGCTGAAGAGCGGCCAAGGCGCCGCCTCCTACCAGGGCAAGATGATCGATCCGCCGGTGGCGCTGCGCGCGCAGGAAGTTCTCCGCCGTGCCGGCGCCGCGGCGCAAGCCGGCAAGTCCGGCACTCCTTGAACGGCCAGTCGGCATGAGCGAGATGATTTCACTGATTCCACAGGCGGGCGCAGTGCTCGGCCGGCTGCGCTTGCATACCCACGCCGCCACGCGCGCCCTGGCACAAAGCTGTTCGGCCGGGGGCGGGCTTGATGCGCTGCGTCTGGACCAGGAGCAACTGGCCAGCTACGAGCTGGCGCTGGCTAGCGCCGAGCTGCTGGCGGCGGAAGCCGTACTCGAAGATTGTTCTGACGCTTCGCCGCTCGACCAGCGGCTGGCATTGACCTATGCCGTGGATGCAGTCCTGTCGGTAGGCGAACGCCTGCAGGGCATCCTGCTCAATGTCGATGCCGATGCTGCGGGAGTACATGAACTGCTGGGCGGCGGCGATGTGAAGATCCTGCGCAAGGCCGTGCTCAACGGCCGTGCGCTCGACGAGACCGGGCGCTGGCTGGTCGAAAGTGGTGGCGAGATCGCCTACATCCCGCTCGGCAATGAGCTGGCGATGGCGCAGCAGCAGTTCCGGCGCATCGCGCGCGAAATGGTGGCGCCGCTGGCGGAGAAGATCCATCGCCACGACCTGACCGTGCCGGAAGAGCTGCTGCAGCCGCTGCGCGAGATGGGAGTGTTCGGCCTGTCGATCCCGGAGCGCTTCGGCGGTACCGCCCCGGATGATCGCGAAGACAACCTGATGATGATCGTCGTCACCGAGGCGTTGTCCGAGGCGTCGCTGGCTGCGGCCGGCAGCCTTATCACGCGGCCGGAAATCCTGTCGCGCGCCCTGCTGGCGGGCGGCACCGAAGAGCAGAAGCGGAGTTGGCTGCCAAAGATCGCCCGCGGCGAGCCGCTGTGCGGCATCGCCATCACCGAGCCGGACTACGGCTCTGATGTCGCCGGCTTGCAGCTGCGCGGCACCAGAACCCAGGGTGGCTGGCTGCTGAGCGGGGCCAAGACCTGGTGCACCTTCGCCGGCAAGGCGGGTCTGTTGATGGTGGTGGTGCGCACCAACCCGGACAAGGCACTGGGTTACAAGGGTCTCAGCATCATGCTGGTGGAGAAGCCTTCGTATGACGGACACCAGTTCAGTCATGAGCAGGCAGGCGGCGGAAGACTCACGGGCCGCGCCATTCCCACCATCGGCTACCGCGGCATGCACTCGTTCGACCTGGCTTTCGAAGATCTGTTCGTGCCGGACGCGAACGTCATCGGCGGCGAACCCGGGCTCGGTAAGGGTTTCTACTTCACCATGGCAGGCATGATGGGTGGGCGTCTGCAAACCTCCGCGCGGGCCTGCGGCATCATGCGCGCGGCCCTGCTCGCGGCAATGGCGTATGCGGCCGATCGCAAGGTGTTCGGCGCGCCGCTGGCGGACTATGCCTTGACGCGGGCCAAGCTGGCGCGCATGGCGGCGCGCTTCCTCGCCTGCCGCCGGCTCAGTTACGCGGTGGGGCGGCTGGTGGATGGCGGCGGTGGCCGTATGGAGGCCAGCCTGGTGAAATTGTTCGCCTGCCGCTCGGCGGAATGGGTGACGCGCGAGGCGCTGCAGATTCATGGCGGCATGGGCTATGCCGAGGAAACGCCGGTCAGCCGTTACTTCGTCGATGCGCGCGTACTGTCGATTTTCGAGGGCGCGGAAGAGACGCTGGCGCTGAAGGTGGTGGCGCGCAGCCTGCTCGAAGCGGCACTGCCGGCAGAGGCTGCATGAACGGCCTGGTTCTCGACGGCTTCCGCGTCATCGAGGCCTCTGCGTTCGTCGCGGCTCCTTCCGGCGGCATGGCGCTGGCCCAGCTTGGCGCGGAAGTCATCCGCATCGATCCGCCCGGCGGCGGTCTCGACTACCGGCGCTGGCCGGTGACGCCGGACAACACCAGCCTGTTCTGGGCCGGCCTGAACAAGTCCAAGCGTTCGGTGGTGATCGACACCGCTTGCGATGAAGGGCGGGAACTGGCCATGGCCCTGGTCTGCGCGCCGGCCGAGGAGGGCGGGATGTTGCTGACCAATCTGCCGCCGCGCGGCTGGCTGTCCTACGAGCACCTGCAGCAGCGGCGTTCGGACCTGATCCAGCTGACCATCCAGGGGACGCGGCAGGGCGGCCCGGCGGTGGACTACACCGTCAATCCCTCGCTGGGCATTCCCAACATCACCGGCCCGCTGGACGCCACGGCTCCGGTCAACCATGTACTGCCGGCCTGGGATCTGATCACCGGCCAGATGGCCGCAGTCGGGCTGCTCGCCGCCGAGCGCTACCGGCGGCGGCATGGCCTGGGGCAGCATATCCGGCTGGCACTGGAAGACGTGGGGCTGGCAGTGATGGGGCACCTGGGTTTCATCGCCGAAGCGCAGCTCGGCCAGGCGCGGGAACGCCACGGCAACGATCTGTTCGGTGCCTTCGGCCGCGACTTCGTTTGCGCCGATGGGGCGCGAATCATGCTGGTGGCGCTGACGCTGAAGCAATGGAAGGCTCTGGTCGAAGCCACCGGCACGGCGGCGGCGATGGCGGCTCTGGCGCAGGAGCTGGGGCTGGACCTCAACCGGGAAGGCGACCGCTTCCGTACGCGCGAGCGCATCGCCACCATCGTGCAGACGTGGATCGCCGCACGCAGCCTGGACCAGGTAGCACCGTGCTTCGATCGCGCCGGCGTCTGCTGGAGCCGCTATCAGAGCATTGCACAACTGGCAACCGGCACGGCGGTGGATCCCGATCACAATCCGCTGTTTTCGCGGGTCGTGCAAGACGGCGTGGGTACCATTTCCTCACCCGCGACGCCGCTGCAGTTCGGCCTGGCCGGGCGCAAGCCGGCCGAGGCCGCCCCGCTGCTGGGCCAGCATACCGAGGAGGTTTTGTGCGGTGTGCTCGGACTCAGCGCGCAGCAGTTCGGACGCTTGCACGACCGGGGCATGGTCGCTACCGCCACGGCGATCTAGAGGCTCTCGGCGGGGGCTTCGTCGCTTCCGACGATTCAGGGCGCGGAGCCGGGTTTCCATAATGCCTGTAGACGTGATCGGAGAAATCAACATGGGCAGGTCCGTGCATGTGGTGGGAGTCGGCATGATTCCCTTCACCAAACCGGGTGCCAGCGAGTCCTATACGGTAATGGGGACCAAGGCTGGGCGCGCCGCGCTCAAGGATGCGCGCCTGGACTACGGCCACGTGCAGCAGGTTTATGTCGGCTATGTGTTCGGCGACTCCTGTTGCGGGCAGGCTGCGGCCTACGGCATCGGGCTGACCGGCATCCCGGTGATCAACGTCAACAACAATTGCGCCACCGGTTCGACCGCCCTATTCCTGGCGCGCCAGGCGGTGGAGAGTGGCGCGGTGGAATGCGCGCTGGCGGTGGGCTTCGAGCAGATGGCGCGCGGCGCCCTGGGCGCGGTATTCAATGATCGCGACGATCCCACGCAACGCATCCTCGACACCATGACCGCCATCCAGGGCACGGAATCCCAGGCGCCGCGAGCGGCGCAGCTGTTCGGCGGCGGCGGTCGTGCGCACATGGAACTGTTCGGCACCCGCCGCGAGACCTTCGCCATGATTTCGGTCAAGGCCCGGCGCCACGCGGCCAACAATCCCCATGCCGTGTTCCGCGATCCGATCACGCTGGAGCAAGTGATGGATTCGCCGCCGATCTTCGATCCGCTGACGCGCCTGCAATGTTGCCCGCCGACCTGCGGCGCCGCCGCCGCGGTGGTCTGCTCGACGGAATTCGCCGTGCGGCACGGCCTCGATACACGGGTGAAAATCGTGGCCCAGGCCATGACCACCGACACCAACTCCAGTTTCGACGAGCTGGATATGCGCAAGCTGGTGGGCTACGACATGAGCCGCAATGCCGCCCGCCAGGTGTACGAGGCCGCGGGCGTTGGCCCCGAGCAGATCCAGGTGTGCGAGCTGCACGATTGCTTCACCGCCAACGAACTGCTGACCTACGATGCCTTGGGCCTGACGCCGGAAGGCACGGCGGAACGCTTCATCGTCGATGGGCAGAACACCTATGGTGGTCAGGTGGTGACCAATCCTTCCGGCGGCCTGTTGTCCAAGGGTCATCCGCTCGGTGCCACCGGGTTGGCGCAGTGCGCCGAGCTGACCTGGCAGCTGCGCGGTCAAGCCGGTCCGCGCCAGGTCGAGGGCGCGAGGTTTGCCTTGCAGCACAACATTGGCCTGGGCGGCGCCTGCGTCGTCACTCTTTACCAGGCTGCGTAATCCGGACGCCCGCGCTGACCAGGGTTACTGTTTGGCTCCTGTTGGCGCTGGTGCAGTACCATGCGCGCAGCAAAGCCACACCAAAAAAGTGGCAGCGGGCGCGGAGGAGACGATGAGCAAAGTTACTGATTCATCCCGATTCAACCAGGGCCGGCAGACGCTGCCTCTGCTGGGCTCCAAGCTCAACCCTCCCATTGCGCCGCCTTATATGGTGGCGCGTAGCCATATCGCGGACCGCGTATTCCTCTCTTTGGGCATCAAGCTGGTGCTGGTGAGAGGGCCGGCGGGCTTTGGCAAGACCACGGCGATGCTGCAATTGCGCAGCCGCTTCAACCATGAAGGTGTGCCCAATGCCTGGCTCAATCTGGATGAGGCGGACAACGATACGCCGCGCTTCCTCGCCTACCTGGAGGAAGCGCTGCAACCGCTACTTTCCGGGAAGCCCGGCCGGCCGAACCGAGGCGAGCACCGTAGCGGCTCCGAACTTGCAGTGTCGATCCTCGATCGCATTTCCGCGCAAAGCGGCCCTTTCGTGCTGTTCCTGGATGAATGCGAGAACATCCGCAATCCGGCCGTCTCGGCTTTCGTGACCCAGCTGATTGACAGCCTTCCCGTGGGTGCCCAGCTCGTCGTCGGCACGCGCACTGTGCCGTCCATGGGCATCGCCAAGCTCCGCGCGCGTGGCCAGTTGCTCGAGATCGCCCCGGATGAGTTGCGCCTTTCCGCGGACGAAGCATCCGATTTCCTGACCAAGCAGCGTCGCCTGGTGCTCAAGGCCGAGCAGATCCGGCGCCTGCACAACACCACCGAGGGCTGGGTTGCCGCCCTGTGGCTGGCCTCGGTGGCGCTGGAGAAGCGGGCGGATATCGACGAATTCATCGCCGGCTTTGCCGGTTCCAACGCCGATATCGCCGATTACCTGGCCGAGGATGTGCTGAGTCGGCAGAGCGAGTTGTCGCGGGAGTTCCTGCTCAAGACCAGCATCCTGGACCAGTTGACTCCCGAGTTGTGCGACACGATATGCGGCCGCGACGATAGCGCGGAGCAACTCAAACGCATCGAGCGGGCCAACCTGTTCCTCATTCCGCTCGATGAGAGCCGCAGCGCCTACCGCTATCACAGCCTCTTTTCGGGATTTCTGCGCGGCCAGTTGCGGCGCCTGAAACCAGAGTGGCATGCATCTCTGCATCGCGCCGCTTCCGATTGGTATTTCGCGCAGAACCGGCCGATCCCCGCCATCACCTACGCCCTGAAGGCGGGAGACGCGCAGCGGGCGCTGACCATGATCGAGGCGCAGGTGGACGTGATGCTCGGCGAAGGGCGGCTGCGCCAGCTCAACAAGTGGTTCGAAGCGCTGCCGCGGGAAGCGCTGGACTCGAGTCCAAGGCTGAAGCTGATCCAGGCCTGGGCGGTCAATCTTACCTATGGGCCACACGAAGCGCTGGCTCTGGTCGAACGCCTGGAAACGCAGCAGATGGCGGATGCGGAGGGTGAGGCGCAATTGCTGGCGCTACGCCCCATGTTGCTGGGCATGAGCGACAGGATCGATCAATCCCACGCTTTGGGCCGGGAGCGGCTGCCCCTGGTCAAGCCGGAATTCGCATTCGCCCGCAGCATGCTGGCGCAGACGCTGGCCAATACCAGCATGATCCTGGGCAACCTGACGGAAGCGCGCAGCTATGCAGACGAGGCGCGCCAGTTGCAGACGTCGAAGGCGTCCCGGCTCAATTTCGCCCTGGCCGATTCGGTCGATGGCGCCATCGACCTGATGCAGGGACGCCTGAAACAGGCCACGGTGCGGCTGCGCCGGGCCGCCGGCGTCAGCGGCGAGGACATCGTCAATAGTACCAGCCGCAACGCCTATTCCGGCGTATTGCTGGCCGAAGCCCTGTACGAGGCGGGCGATGCCGAACGGGCGGAGCGCCTGCTCGGCGTTTTCGTGCCGATGCTGCAGCAGTTGGGCTTGCCCGATCACCTGATCATGGCCCATGTATTGCTGGCGCGCATCGTCGGCGATCGCGGCGACCGCGGTCATGCCCTGCAATTGCTCGGCGACCTGGAGAGTGTCGGCCACCGCTTGACCCTGCCGCGCGTAGTGGCCAGTGCCCGACTTGAACGCGCCAGGGGCCTGATCATGCGCGGCGACCACGCCGCCGCGCGCGAACAGCTGGACCGGGCAGGGGACTCCGCCCTGTGGCAGCAAATGGCCGCGCGCTCCCACGTGGCGAACGATTTGCTGAACCATCCGCTCGGCATGCTGCGCTGGATGATTCACAGCGGCGCCATTGCCGACGCCATTCCACAGATCAAGCAGAGGCTGGAAGAAACCGAGCACGCCAACTTTCATCGACGCGCCCTCAAGCTGCGCATCCTGCTGGCCGAGGCGTTGAGCCGTGACGGGCAGCGCAAGCCGTCCATGCGCGTCCTGGAAAAAGCCCTCGACTATGCCTCGGGTGAAGGCTTCGTCAGCACCTTCCTCGAGGAGGGGCCGGCCATGCAGGGCATGCTCCACGAATTCCTCAACGCCCGCGAGGGCGCCGCTGCGGAAAACAGCAATGCCGAGCAGTTCCTGCGCCGCATCGCGCAGGAACACCAACCCGCCACCGACCGCGCGGCCGCAGTGGAAATGCAGAGCAGCGCCGTCGACGCCCTCACCTCCAAGGAAATCCAGGTACTGGAACTGCTGGCGCAGGGGTATTCCAACGATGCCATGGCCGGCAAGCTCTTTGTATCGGAGAGCACGGTGCGCACACACCTGCGCAACATCAACGTCAAGCTGCGGGCCGGCAACCGCACGCAGGCCCTGGTCATTGCCAGGCGCCTGAAGTTGATCGCCTGAATCGTGGAGTATCCGTCACTCACCTGACGTGTGCCCTGTCCATGATGTCGCTGCCGCTTCGTCGGAGCCGACGAGGCGCCGAAGCACGCGCAGGGATAGTGTCATTCCGGGGAATAACCAGCCCGAACGCGAAGCCAGTAATGCAGGATCACGACATGGACCTCAATTTTCACGGTGCGCAGCCCGCCTCGGCGCGGCTGCTGGCGGGAGCCCCCAATTTCCGCGATCTCGGCGGCCTCAAGGGCGTGGGTGGCCGTGTCGTGCGCGCCGGCATGGTTTATCGCTCCGGCGCCCTGGACGAATTGCTGGCTGTGGATTTGTCGCTGCTCGAAACTCTCGGTGTGAGCCTGTGCTGCGATCTGCGTACCGGCTCCGAACGCGCGCTCAGCCCCAGCCGCTGGCCCGAGGGACGGGTGCCGCGCCTGCTGGAGCTGGAATTCTCCTCCGATGTCCGCGCCTTGAGTCCGGAACTGATGCAACTGCTCAACGACGCGCCGAGCGCCGACAACGCCATGCAAATGATGCTGGGCCTTTACCGCAGCATGCCCGCTACCTGCGCGCCGCTGCTGGCACGCCTGTTTCCGGAACTGGCTGGTGCAGCCGATGCCTTTCCGGTGGTGATTCACTGCACTGCAGGCAAGGACCGCACCGGATTCGTCATTGCCATACTGCTCTCCGTGCTGGGCGTGGCGCCAGTCGATATCCGCGCCGACTACCTGTATTCCAACCACAGCTCCGAACATTTGCGGCGCAGCGCCAAGGTGCAGGCCCTGTTGCGGCAGCTGTTGGGTATGACCCCCGATCCGCATGCCGTGGATGCACTAACCAAGGCGGCACCTGAATATCTGGATGCCGCCCTGACTGAAGTCCGGCAGGGCTATGGCTCGATCGAGCGCTATCTGCACGAAGCAGCTGGAATTGACGCAACCATGCAGGCCCGGCTACGACAGCGGCTGCTCGAGGCGACGGCCACGTCAGCCTGAAGCGCAGCCATCTGCTGTGACATCCAGCCCCCCGTGGCTGGGGCAGGGCAAGAGCGCCCTGAATGACCGCATAGGCGAATTTTTCCAGGCCGCGGAGGCTGGAAACGATAGTTTCGTCCAAACCGACGATACCTCTGCGCTCCATGGCCCCTTAGCCTGCATCCAGTAGCTTTTGCGGCTGCTTACCCAGCTACCGGAGACGATGCGTGGTGCCGGGGCAAGCAAACAAGATAAAGGGATGGCTGCAACCGCGGCCCCGTCCCGCCGGCACCCTCAGGGTGCAGTTGTGAGGAGATTTACGCGATGGTAAAGCATGGCTCGCGGCTTGTTATCAACAGGCTATGGTTGGTCGCCGCACTCGCACTCCCGTTTCATGGCGCCTCGGCCGATTCCGCCCTTTCCGGCGTTTCGAGCGCCTCGGACAAGTGGTTGGTCGCGCAGGTCGATTCGCAGAAGCGTGTGGACAAGCTGGCCGACGACCGCCAGAGCATGGCGGACGAATATCGCAACACCCTGCGCGAGTCCGACAGCCTGAAGCTCTACATCGAGCAGCTCAAGAGCCAGCTCCGGTCCCAGCAAGACGAGATGGACTCGATCCGCGGCGAGCAGCGCGACATCGCCCGCACCAATGTCGAGATCCTGCCTTTGATGCAGGACATGCTCCACACCCTGGGTCAGTTCGTCGATCTGGACGTGCCCTTCCTGTTGGACGAGCGGCACGATCGGATCAAAAAGCTCAACGACATGATGCCGCGCGCGGACGTGACGGTCTCCGAGAAATTCCGCCGCATCGTCGAGGCCTACCAGGTCGAAATCGACTACGGCCGCACCATCGAAAGCTACACCGGCAATCTGAATGGCAAGGACGTCGCCTTCCTGCGTGTCGGCCGTGTCGGCCTGCTGTACCAGACCCCGGATGGCAAGGACACCGGCTATTGGGACCGCGGCAAGAAAGACTGGGTCGCCGACAACAGCTATGCCGATGGCGTCAAGGAAGGTCTGAAGGTCGCCCGCAAACAGACCTCGCCCGATCTGCTGATCGTCCCTATCCAGGCCGCAGCCAAGTGAGGCCCCCTGCCATGTCCCCCCGTATCCTCCTTGCCACATCACTCCTTGCGGCCCTCTTTTCCCTCACACTTGCACCTGCGCCCGCATCGGCCCAGGCGCCTGCCTCGGCCCCCAAGAGCCTGGACGATCTGCTAACGCAGGTCCAGCACGCCGACCAGCGCGACGCCGATCTCAACAAACAGCGCGAAGCCCAGTTCGCCGCCGCCCGCGACCAGCAGGCCCAGCTTCTGGCTACGGCCAAAAAGGACAAGGACAGCCTCGACGGCCAGTCCACCGCCCTGCAAAAGCAATTCGAGGACAACGACAAGCAGATTGCCACGCTGAGCCAGTCGCGTGACGCCGCCGCAGGCAATCTGGGCGAATTGTTCGGCGTTATGCGCCAGTCCGCCGGCGACTTCGCCAGTGCGGCCCGTAACTCCATGCTCTCCGTCCAATTCCCTGACCGCATCGCCGAACTGGATCACCTGGCCCAGACCAAGACCATGCCGCCGATGGAAGACCTGCAGAAATTCTGGTTCGAAATGCAGCGCGAAATGACCGAGGGCGGCAAGGTCACCCGCTTCCAGGCCAGCGTCACCGAGCCAGACGGCACCAAGACCAAAAAGGAGGTTCTCCGGGTTGGCCCCTTCGTCGCCATCTCCGACGGCAAATTCCTCGCCTACGACACCGGCGCCGACAGCTTCTCGGTCCCGCCCAAGCAGCCGCCGCATCACTTCCGCAGTGTTGCGTCTTCGTTTGAAGATCAAACCAGTGGCTACCAGAAAATGGTGGTGGACCCCACCCGCGGCGTCCTCATCGGCCTGTTCTCGCAGCGTCCGGAGGTCATCGACCGCATCCGCCTGGGCGGCTGGGTCGCCTACGTCATCATCACGGTCGGGGTCATCGGTGCCATCCTGGGCGTCTACCAGTTCTTCTTCCTGACTCTGACTTCGGCCAAGGTCAACGGCCAGCTCGGCAATATGGCGCGCCTGTCGGAGAACAATCCCCTCGGCAGAGTCATGCTGGTTTTCAAGGGTCAGAACGTGCCCAAGGACGAAGACGCCGAAGTGGTGGAACTGCGCATCTCCGAAGCCGTCCTCAAGGAGTTGCCGCCGATCCAGCGCATCCAGCCCTTCCTCAAGCTGGTGGTGGCCGCCGGCCCCCTGCTCGGCCTGGTCGGCACCGTCATCGGCATGATCGAGACCTTCCAGACCATCACCGAATCCGGCTCCGGCGATCCCAAGCTGATGGCGGCCGGTATCGGCCGCGCCATGATCGCCACCGTGCTTGGCCTGGGCGTCGCCATCCCGCTGCTCTTCATGAACTCGGCCCTGGCCTCGCGCTCCAAGCGCCTGGTGCAGATCCTGGATCAGCAGAGCACCGGATTGCTCGCCGAAACGCTGGAAGCCCGCGCCCATGCTTGATCATCTGCTGGCCCCCCTCGACGCCGTCGAGGCGCTGATGGGCGCCGGCGGCCAGCTGGTGGCATGGATCTTTGTCGCCGGCGTCACCATGTGGACGTTGATTTTCGAGCGTTTCTGGTTTTTCCGTAACCGTCTTCCTGGGCTGACGCAAGAGGCGCTCAAGTACTGGAACGATCGTCCCGAACACAAATCCTGGGCCGCGCACCAGATCCGGAAAGCCATCATTTCGAGGATCAACGGCGAGATGAGCGCCAATCTGCCCATGCTCAAGGTGCTGGTGCCGTTATGCCCGCTGCTGGGCCTGGTCGGGACTGTCTCCGGCATGCTGGAAGTCTTCGACTCCATGGCCATCCTGGGCTCGGCCGATGCCAGGACCATGGCCAGCGGCGTGTCCAAGGCGATGAACTGCACCATGACCGGCCTGGCCGTCAGCGTCTCCGGCATGTATCCCGTTTTTGCTTTTCAAGCCGCGATCCGCCGCCAGACCGAACTGCTGGCCGATCACTTCAAATTCTAGGGAGAACCCCATGCGGCTGGCCCGACACTCGGAAGTGGAGGATGACGATGACGATCACGGCATCGACCTGGCGCCGATGCTGGATTTCGTCCTTAACCTGCTGATCTTCTTCATCATCACCGCGATCTTCGTCAAAGAGGTCGGCTTGACCTTGTCCAGCCCGCCGCCGAACAACAACGCCAAGAAGAACAACGACGACGCCAGCACCATGTATATCGCGGTCCACGCCAACGGCGACATTTCCATCGATCAGCGCCTGATCGACGAGGCTGCGGTGCGCGCCAACGTTGAGCGTTTCCACGGCGAGAAGCCCGAAGGTCCGGTGATCGTGGTGGCCAACACCAAGGCGCCGACCGGTGTGGTGGTCGGCGTGATGGACGAAGTCCGGCAGGGTGGGGTGATGAACGTCTCCATCGCCCCGTCCGATGCCGGCGGCACGCGGTGAGTGATATGACCCATTTAATAATTTTAATGACCTGCCGCTCGCCCTCACCCCACCAATCGCTCCGCGACTGGTCCCCCCCTCTCCCCCGAGGGGAGAGGGACGGTAGCAGTGTCGCTGCGCGACACTAGGATTTTTATGCGCGCACCCCGACACGAAGGCAGTGACGACCACCACGGCATCGACCTGGCGCCGATGCTGGACTTCGTCCTCAACCTGCTGATCTTTTTTATCATCATTACCTCCTTCGTCAAACAGGCCGGGGTCAAGGTGGTGGAGCCGGACGCGCTGACTTCCGAACACCGCGACAACGGCAACATCCTCATCGCCATCCGGCCCAACGGGGATATCTGGATGGACCGCAAGAAGGTGACCCTGCCTGAAGTACGTGCCAATGTGGAGCGCATGCATGCGGAGCGTCCGGAGGACACGGTGGTGCTTCTTGCCGATAAAGACTCCGAGTCCGGTGTGATGACCAAGGTCATGGACCAGGTCCGGGCCGGCGGCATTCTGACGGTATCTGTGGCGACCAAAGGCCAGGGCGGCTAGACCATGGGCGCGAACCTAGGTCCCTTGCGATTCGGTCCGCCCCTGCTGATGGGCGTAGCCCTGATCGTGGGCATGTTTTGGTTGCTGCACGCCTTGATCACACATAGCGGGGCCGGATCGAACAAGCTTGAATCCCTGCCGACCATCGATTTCGTGCGGTTGAAGAAAAGCTTCGAAGTCGAGACCCGCGAGCGCAAGCCGCCGCCGCAGCTGCCGGAGAAGGAAAAGGCCCCCGAGATCCCGACGCAGAAAATGCAGGTGGAGGGTCCAAGCGGCAATACCGTCAACATCGGGCCGATGAAGGTCGACAAGGACGTCGCCAAGAATACCGGCTTCGCGCTGTCCGCTTCCGACGGCGAATACCTGCCGATCGTGAAAGTGGCGCCGATGTATCCGGAGAGTGCTGCGTCCAGGGGCATCGAAGGTTATGTACTGCTGGAATTCACGGTGACCGAGACCGGGGCCACAGCGGATCCGTCCGTGCTTGAATCCCAGCCCAAGGGCGTTTTCGACGACGCCGCCAAGAAGGCAGTGCTGAAATTCAAGTACAAGCCGCGCGTCGAGAACGGCAAGCCCGTCCGTGTCGAGCATGTGCGGCATGTCATCACATTCAAGCTGGACAAGAAATGAGTGCCATGCATTTCCAGCGCCGTTTTGCCGTGATGCTCGCCGCGGTAGTGATCAGTGTAGTGCTGGGCGGTTCCGCCGGGCTGAGCCGCGCCGACGACAAGAAGCCGGAAAAGCCCCAGACCAGGATCACCCAGACCCTGAGCCAGGCGACGTACAAACAGATGGAGGCAGCCCAGAAGGCGTTCGAGGCCAAGGACTACAAGGGGGCCGAGTCGGCACTGGATCCGCTCAAGGCCAAGTACGAGAAGCTCAACGACTTCGAAAAGGCTACGCTGTGGAATCTCTATGCGGCGATTTTCCGCAGCGAGGACGACAACAAGCGGGCTGTCGATGCTTACGTGCAAGTGCTCAAGCAAAATAATCTGCCCGAAGGCCTGCGCGACAATGCGTTGTTTTCACTGGCCCAGACGCTGTTCCTGATGGAGGATTACAAGCGCTCCGTCGAAGTGATGAAGAAGTGGTTCGGAGTGGTGCAGGACGTGCAGCCCGACGCCTACATCCTGATGGCCCAGGCCTACTACCAGATGCAGGACTATGCCGCGGCGAAGGGCCCGATCATCAAGGCCCTGGCCGTCGCCAAGCAGCGCAATCAGCCCTTCAAGGAGAATTGGCTGGGCCTGCTGCGCGCCGTGTTCTACGAGATGAAGGACTATGCGAACGCCACCAAGGTGATGGAAGTGCTGGTCGCGACTTATCCCAAGGACACTTATTTCGTGCAGCTCGCCGGCTTGTATGGCCTGCAGGGCGACCAGAAGAAGCAAGCCGAAATGATGCATGTCGCCTATATCGGCGGCTACGTCAGCCAGGCCGCCGACATCCTCAACGTGGCGCGGCTGTATATGGCGCAGGATGCGCCGCAGCGCGCGGTGGACCTGCTCAAGGCCAGGCTGCGCGACAAGACCCTCGAACTCAACATCGAGAACCTGCAACTGCTGGCTCAAGCGCTGAGCCTGGCCAAGGATATCGACGAATCGATTCCCGTGCTGAACAAGCTGGCGTCGATGAGCGGCGAGTCCAAGCACTACAACTACCTGGGACAGGCCTATATGCAGCAGGGCGACTGGGCCAAGGCCGCCGGAGCTTTCGACGCTGCATTGAAAGCCAAGGATGTGGGCAGCGCCGACAGCATGCGCATGCAGCTGGGCACGGCCTACTACAACGACGGCAAGCTGGCGCAGGCGAAAAGTGTGTTCGGAGCGATTCCGAATTCTTCTCCAAACGGCGAAGCAGCGGCAAACTGGATCAAGTTCATAACGACAGAAATCGACCGTAACAATGCGCTGAAGGCGCGGTAGGAACGGCAGTTTCCACCCTGATTGGCGGGAGGAAGCCGGAGGAGGGTTGCAATGTCAAAGGCCCGATATTTTTCCCCGGGAGCATGGTGGCTCGGACTGTTCGCGGTCGTTGTCACCCCTCTATCGCCTATCGTTCATGCCGCCGCCCCGGTGCAGCAACAATACGAGGAAGAAGGCCCGGTCGTGCCATGGCCGGCCGCGTCCCGGAAACACGGCATCACCCCCGGCGACGAGCCGGAGCTCCGCTCGCTGCGGGCGCCGCTGCTGCATTTGCGGGTGACATCTCCCTTCGGGGAGCGGATCAATCCGGTCATGCGCAGGAAGGTAATCCATAACGGCGTGGACTACGGAGCGCCGACCGGCACGCCGGTGTACGCCGCGCAGTTCGGCACGGTGGAAGCGGTTGGCATGCAGGACCATTCCGGAATCTATGTGCGCCTGCGGCACAGCAGTCGAGTAGAGACGATCTATGCTCATCTGCACCGCGTAATGCCGGGCCTGCGGCCCGGCTCTATCCTGCGTGGTGGCGACATCCTTGGATTCGTTGGCTCCTCGGGCTTCACCACCGGCCCGCACCTGCATTACGAAGTGCTGCTGGCCGGCCTGCCGGTCAATCCGGAGTTGTGCCGCAATCCCCTGCAGCCGGTGAAACACAATGAACCCTAGCCGCAAGGTCGGGCCCCGGCGTGTTCCGATAATCGCGCTATTGCTGTGGCTGTGCAGCTGCCCCGTATTTGCCGACGAAGCGGGTGTCGAGCCGCAAACCCGGACCGACGCGATCAAGCAGGAAGCCCTGCAACTTGGGGCGAAGGCACTTGGCTTGGAAAGCCGGATCCTGGACCGCTCCGGCCCCGGGACGACGATTTATCTGAGCGCCGGTAATTCCGGTGCCTCCATCGTCGGCGTGAACCTGGTAATCGATGGCTCTCCGCCGGTCCGCCACCTGTTCGATCCCGATGAAACGCAGGCTCTGCTCCGGGACGGCATGTACCGCCTGGCGCGAATGGGCCTGAAGGCCGGTGCTCATCAAGTCCATGCCGAAGTTCTTCTGCAATACGCCGGCGACACCGAGCCGCGGACCTTGTCCCTGGACGATAGCTGCGAGATTCCCGATGCGGGCTCCGAGCTGGTGCTGGTGCCGGAGGGCAAGAACTGGCTTGCATCACCGGCCTTGAAGCTGCATCAACAGTCGGCGGCATCGGGCGATGTTTCCTCCGCATGGGACTTGCAGCGCCTGTGGAGTGCGGTGAATGGCCCCGCGGTGCGGGACGGAACCTACCGCCCAGGCAGCGATGACGACCCACGCATCGGCAATGCCCGATTTTTTGCAGAAACCCGGGATTATTTCAAGGCGATCGTCCTGCTGATGCAGATCTCCGCCCAGGCACACGATCTTGCGCTGCCGCCCGAGTATTACCAGGTGCTGACCAGTGCCTTGATCGACTACGGCACGCTGAGCTGGGCACAGGACACCTACCGGGAAGCCCTGGGGGCCGGCATCGATGCTGCCGCCGCCGCGGCCTTGCGCATCCGCATCGCCGAGGTCTATTACCAGCGCAACGACTATGCGCATGCACAGCAGGCCTTGGGCGATTCGCCGAGCCGCCGCGACAAGAAGCAACTGACCGGGTGGCAGGACGTCAAAGCCAGGATACTGATGGCGCAAGGCCGCTTCGACGAGGCCAATGGCCTGCTGAAGGCGACAGCGATCGGCGCCGACTTCGAATCCTATGTGCGCTACTACAACCTCGGCATCTCCCTGATCACGGATGGGCTGGTGCCGCAGGGGGGCACCGTGCTCGACCGCGTTGGCACCATCGTCAGCACCGATCGCGACATGCTGGCCTTGAGCGATAGCGCCAACTTGGTCCTCGGCTCATACCTGCTGCAACATGGGCAGGGCGCGACGGCGATTCCCATCCTGGAGCGGATACAGATCCGCGGCCGTTACTCCGATCGCGCCCTGCTCAACCTGGGGTGGGCCTGGCTGGCGCCGGCGGGTCAGAAGCAGACGCGCGTGATGCTGGGTGACGAACGCATGGTGGGGCCCCCACCTGAGACGGTCGGCGCCCTGCATGGTCCCTTCGACGACCAGAACCTGTATCAACGCTATCACCTGCGTCCGTTCATCCGCGCCAGGCTTGATGGCGACAAGGGCGCCAAGACCAAACAGGCGCTCGCCATATGGTCAGAGCTGATCGGAAGGGATGCATCCAGTGAGCCGGTGCAGGAAGGCTTTTTGGCCGCCGCCCTGGCGCTCGACAATCTCGGTGCTCACCAGGAAGCAACCGAGCTGTACGTCCGTGCCGCCGCGGCGCTCGAATCCACCAGCCGCTCCCTGGACGATTCCGCAGCCTACGTGCGCGGCGAACAGTGGGTGGGCGATGTACTTTCAGCCGGAAAGGAGAGCACCCGCTTCGATCACGTCCTGCGCAACCTGCCGAAGCCTGTTGTAGCGATGCAGCTGGATAATTTCATTGCCGGCTGGAGCTTTCAAAGTGGATTGCAGCGCTACCGGGACCTGGACGCTCTGGCGGTCAACCTGAAGAATTACGACGCCGGCCTGACCAGATATGCCGATGCACGCAACAGCCCGACGCTCGATGATTCGAAGCCGGCGCCGGTGGCCGGCTCCGACCAGGACACAGCCCGGACCGTGGATTCCGACTCTGAAGAATTACTCGCCACGCGTTCCAGCGTCGTCGATTTGCGCAGCAGGATCGACAGCTCCAAGAGTCAGGAGGTGGTGGCGCTACGGCAGCAACTGCTCGACGATCTAAGCGGCAAGCAGCAACTGCTGGCCAAGCTGCTGGGTGGCGCGCAGCTTGAGGTAGCGAGGGCTTACGACGGCGCTATGCAGAGAAGCGACTGAACCCCGGGCTTGAGATTCAGGCAGATCAAAGCCCGAATCCCACTTCGCTGCAACTGTTACGAAATGCGTCCAGTGGTCTCAGGCGGCCTTGGCGAAATGCGGCTGAAGAGCCGTTGCTTCGCGGGTTTTTGCGCTCGGCAGCATCTGCACGGTAACGGAAGCCTTGTGCCTCAGCCTGGCATCGACCAATGAATCCCAGACGATAAAGCCAGCCAGGGCAGCGAGGGACAGTCCGGCACTACCCAGAACAACCACTTCAAACAAGCTCAGCAGAGAATCCATGGCAATGCTCCAGAATTTCGTTCTGAGGCATTTATAGGCCAATTGCTGCGCCGCAACAATTGAGATTTAGAGTCTAGATGAATTAGGAAAACTAAACCATTTCAGTGAACTCCTGGGTTGCACCAGCGATCTCGCCGCTGCAAATCCGCTTCCGCCGTGCTTCGCGACTTCAAGGTTGCGGCAGCCACACATCCGGCGGGCGGTAGGCCGGGATGCCGGGGCCGCCGCAGGCTTCAGGCCGCGTGCGGTATTGCGGGCACATGGCGGTGAAGTAGGACGGCATGCCGTCGACCCAGCGGTCCGAGTGCAGGCCGGACCAGAGACTAGGCATGCTGAAGCTGAGGAAGAAGAACAGGTGCAGCGCGCCGGCCAGGGCCAGGTAGCGGACCCCGGTATTGCGCGCGCCCTGCTCGACGAAGCTGCGGCCGTCCTCGCCACGGAAGTGCAGCACGCTGGCGAAAGACAGGGTCTGCACCGCGCCGAACAGGAATTCCGGCAGGGGGAGCTGGTAGGGCGTGCCCGCGAACAGGGACACCGCGCGCCAGCCCCCGGGGATGGCATACCAGCCGATGCGGATCGCGCCCTCTTCCACCATCATGTCGAGTGCCAGCGTGAACAGGAACGCATACCACAGCAGCGCCGCCTGACTGATGGCGGGCAAGCGCTTGCGCAAGGCATGCATGAAGGTGCTGATCAGTTGCATGCAGGCGAACATCCAGAAGATGTAGCCGTAGAAGGTAACGAAGGGTTCAAGCATGTTTTCCGGATGCTGCGCCATCCAGCCCGGCATTTCGGCGGCCCAGGACCCCATGTTCCAGAGGTGGGCGTTGTAGGCCATCCAGGTTTGCGGGTAGGCGAACAGCAGATCCTGGAACCACACCGTCGGCAATGCCAGGCAAAGCAGGCCCTCGGTGGTGAACGTACCGCTGCGCAGGCGCGGCCGCAGTGTGTAGTGCCACAGACAGTACAGTGCCGCCAGCAGGCCGCCGATCTGCAGCATCAGCAGAACCCAGTACTGCCATTGCGGCAGCGGATCGGGCCCCGGATCGACCGGACGGAAATGCGCCGACGCCGCCCAGCGGATCCAGCACCAGGCGGCCACGGCGAGAAAGCCTGCGCCGATCCAGGCGAAGGCGCCGGCCAGGCCGGAAGGGGGCTTCGCCGGCGCGCCGAATGGATGCGGTGTGGTGGTGTTCATGCGGGTCGGCGCGTTGTCTGGCTTCGCGGGGGTCATTTGTATGCGTAGGAAAGGCGCAAGCCATAGGTGCGCGGCATGCCGGTGAAGCGCGCCACGGTATCGCCGGTATTGATGGTGCCGACGGTGTAGAACTCGTTGAGCACGTTGCGGCCGAACAGGGTCAGGGTCCAGCCTTCTTCCGAGGCGTAGTCCAGGTGCAGATTAAGCGTGCGGTAGCCGGGGATGGCGAACAGCGGATCCTGAGTGAGCACGGCGTTGGTGGCGCTGCGATAGCTGTAGTCGCCGCCGATGCCGATCGTGCGCGAGTCCCCGGCCGGCATGGTGTAGTTCACCACCAGGGTGGTGGACACCCGCGGCGCGAAGTTGAACGGCTTGCCAGTCAGGTCCTGCGGCTTGCCGCGGCTGTCCAGCCCGGTGAAGTCGCCGATCACGGTGCGCAGGTAGGTGCCACTCAGTGCGACATAGAGGCCTTCCACCGGGCTGGTCTGCACCTCGGCTTCAACGCCCTGAACCTGCGATGTCGGTGCATTGACCAGTACCGGCAGCGGCCCGAA
>JAMFRN010000046.1 GCA_026224805.1 Nevskia soli
CGCTTCGACTGGGACAGCCACTTCCCTGCGCCCGTGTGGGGCGCGCCGGTGCGCGAGGTCGCGCCCGCGGCCGTCACGCGGCTGCGCGTGAGCCTGGGCGAGCTCGACGCGGCGCATATGCTGTACGGCCAGGTCTACGGCGTGCATCTGGGCGTCGGCGGCCCGCAGAAGGACATGGCGGTGCTGATGGGGCTCAACCACAATGGCCAAGGCATCGTCCTTTCCAACCAGTTGCGGGATGAGGGCGCGGTCGACGGCCCCTCCCTGAAGAAGCTGCTGGAGCGCCGGCAGCGCAGCTATACCTTTGCCCAGACCTTTCCCACCGGCACCCATGCGATGTGGCTGTTCTACTGGCTTGCCGCGGCCGGCATCGATCCCCTGCACGACGTCAAGATCATCACCGTGCCGCCGCCGCAGATGGTGGCAAACATGCGCGCCGGCAATATGGACGGCTACTGCGTCGGCGAGCCCTGGGGCGGCGCCCGCGCCATCCAGGAAGGCATCGGCTTCACCGTGACGACGACGCAGGCGATGTGGCGCAACCACCCCGAGAAAGTGCTGGGAACGACACGGGACTTCGTCGAACGCTATCCCAATACCGCGCGCGCCATGATCCGCGCCGTGCTCGAAGCCTCGCGCTACATCGACACCATGGCCAACCGCGACCACGTCGCCACCGTGATCGGCAGTGCGGCTTATGTCAACGCGCCGGCCGAGGTCATCGCCGGGCGCTTGCGCGGCGAGTACGAAAACGGCCTGGGCCGCAAATGGCAAGAAGCGGACCACATGAAGTTCTTCAACGATGGCGAGGTCAACTACCCCTACCTGTCGCACGGCATGTGGTTCCTGACGCAGCAACGGCGCTGGGGCCTACTACAGCAGGACGTGGACTATCTGGCGGTGGCGAAGCAGGTCAATCAGGTGGAGCTGTATTCCGATGTGGCCCGCTCGATGGGCATCGCGGTTCCGCCCAATCCGCTCAAGGCCGAAAAGCTTTTCGACGGCGTGCTGTGGGACCCGACCCGGCCGCACGAGTATCTGGACAATTTCGCCATCAAGGCATGATGGCAAATAGCTGACCCGCTTCCACATGGATCCGGAAGCGGCTCAGCCGATGGCTCAAGTCCTTCGGCCGCTGCGCTCCTGCGTCCGCGTATTCAGCTCAATCGACGTGCCGGCACGGGATGACTTGTGCCCGGGGACATCGCCACCAGCCTGACGTAATAGAGCCGCACACCATCGACAAACGCAACCGCTTCACTGCCTCGGGCGAAGCCGTATTTGGTGGTTTTCTGCCAATCCGCATTGCTGAGCAGGGGCAAGGCCTTGCGCACATCGGACCAGCTGTCGGGATCGCCACCCAGATTGACGACCACATCTCTTGCATCCAGCAAATGTCCTATACCCTGGTTATAAGCCGCTAGCGCCATGGCGGTTCGATCCGGCTCGCGGATCTGTGGGGGCAACTGTTCAAACAGGCTTTGCAGCAAGCGGCCGGCGCCCGCAATGCTCTGCGCACCATCATTGCGGTCGACGCCAAGGTCGAGCGCGGTATCCGTGGTCAGCATCATCAGGCCGCGCACGCCGGTGGGACTTTCCGCTTGCGGATTCCAGCGCGACTCCTGATAGCCCACCGCGGCCAGCAGCCGCCAGTCCAGCCCGTTGCGCCGCGCGGCTTCCTCGAAATCGACGCGATATCGCGGCAAGGCCTGACCGACATCATCTTCGAAGTTCGTCCTGCCGGAATGCTGGGGCAGGCTCTGCCGCACCGCGACCAGGGACCGCGCGACGATCGCCGGTTTGGTGGGCACGGCATTCGGTCGCGGCTTTTCAGGCTGCAAGGAAGCGGGAGCCTGTAGCGCTGGCGAACCACCGAACGTCCACAGCTGAAGCTGCTCGCTCAGGCGGCGGCATTCTTCGCAGACCAGTCTGCGCCCATCTCCGAAAGCGATGGTGTAGGCATCCGCGCCATGGCGATTGCCATGAATTGCGGCAGTCCGCTGCGGCACCAGAGGCAGGAGCAGGCCCGCCCACAGCGGTAGGAGCACCAGCAGCAGCCACAAAAGCGATCCGCGCCAGGTGAATTGCGCCGGCAGCGCGTCCGCGCCTGAGAAGATGTCCTGCGTCTGCATACGCCCTCCCCCTCGATGCCGCAATGGAGATGCTTCGACAAATGCTTCAGGCAAAAAAAAATCCACGCTGCCAACTTCGTAGTTGGGGCGTGGACTTCTGCGTCCTGTGGACCTTTCGTCGCCGATCAGTCCTGGGACTTTACGAAAGCAACGAACGTGCCGCGCAGGAATGTTATTGAGGAATTGCCGTTTCGACGCAGCATGGGTGAGATTGACGCCCGGCATTGACGCCGCCAGGCGCGGGAGGATAATTGCCAGGTTGCCGTGTGTGCAGATGCCGCCGGTGCCGACTTGCATCCAAAAGCGACGGCGACCCGTATTCCAGTTACGGCAATGCTTGTCAGCCGCGATCGATTTATAGATTCTTCATTGGGTTCTTCATTGAACCGCCCTGGAGGTTGCAATGAAACACACCCGCGCATTCTTCGAGATTTGCACATTCGCCGCTCTCCTGTTCAGCGCGGGAATCGCTGCCGCCGATCAGCCGCCGACCGCGGATGGCAATAGCAGGACTTACGCCGGGGTTCCGGTCGAAACCGGCGGCTGGTACGGCAGCAAGGCGGCGATGGACGTCTGGACGCAGGATCTGAACTATTACGTGCTGGGCGACAACCGCATCAATCGGGTGTTCGGCCTTGGCGGCGATGCGGAAAAGCAGAAAGCGTTGTATGACGGGCTGGAGGGCCTGGTGCTCGGCCAGTCGATTGATGTTTCGAGCCTGGCGGCAAACAGCGGAGTACAACTGACCACCACGCAGTACAACGCGATGATTGAAGATGCCTACCTGGCCTGCGAAGCGTCACGGACGCCCTACCATGTGTGTAATCGCATCGTGGCTTCGCTGGCGCCGTTCGAGCACGCCGTGGCGACCAAATAAGTCAGAGCCGGAATTTGCCGGGCAAGAACCGGCAGAATCCTGCGTATATAAAAAAGAAAGCTGCGGCGCACCCTGAAGAGCGGCGCGCCGCAGCGAAATGACCAGAGTCTGTGGGGGCAAAACCAGCTCTGGTGCTGCGGGGAAATCCTGAATCCGGACAGCCTGTCTCAATACATCGTTCATCGGCGACCCGTTTGCCGGAGCACGAAATGTGAGACAAAAAAAACGTCCACGCTGGCGGCAAAATTGCCGTTCGCGTGGACGTCGATGTCCTGCGGAGGCGGACCGCATGGTCCACCTCTAGTCAGATCAAATGAAGCAATCTACATGCCATGTTTTCGTCGCGGCGACGATTTGCCTGAAGCACGAGCCTTTTCCGCGGAAGTCACGAAGACAGGAAGCTGATCGGATAATTCGGATAGCTGAAGGGCGGCACGTTCTTCGCGCCGAAATTGAGCATGCGCACCCGTGCCAGGATTTTCTGCTCCAGTTCGGCATTGTTGAAACTGCTGGAGACGATGGCGCATTGCGTCACCGAGCCATCGGGTGCGATCAGCAGGCTGAGCACGATCTTGCCACTGTCCATGCCCGGCGTTTGCCTGGCACTGTGGTTGTAGATGGCGACCATCGGCGACTTGTTGCGATCGAACACTTCCTGAATCTCCGCCAGACTGCGGCTGGCACCGTGGCCACTGCCGCCAGTACCACCGCCACCTCCGCCCAGTCCCGCCAGCGCGCTTTGCACGCCACCGGTGCGGCGCGTGCCCAAAGCGGTGCCGCCCTGCCCCGCCGTGACGCCGCTGCCGGCGCCGATGCCGCCACTGGTAGCGGCCGCTCCGCCAGCCAGCCCATTTGCGGCGAGACCGCTGGTGGCTCCGTTGTTGGCCACCACGGTCGATACCAGATGCTGGCCGCTGAGTGCACTGAGCGACTGGTTGCGCAGGCTGGCAAGTTGATCGCCAAGCTGCAGCAGGCCGGAATGCTGCGCCACTTCACGCGCGCTTGGCGCTGATGCGGACTGCGCCGGCGCGGCGGGTGCCGGTGCAGGCCGCGCCGCAGCATGCGGATGCTGGCCCCGCGGCACCGGCTTGCGCTCCGCCTGCGCCACCATCCTCGGCTGCAGCAGCTCGACATAGCGCTTGGGCAGCGGCGGCTCTTGCCGCGCTGCCGGCTGCTCCAATTTCCACAAGGTGAACAGCAGGGCCAGCGCCAGCAGCGGCGCGGCAGTGACCGCGCAGATGCGGCGAAACCTGCGGTCTGCCTCATCGGCGAGAATCCAGCTATCCCAGCGTATGGGATGCACCGCCATGATGCGGTCGTTCGCCGGAGTCAGCGCCGCACTCATTGCCTGGCTCAGCGGTTGGGCAGGCGCTGCTCGCGCCGGTAGGCAGTGACCGTGCCGGCATCCTGTACCTGGCGCGCGAAACCGCGCGCGTCGATCGGCTGCGGCGGTTCGTCGAGCAGGCTGGGGGGAGGATCGATGTTGTCGGCATGCTCTCCCTTCCACGGAGTCAGGTACAGACCGACATCGGAATCCTGCTCGCCGACGATAGTGGTGCCGGCCTCTCCCGCCTGCTTCTGCTGCATGGTATCGACGGCGGGGGTCTCGGATGGAGCGGCGGCGGTGGCCGGCTTGGGCGCGCCGGCGTTCGCGGCGCAGCACAGGGCCGTCAGCAGCAGGACGCAGCAGCGTTTCATGGCATCGCTCCGCTGGCGCTGGCCGATGCAACATTGGTGGGCTGCATCTTCACTTCAAGCTGCTTGATCCATACCGCCACCATCAGGTTGTTGCTGCCGGCGATGCGCTGGTACTCGCGGTATTGCGCCAGAGCCTCGGCCGGATGCTTCAGATAGATGTCGCAAAGGATCCCGAGATTGAGATGCGCGGCGGCATCATCCGGCTTCAGCTCGATGGCCTTGCGGTAGGCCTGCTCGGCATGCGCGTAGTCGCCGCTCTCGCGGTACAGGATACCGAGCCAACCGTAGGCAAAGGCATTGTTGCCGTTGGCGGCGATGGCCTTGGCGAAGCTGGCGATGGCCTGGTCGCGCTGCTTGCCCTGCGCCTGCAGCACGCCGAGATCGTTGAGCGGGCCGGAATACTGCGGGAAGTCCTGGGCCAGGCCGGCGAAAGCCTCCCTGGCTTCCTGCGGCTGGTGATCCTTCATCAGCTTCAGCGCATTCTGGAAACGCTGCGCCGCATCGCCCTTGGCCGGATCAGGGCTGGCGGCGGCCACCTCCGCCGGCTTCACCTCGGCAAGCTGCGATGCCGGAGGGGAACCGTAATAGCGCGGACCCGGACCATCGGTACAGGCTGCCAGCAGCAGAGCCGGCAGCAACAGGCCTGTTTTAGCGAAGTGCTTCATAGGCATCCTCGTGCTGTTCGTTCTTGCCGTATTGAGCGGGCGCCAATTCGACGAGCTGGGTGGCGCTCTTCTGGATCCAGTCGTTCCATACGCCTTGGCCGAGGCGCTGCAGATTGGCGCGGTGCGCCTCGATGGCTTTCTGCTCGAACGGATCGGCCTGCTCTTCCAGCAGCAGGTTGTATTGCTCCAGTTCGTCGCCCTTGAGTTTGGCCGGGCGCTCGGAGTCCATCAGGGCCTGGCCAAAATCGCGGTAGACCGAGCCGATCTCGTAGGTGGCGGCGGTGGTGATGTCGGCATAGCCATAGCCGGCGGCGGCGTTGAGCGTGGCGATGGCGCTTTCGGTGGCCTGCTTGCGCCTGGCCAGATTCACCGCAAGCGGCGCATTGAGGGCCACACCGCGCGCGCTGACGGCATCGATGCGGCCCAGCTCCAGTTGCGCCTGCGCCGCGGCCAACTTACTGCGATCGCTGCGCCCCGCGCCGGCGGCGCCATCAGCGCCTATGATGTCGTGCAGCCAGTACAGATGGCGGGTGTTGTCGCCGGCCGACAGCAGGGCCAGGCGCTGGCGCGCTTCGATGCCGCGATCCAGCGGCTGCGCATAGCTCTTGATATAGGACTCGTAAGCGCCGGCCGCCAGCTGCGGCTGTTGTGCCTGGTCATACAGGGTGGCGGAGAGCCAGGCGGCGTCGCGGCGATTGTCCTCGCTTTCGCCGGACCGCTGCGCCAGGCGCGCATAGACTTGGGCGGCGGGCCCGGGCTTGTTGTCCTTCTGGTAGGCCAGCGCCAGCTTCTTGTCGGCATCGCCGAGCAAGGTGCTTTGCGGATTGCGCGCACGGAAACTTTCCAGGGTGGCTTCCGCCGCGCCCCAGTCCTGTACGGCGACGTAGGCAGAAGCTGCATCGTAATCCGCATTGGGCCGGATGCTGGCATCGGGTGTCACCAGGCCGACGCGCTGGAAGTACTGCGCGGCGGCGCGCATGTCGCCCGCGGTTCTGGCGGCGTCGCCCTGCTTGTAGATGGATGCCGCCAACTGCTCCACCACCACCTTGTGCCCGGTGTCGGTGGCCGGGGTCAGGGCCAGCAGCTGGGTATAGGCCGCCTCCGAGTCGGCGTATTTGCCCTGCGCAAAGCGGGAATCGGCCAGTACGCCCAGTGTCTGGCTGCGCAATTCCGGCGCTGCCGGCGGACTCAGCGCCAAGACCCGGTTGGACAGGACGATGGCCTGGTCCAGATCCTTGATCTCGTAAAGGTCTTCCGCTGCGCGGGTCAGCACCGGCGCGGTCTGGCCACTGGCCGGCAAGGTATCGGCGTACTTGACGCTGGCCGCTACTGACTTGCGCAGCACATCCGGCCGCTCGGCCGGAGGCGCTTCCTTGCCCAGGCGCTGCCAGGCCTGCACCGTGGCATACGCCGCTTCAGCCGCCTTGGGGTTGTTGGGATAGCTGTAGGCGGTCTTCTCGTACTGCTGGGCGGCATCCCTGGTCTGGCCGCCGTCAAACAGAGCGTCGGCGTAGAGCAGGTTGATTTCCGGCAGCTTGGGATCCTGCGGGTAGATGTCCAGGATCTTGCGGTACCAGCCGGCCGCGGCGATGAAGTCGGCTTGCCTGGCCGCCGGGTCGGTCGCGGGTTCCTGCTGCGCCTTGGCGTGGTACCAAGGTGCCAGCTCACCCAGGTTGTCGCGCAGCGCCGTCATCACTTCAGAGCTGGGCTTGCGCGTACTCCAGTACGGTGCGCCGGGCGCGTACGCATCGACATACCGGCCTTCCTCGCGCACCACCAGGTCGGCAAAGCCGCCCTGGCGATAGGCGGCGATCACCCGCGTCTCGAATTGCGGCGCCAGCGGATGCGCGGGATGCCGCTCGATGAAGGCCGCATAGGCTCCGGCGGCATCGCTATAGCGCTGCCGCTCCAGCATCTGCTGCCCCAGCGAGCGGTACAGCAGCACGCTGAAGCGCGGCTCGCCATTGCGCGCGATGTAATCGTTGATCGCCTTGCCGCCGCCGAGCGCGGCGAAGGACAGGCCGGAGACGCGCAGGGCATCGCCGCTCATCTCGCTCTTGCCCTGCGCCACGGCGGCCAGCGCCAGGGCCGGATCGTCCGGCGCGCCCTGCGGCAGCGTGCGATCAAGGATGGCCAGAAACACCGGCAGGGCCTCGCCGTACTTGGCCTGCTTGTACAGGGTCCAGCCGTATTTGTATTGGGCCGGCTCGAAATAGGGCATGCCGCTGCCCTGCGCCAATACCGTGCGGTATTCCGGCTCGGCCTCGTCGTAGCGGCCGCGGGCATAAAGCAGCTCGGCGGCGCGAAACAGTGCGTCGCCGACGCGCGGCGATTCGGGATAACGCCGGCCCAGCGTGCGCAGGGTATCGATCGCCACGTCGGCCTGCCCGCCGAACTGCTGCGCGCGCGCCAGCTGGTACAGCACGCGGTCGTTGTCGCCATAACCCGGGTAGTCGGCGAGGATGCGCTGATAGCCGGTGACTGCCTTGCCGATTTCTGCCGCATCGAGTTCGCCGTCATCCGCCAGCTCCACGCGCAGGTCCGCCGCGCGGCGCAGCGACTCGGCGCGGATCAGCGGATCGGGCGACAGCTCCGCCGCCTTGTCGTAGTTTTCGATGGCGGCCTGGATCTGCACTTGCACCGGTTTGGACTTGGTGACGCGCATGATGCTGGGGGTGCGGATGTAGATGAAGCGGTCTTTCTTCAGGCCATTGTTGCGGGTGATGGTGCCGACCGTGGACGGGGCATCCGCCACCGCCGGGGCCTGCAGCGCCACCAGCACCAGCAGCAGCAGCGCGCGTTTCATCGCGCCGCTCCCGCCGGCGCGGGACGCACTGCCATCGCCGGGGCCGGCTCCGGCGCCGGCTCGTTGATGTGTGCGAGGGCGAAGCGCGCTTCGCCCAGATACATGCGCGTATGCCGCTTCTCCTTGGCCAGCTCGGCCAGGGCCTGATCCTGCAGTAGCCTGGCCTGGTCAGCGGTGGCTGCGATCACGCGGGCACGCAGGCCGTCGGCGCCCGGCGCACCATCCGCGCCATCCATGCGCCCGATGGCGTCGCCGAGCAGGCACAGGTCATGGAAATCCTGCATGGCCGTGCGGAAACCGTCGTCGGCCATCAGGTGTTGCAGATAAAACGTCTCGGGGGCCGCCATCGGATCGCGCGGATCGTCGGCCAGCCACCAGTGTTCCTTTGGATAAGCGGCCAGCCACCAGGGCCAGCCGTTGCCGGCGGCTTCGCGGGTATCCAGCGCCTGGATCATCTGGCCTGCGCTGACGCGCTGCGTGGCCACATCGAGCTGCGCATCCGCGGCCTCGAGCAGCTTGACGGCGCGGACGAAATCTTCCTGGGCTTCCTCGTAGGCGCCGATATGGTTGAGCGCATAGGGAATGGCGATCATGCCTTCCTGCACCGCCGGGTCAATCGGATCGCGGCCGACCAGCTCCACCCACGGCACCAGCGCCTGCCGCAAGACCTGCTCTTCCTGCGGCGAGGCCTGCTTGAGCGTGTAAGGCTCATGCCGCTTCAGCCCGGCGATATCGTCGGTCAAGTGTGGCTGCAGCAACACCGGGATGCGCTGGAATGACGCCTGCGGATCGACGGGGGCAGCGGCGTTGCGCCGCGGCCCGGCATTCTGGCCGTTGCCGGATGGCGCCAGCAGCGCCCAGCCCAGGCCGAGCAGGGCCGCGTTGGCATCGCGGCCGAAGCTGCGCACGCTGCTGAACAGCGGCACCGCGCTAGCGCCGGTGTGGTTGCGCAGCTGCATATAACCAAGCACCAGATTGGCCCGGTCGCGCAGGGCCGCGGCTTCGGCGTCATCGCCTTTGCCGGAGGCGATGGCTCCGAGCAGGGCCGCGCCTTCCGCAGTCTGGCCATCGCGCATCAATGCAACGCCGCGATTGTAGTCCGCATAGGCAGCCGGCACCGCGGTAGCGCCATCCGGCGCGGTGCCGGCCTGCCGATCAAGCAAGCGGGCACGCTGCGGCAGGCCGAAATCGTTCAGCGCATCCGCGAGTTGCTGGTAGTAGTCCGGCGGCAGCTGCGCACTCCCACTCTGCGCCCGCAGGCTGAACAGTTCGGCTGCGGCGGCAAGCGGGCGGTCCGTGGCGGTGTAGAAAATGGCGACGCGGACGCGCGGATCGTTGCGTGAACCGACCAGGTAGCTGTCCGGCACCGGGGTATTGTCGGTCACCGCTTTGAGCGGATGAAATTCCAGTTCCGGCTTGCCGATGAAGCCGCCCTTGACCAATTCCAGCTCAATGCTCGCGGGCTGTGCATCGATGGTGATGCTGCGATCCAGCACGCCCGCGGCACGCCAGTGATCCGGCGGCGATTCAGCGTAGCGGGCGGCGAAATCGGCACGGAAATGGTGCGCACCGGGAGAGAGCGTCAACACCGCAAGGCGGTGCAGCCCGTCGCGATGCAGAGCCAGGCCTTCGCGGTCGCTGTATTCGTAGCGTAGTTGCGGCGCGCCGTCGATCCACAGCCGCATCTCGTCCAGCAACAGCGCCTGGTCCTTGTTGCCGATATAGATGGTCAGCGAACCAGCGGTTTCCACCGCTGCGGGCTGGGCCTGCATCAGATCCAGCGTTGCAGCTTTCAGCGATGCTATGGCATCTGGAGACTGCGCTTCCTGCGCCACGGCCAGCAGCGGCAGCGACACGCAGGCCGCCGCGACAGCCTGTAGCCAGGCGCCGATACGCCGGATCCGCTTGCGCTTGATATCGCTCTGCTTCACGTGAATTGGCTCCCGCCGCAGCGGCCCCAAGCGTTTCCCGATGCCAAAAAAAACGTCCACGCGCTGGCTGCCATGCCAGCTTCGTGGACGTCGTTGTCCTGAGGGGGACATCAACCTTGATGTTTCCCCCGCATGGGTAAACTAAGCAATCGGTATGCCAGATTAAAACGGCCGGGACTGCACAAGGCAGCGGCCTGCCGCCAGGACAGGTGCATCGGGGAGAGACCGGCGTGGCATCACAGCCGGAAGGAGTTCAAGCAGGAGCCGCGCGCGGCGGCCATCGAACTGCTGTTTCATGCTCCCGTAAACGGGAGGAAAGCGGCGCCGCAGGCCCGCTTTAGACGAAACCCGCCCTGCCCGGGCCGGCCTAGGCCGCCCGCATCAGATGCTCAAGCCGGATGACGGTAGGTCCGCGCACCACGTCGGCGAGGGTGTACTTCCTGAGTTCGTCGAGAAAATTGCGCTCGGCGCGGTCCAATGCCCCTTTCAGGATGCAGGCGCCATGGAGCATGCAGGGGCCCCTGGCACAATCCGCCATGTGGCCGCGACCTTCCATGGCTTCGACCACGTCGCCGATGCGCAGCGAATTGGCCGGTACGGCCAGGCGCAGCCCGCCATTCCTGCCGCACACTGACTCAACATAGCCCAGCTTGCGCAATCCTTGTGCAACCTTGTGCATGTGATGGGCAGAAACCCGGTACTTGTCCGCAATCAGTCCGGCGCTGACCGGCTTGCCGTCACGCACGCCAGCCAGATACACCAGGAGACGAAGGGAAAAGTCTGTATACAAGGACAGGCGCACTCTACTTCCTCCGGAACTAAACCTCTCCATTTAAGCATAAAGCGGCGTGGACGGAGGTTTTGAGGGTTTATTTTTGCGATGCACAATAATTACGTCATTTTCGGAGTTACTTGGCATTTCGGTTGCTACGTATAAGCCGGGGTAAAAAACATATAGGGATTGCCCATGGCAACCGCACACACC
>JAMFRN010000047.1 GCA_026224805.1 Nevskia soli
AGCCGCTCTGTTCAAAGCGACGGACCCAGCGTTGTACCGTCGTCGCCGCTTCGCCAAACAACTCTCCGACCTCAGTGCAGGAGCGCCCGCTGGACACCAGCAACAAACCATGCAGGCGGTGGTCGTAGCGGGACTCCTCGCTGCGATCAATTTCTTCGCGAAGAGCCAACTGCATAACCTCCGCGTCCGCAATCTCAAGCTTACGCATCGCCACTCCTAGAACGGATGACCATGCCATGATACATCATGCTGCATTATTTATGACGCTGTGTTTAGAATCTGTCAGCGCCGCGAGGGGCTGGAAGCCTTGACCGCCACTACGCCATCGCCATTCATCTCCGTGGAGAATCCGGCACGCCGCAGCCGGGTCGCCACTTCATTGGGCACATCGCGGCGGCTGGTGAGCTTGTTCGGCGTGCCGGTGTAGTGAAACAGCCGGCCCTTGGGCCGGAGCACCCTGGCCAGCTGGTCGTAGAAGGCCTGCGAATACAGCTCTCCGGCGATGCCGAAGCGCGGCGGATCGTGCAGCGCCGCATCCACCGACTCGCCGGGCAGCGTCGCGATGTGCTCGACGATATCGCCGTTGGTTAGCGTCAGGGCGCTGGCCTCGCCGCACTGGCCGATGTGATCCGGCGACCAGGGATTGAGGCTGCGCAGCCAGATCACGTCCGGATTCTTTTCCCAGGACAGCACCCGCAGGGCGCCGCCGTGCAGGCACCAGGCGGCGAAATAGCCCAGGCCGCCGCAAGTATCCAGTACCACCTTGCCGCGCGGCTGGATCAGGCCGACCTTGCGCTCGGCATCCGCATAGGGCGAGACGCGCGCCGTCGGCAGCATCTTGATGCCGTCGATCTCGAAAGTCGGCGGACCCCATTCCGTCGGCACCAGCTTGATCAAGGAATTGGTGAAACGCGCCACCGGCTCGAAGCCCTCGCCGGTCCAGTGATAGATCGTCCGGTCCTTGCACACGTCGAGGAAGGGAAACTGACGGCCATTCCATACCCACCCTGAAGCGCTCACCGCAACGGTGGTCGCAGAACGCCCCAGGTCGAGCGAGCACTCCAGCGTGGCCAGGCCCGCGGCCCTCGCCGCAAGCAGCGCCTCGTGTACCTGCAAGGTCAGCAGCGGCCCCTTATTCTCGCTCACAGCGCTTCGCATCCCGGTTTGGTGAGGAGCGGCCCAACGTCTGTGCGCGGCCGCCTATGCGCTGTTTTTACAGCAACAGGGGATTCGAGTCATCCGTTCAATGCGCTCTCGGCGGATTGCCGTGTTCACACCGTCAGGGTTCAACGCAAGGCCAGGACTTGGCCCGTGTCCGCCGCCGCACCGCCTTGCAGCATCTGTGTGTAGACCTCTTCCACGGCATCCCGGCCCTGCCGCGAGGAGATGCGCATCCAGGGCTTGTCTGCGTCGAGAACCCTGGTGCAGAAGCGCTGCCAGGACTCGCTCATGCGCCGCTGCAGAGAGGCTCCGCCGGCGCTATCGCCCAGCGCCATATCCAGCGCCGCGAAAAACAGTTTCGGCTTAGGACCGGGCAGCGGCGCGCCGTCATCCAGCGCATCCCACTGCGTGCCGCCGGCGGTGCAGCTGTGCACCAGCCGGGTGAAGTGGTGGTGCACCCGCGACAAAAGCTCGCGGCCGCCGGCGAAATCGACGTAGAGCGTTGCTTCGTCCGCGGGCAGAGACTCGAGCTGGTCGTAGCTCAAGGCCCGGGCGTAGCAGCCGAGGTCCTGCACGAACTGGCGGTTACGCGGCGAGGTCAGGCCGACGATCTCCGCCTGGGTGGCACCGGCAAGCAGGAAAGCGCTGCCGTAGGCGGTCTTGCTGGAGGCGCTGGAAAAAACGATGCGGCGGGCGCCGAACAGCTCCTCGCGCTGCAGGAACTCGGCCAGCAGGAACGAGGTGAGAAACAGCGGCCGCAGAATCATTTCCAGGGCTTCGGCGCCGGCACCAGTGTCGGCATGGGCCGTCACCCTGCTGTAGCGGTTGTAGACGGCCGGCATCGGCTGCCGGTGCGGCGCCTGGTCGATGAAGCCGCGCGGGCCGGCGCGGCCGGCGCTGACCACCAGGTGCGAAGCCATCGGCACATAACCGTAGAAGCGCTCGCCGCTGGAGATTTCAGGATGCCGGGAGTGCAGCACCCTGACATAACCCCACACCGGGACGCGCCCCCAGCCATCTTGCGCGGGAAAGAAATTCCAGTAGCTGAGGCGGTCGCCGTAAGCGGCGTAGGTGACATTGTTGGAGGTGAAGGCGAACTTCTCGACCTCCAGCAGCACCTCGCCTTCGCCGAGCTGCGCGGCTTGCGGCGTCGGGCTTTCGAGCCAGCGCCAGGTCGGCAATTGGTCGCGCCGCACTTCGAAATTCAGGGTGGTATTCATGCCTCATGCTCCGCTAGATGGTATGCGCCAGACCGCTTATGCAGCGCCGCGCCAAGGATCGGGGTAGAGCAGCCGCAAGGCGCGATGCGGCTGAAACGGGGTCCAGGCTCCTTCGGGCTGTGCCAGGCGATCAGACACCGCGTAGAGCACCGAGGGGTTGTGCCCCAATCCGCAGTGACTGCCGCGGACTTCGATGCTCTCGACCCGTTCGCGTCCCGGCGCCTCGATGCAGCGCTGCCAGGGCACGATGCCGTCGCCGCGGGTGAAGATGGCGGTGGTCGGCACCGGCGGCGTGCGCTCCAGGCCGAGGCTGTCGCCGTCGCGGGATTTCTCGCCGCTGAGGTATTCGTAGAGGCGTTGCACGTTGGAAGCGCGGCCGGGGCCGCGGAACGGGCTGCCGAGGGTGACGACGCAGCGCACCTGCTGCGGCATGCGCTTGGCGACCTCGCGCGCGTAGATGCCACCGAGGCTCCAGCCGACCAGGCTGACACCGCAGCCATGCTGCCGGTGCAGCCGGTCGAGACGTTCCTGCAAGCGGTCCAGCAGCGCCGAGCGGCCGAGATTGCGCCCGAGTTGCCAGCCGTGCGCGGCATAGCCACGCTGGCTCAGGAAGCGACGCAGGGGCAGCGTCGACAGGTCGTCGGCGCCCAGGCCCGGCAGCACCAGCACCGGGTGGCCGTCGCCGCGCGCGGCCCCGCGCAGCAGCGGCAGGCTGGGACCGAGCAGGCCGAACTCGAACAGGGAGCGGCCGCCCTCCAGCAGCAGCAAGACCTTCGACGGCGGCGCCAGCCCGGCCGCGGCGGCGCTCATGAGGTGCGGGGGTTGAAGGCGGTCTGTCCCAGCTTGGCCGCCTTGCTCTTGGCGGCGATGCCATCGGTCACGAAGGGATGCGGGAAGACGTAGAAGCGGTTGTGCTCCACCGCTTCCAGGATCGAGCCGGCGATCTGCGCGGCGGAGATCTTGCCGGACTCCACCGCCTTCTTCACCTGCTCCTCGTGCTGGCGCCGCATGGCGCTGTCGGCGGTGGCGGCCAGGTCGCCGGGCCGGTTGCGGTCCGAGTCGACGATGCCGGAAGGGAAATAAGCGGGCGAAACCACGCTGACGCCGACGCTGCTGCCAGCCAGCACCAGGTCGTTGGCCAGCGATTCGGACAGGGCCACCACGGCCGCCTTGGTGACGTTGTAGACGCCGCTGCCGGCGGGATGGACCCAGCCGGCGGCCGAGGCGATATTGACCACGTGCCCCTCCTGCTGCTTCAGCATCAGCGGCACGAAGGTCTTGACGCCCCAGGCCACGCCGAACAGATTGACGTTGCTCACCCAGGCCCAGTCCTCCGCCGTGTTCTCCCAGATCGGCGCGGCCACGCCGACGCCGGCGTTGTTGAACAGCAGGTGCACCGCGCCGAAGCGCTCGATGGCCGCCCGCGCCAACGCCTCCACCTGCTCGAGCCGCGACACGTCGACGCGCATCGACAGGATGGCGACGGCCGGCCAGCGCTGCCGCAGCAGGCGCTCGCTCTCGGCCAGGGCCTCGGCATTCACGTCCGACAGCACCAGCTGCATACCGCGCTGGGCGCAGGCGGCGGCGATTTCACGGCCCAGCGCACCGCCCGCACCGGTGACCACGGCAACCTTGTTGTCGAAATCCTGCATGGCCCGCTCCTCCTGCTTTTATAGGTATGGCCAATCTAGCCCCGCCGCCGCCTTTGCTCGATGCCCGGGCCGGCCGCAAGATTGTGAAATCCGGCCAATCCGTGCAAAAGTGCCGGATATGGGCACTACACATGCGGCGGCGCCGATCCAGCCGACCCTGTCGTTCTGCGTTGAGCAGATGGCGGCGCGCGGCCACGACCTGGCGCGGCTACTGGCCGGCAGCAGCCTCCGGCAGGACAGCTACCAGCAACCGCAGTCCGTGGTCACTCCACAGCAGGAGCTGCTGATCTACCGCAACATCCTGAGACTTGGCGGCACCGATGCGATCGGCCTAGAGCTGGGCCGCGCCGTCCATCTCAACAGCATCGGCATCCTCGGCGCCCTGCTCTCCAACGCGGCCGACCTGGGCCACGCCGGCTACCTGATGCGCCGCTTCCATCTTCTGAGCAGCCCTTGGTTCGCCTCCGAGCTGATCGGTGAGCTGGAGCCCGGCAAGCTGCTGGTGCGCTACAAGCAGACTAGTGATCTGGGCGATCTGGGCGACCTCGGCGGCCTGTACCGCTTCATCATCGATCGCGACATCCGCGGCACGCTGGAGCTGCTGGTACGGATATTCGGCGCCGGGGCGGCAGGCTTCATCAGCGGCATCGCCTTCGGCTATCCGCAGCCCGCCGGCGCCCGCGGCTACCGCGCCGAGTTCGGCTGCCCGGTCAGCTTCGGCCATGAATACACCTATGTGACCTTCGACAGCGGCCTGGCCGGCCTGAAAAACCCGCAACGCTGCGGCATCGCCTACCACACCTACCTGCGCCTGTGCCGCAACGCGCTGAGCGACTACGCACCGGCTTCCTGGCAGCGGCGGGTCACCAACCTGCTGAACAGCGGCGACGACTATCCGAAAGCCGAGGACATGGCGGCGCGACTGAACTGCTCCGAGAGGAGTCTGCGGCGGCACCTCAGCGCGGAAGGCTTCCAGTATTCGGAGCTGGTCGACCGGGTGCGCTTCGACCGCGCCGCCTACCTGCTGACCCATTCGCGCGACCCGATCAAGAAGATCGGCTTCCAGCTGCGCTACAGCGAGCCGCCGAATTTCGTGCACGCCTTCACCCGCTGGGCGGGGATGTCGCCTACCCGATTCCGGGATGCGGCCATGAAAATGAAGTAACAACCATTCAAGCTCATCACCAGTAGTGAGTTATCCTTAGTAGTTGATCAGACGGGCACGCCGGACCTGTAAGGGGCTGCGGAACCCGATACGCTTGGCGAGCGAGCGCGAGGCAAGCTGCACATTCCCGGTATATGAGCCAGAAATCCATCTTTTTTGATCCCACCGGCAGGCGTGCGCGGCGCCTGCGGCGAATTCAATGGTTTTTCGGTTCGGTGTTTTCGCTGATCGCCGTGGCGTTCGCCGGCTATCTGCTGGTGATCAGCCCGTCGACCACCTCCGACCTCACCGGCCAGGCCGCCGCGCTGTTTCACCTGCCGCTCGACGGCACCACCTTCGACAAGGTCGATCCGAAATCGACCAAGCGCGTCGCCGCCGGGCTGCGCGCGCGGCAGCGCGATCTGGCCCGTGACGCCATGGCGGCGCGGGCTCACCAGGCGCGCACCAAGACGGGCCCTACCTGGGTGGCGGGCTCGCAGGGCCGCGCGCTGAGCATGGGCTTTTACGCCAACTGGGACGACAACAGCCTGCCGGCGCTGAAACGGGCACTGCCGCAACTCGATTGGGTGATTCCGGCCTGGCTCAACCTGCAGGGCCCCGATATGGCGCTGCACTCGGAAATGAATGCGCCCGCGGTGGACGCCATCACCCAAATCAAGCCGGGCATTCCGGTCTTGCCGATGATCCAGAACTCGGTGGAAGGTTCCTGGGACGGCCCGGGACTGGCCCGCCTGCTGGCCGACCCGGCCAAACGGGCGGCGCGGCTGCAGGACATCGTCTCGTTCCTGGAAACCAACAAGATGCAGGGCCTGACGGTGGATTTTGAAACCGTGCCGGGCCCGGCGCAGAAGGACCTGCTGGCCTTCCTCGGGGAAATCTCGGCGGAGTTCGACAAGCGCGACTGGGTGCTGCTGATCTGCGTGCCATTCGACGATCCGGACTGGGACTACAAGGCCTATGCCGACATCGCCGACTTCCTGGTGCTGATGGCTTACGACGAGCACTGGGAAGAAGGCGCCCCGGGCAGCATCGCCGGCCAGGACTGGTTCGAGAAAACCCTCGACAAGCGGATGAAGGAGCTGGACCCGGCGCAAACCATCGTCGCCATCGGCAACTACGGCTACGACTGGGCGCCGGGCGAGCCGACCGAGGATGTCAGCTACCAGGAGGCGATCCGCTCAGCGCAGGATTCCCAGGCCGAGATCGATTTCGACGAGGAGGCTGAAAATCCGCATTTCTCCTACGAGGAGGACGGCAAGAAGCACCAGGTCTGGTTCCTCGACGCGGTCACCAGCTTCAACGAGATCCACGCCGCCGACATCTACAAGCCCTACGGCTATGTGCTGTGGCGGCTGGGCTCCGAGGATCCTTCCGTGTGGTCGGTGCTGGGCCGCCCCTACGGCGCCCCGGTGCCCGACGGCCTGCGCACCATCGACGGCGGCCAGGATGTGGACTTCCACGGCCAGGGCGAAATCCTGCGCGTCGCCTCCGTCCCGGCGCAAGGCAAGCGCACCCTGGAAATCGATCCCGACACCGGCGACGTCGTCGACCAGACCTATACCGCGATGCCGATGTCCTACGTCATCCAGCGTTTCGGCGCCCTGCCCAACAAGATCGCCTTGACCTTCGACGACGGCCCCGATCCGCGCTGGACGCCGATGATCCTGGACATTCTCAAGGAGAAGGGCGTGCACGCCACCTTCTTCGTCATCGGCGAGAACATGGGCGCGTATCCGGATATCGTGCGGCGGGAAGTCGCCGAAATGCACGATGTCGGCAACCATACCTTCACCCACCCGAACCTCTCGGTGCTGCCCGAGCAGCTGGAACGGCTGGAGCTCGACACCACCCGCAAGCTGTTCGAATCCGTCACCGGGCGCTCCATGCGCCTGTTCCGGCCACCCTATCTGGGCGATGCCGACCCAACCTCGCTCGATCAGATCGATGCCGTGCGCGTGGCGCAGAGCATGGGTTTTGTGACGGTGGGCCTGCGCGTCGATCCCGACGACTGGATGCAGCCCGGCGTGCAGCACATCCTCGACACGACGATGGAGCAGATCCAGAGCACCGACGAGGACGTGCGCGGACAGGTGGTGCTGCTGCACGACTCGGGTGGCGACCGCTCGCAGACCGTCGCGGCGCTGCCCACCCTGATCGACACACTGCGCGCCAACCACTACGAGCTGGTGACGGTGTCGGAGCTGGCCGGCCTGACCCGCGACCAGGTGATGCCGCCGCTGCCGGCCGGCGCGGTGCTGCCGAGGATGGCGCTGCCGGTGTTCCTGACTCTCGGCCAGTTCGGCCAGGTGATGCACGGCCTGTTCCTGATCGCGATCGCGCTGGGCCTGGCGCGGGTGCTGTTCTTCTGCGTCTTCGGCCTGGTCCACAAGTGGCGGGAACTGCGGCAGGTGCCGCCGGTGCTGCCGGCCGATGCCCCGCTGATTTCGGTGCTGATCCCGGCGCACAACGAAGCCCCGGTGATCGTCGCCTCGATCCGCCGCATCCTGCGCAGCACCTATCCGCAGCTCGAGGTGATCGTCATCGACGACGGCTCCAGCGACGAAACTGGCGCGGTGGTATCGGCCAATTTCACCGCCTCCGATGCCGTCACCCTGATCAGCGTCGCCAACGGCGGCAAGGCCCGGGCCCTGAATATCGGCCTGGAACAGGCCCGCGGCGGCATCGTCGTGGCGCTGGACGCCGACACCCAGTTCGAGCCGGAGACCATCAGCCGCCTGGCCCGCTGGTTCGTCGATCCGAAAGTCGGCGCCGTCGCCGGCAACGCCAAGGTGGGCAATCGCGTCAACACCATCACCAACTGGCAGGCGCTGGAATACATCAGCGCGCAGAACCTGGAGCGCCGCGCGCTGATGGTGCTGAACTGCATCACGGTGGTCCCCGGCGCGGTCGGCGCCTGGCGCCGCAGCATGCTCGACGAGCTGGGCGGCTTCCCCAGCAACACGCTCGCCGAGGACCAGGATCTCACCATCGCCGTGCAGAAGGCCCGCTATCAGGTGCTCTACGACAGCTCGGCCATCGCCTGGACCGAGGCGCCGGATACGGTGCAGGGCCTGATCCGGCAACGCTTCCGCTGGGCCTTCGGCACCTTCCAGTGCATCTGGAAGCACCGCGACGCGCTGTTCGCCCGCAAATACGGCACGCTGGGCTTCATCGCCATGCCGCAGGTGATCCTGTTCCAGCTGGTGCTGGCGGCCATCGCGCCGCTGCTGGACCTGGTGCTGATCGTGCAGATCGTGAAGACCGGCATCGACTACCTGCAGCACCGCGGGCAATTCGATCCCAGCAACCTCTATCTCACCATGATCTATTTCCTGGCCTTCATGGCCCTGGACACCGCGGCGGTGGCCATCGCCTTCGCCATGGAAAAGGACGAGGAGTGGGGGCTGCTGCCGCTGCTGGCCTTGCAGCGCTTCGGCTATCGGCAGATTCTCTATTACGTGGCGATCAAGTCGGTGTTCTCGGCCACCGCGGGCGTCCGCGTCGGCTGGGGCAAGCTGGAACGGAAGGGTTCGGTGTCGAGCCCCGACGCGCCGGGTGCCGAGTAGGCCGGATAGGCGCCGGTATGGATGGTTGCGCTATCCTTAAGCGAGAATCAGGCTGGTGCGGCAAGGGGCTTTGCCGCGGCAGCATTTTTGATCGGTGGCCCGCGGGGCGGCAGTTGCCGCCATCGGGCAGGGATAACTCGGGGTTGAATTGAGCATGATGAAAAAATGGATTGGGCCGTCGTTGCTGGCAGCTGTGATCGCGGCTGCGCTGCTGCCGGGTTGCGGCGGACCTTCGATACCGGTGGCGGCGCCCACCAGCACCGCCAACCTCGTTTTCGGCTGCAACTGGTCGTTCGAGTCCACTTCACAGAACGCGAACTTCGCCTATCCGGACACCAATGCGGTGTACTGGGTGGCGGCCGTGCCGGACAGCATCCCTTCCGGCGACAAGATCGAGATCTCCGGCGCCTCGGCCACGGCCCGTTATTTCTCCTACGAGATCTATACCGAGGACGGCGTGTCGGAAGCCGACCTCAGCGATGCCCAGATCTTCGGCCAGGGCACGACGCCGGCCGACGCGGTGACCTCGGGGCAGTCGTACACGGTGTCGATCGTCTACAGCACCCTCGAGACTTCTTCCGGCACGACGCTGGTGGCCAACCCGTCCGTCGTCAGCCCGCGCGCACCGGCGCATAAATACCTGTTCTACCGCCTTTATCTACCGACCTCGGGCGCCGACGAGCTCTCCAACCTGCCGACGCTCACCTACGTGGCGCAAAACGGCACGCGCACGCCGCTGTCGGCCACGCCGGACCAGCCTTCCTGCAATTTCATTCTGCAGAATATCCAGAACACCATTTCCGGCGTCAGCACAACCTCGTCCAGCTCCAGCTCGAGCGGCGGCTCCAGCTCGTCGAGCAGCGGCTCGACTACGGCGGTCTCGCCGCCGGCGATGAAGGTCTTTACCTCCAGCACCGGCATCTTCCAGAATCTGGACGTCACCTACATGTTCGAGGAGACCAGCGTCAGCCTGGGCGACATGCTGATCGTCCGCGGCAAGGCGCCAGCCTTCGCCACCGGCAGCCAGTCGCCGCAGGTGCGCTATTGGTCGGTGTGCAGCGACCGTTTCGACAAGCCGACCAGCGTGGTCGCCTGCGTGGCGGATCAGGATGCGACGATCGGCTCGGATGGCTACTACAACGTCATCATCTCGCCGCAGACGCCGCCCTCGGGCTACCAGACCCTGTTCAATTACCTGTCCGCAGGCGCCGATGCCTTCGGCACACCCATCTACCGCCAGCTGCTGGCCAATCCCCTGTTCCTGCAGTCGGCCAAAAACAACAAGGATTCGCTGGATGTGAGCCTGACCATGGGCGCGTACTACCCGGAAACCACCTATTGCTCCAATAGCGTGTTCTCCGCCAACCTGAGTGCCGGCGCCGCCGCGGTGTTCAGCGCCTGCCAGAGCAGCGAGGGCAGCGGTTCGGTGACCGATACGGGCAACTAGGAGCCGGCCAGGGGCTCCGCCCCGTACTCCCGCCCGGCCGGCGCCTGCTGCGCCGGGCATGTTTCTGCGACCACCCTGCCCCGTCCGCGGAACCGGGCGGGATCGCAATCACGGTCGAAGCCGCTCTGCGGCCGCGAATGTCAGCTTGCCCTGCGTTTTGAACGCAAGCCGACCTGCACGAAGAATCCTTCTTTCGTTCAACGGCTTGCCCGTTCGGCTCCACGCCATCGCTGAACCGGCGGCACCGATTTCACCGTTACACGGCACGGTGCGTGCATAATCTTGGGCAGCTGCATCGTTCAGCTCATGACATTGCAAGGAGCATCGTGAATAGAAGGCCTGTGGGGCTATCGGCTCCCGTGGGAGCCGCTTTTATTCCGGCCTTGGTACAAGCTACCGGGTCATCTCCGCCTGACGTGCGGGCAGTTCCCCCCTTATCTCCAATATCGCCGGCACCGCCCGGGATTGCCGCGTGGATCAACCGATCCGCGCAATCGAACAATTGGCCATCGATCGCAACCGGGTCCTGGCCCGGCCATCGCTTTGACAGCCGCTTTGCTTCAAGCGCAACCCAGCGCCTCCAGCCGATTTCGAGGTCGGGTTTGCGAATGCTTCCATCGCTGCAGGAAAGAGGGGGTCATCGATGAAACTGATTACAGCCATCATCAAGCCGGTCAAGTTCGACTACGTCTATGCGGCGCTTGAGAAAATCGGCATTGCCGGATTCACGGCGACCGAAGTCCAGGGCATCACCCAACTGGAACCACATCGCGGTACGGAAGGCATGGCCAGCTTCCGCCTGAAGATCAAGATCGAAGTCGCCGTCTCCGATGAGCAGCTCGGCCCGGTGATCGAAGTCATTACCAACGCCGCCAACACCGGCCGCAGCGGCGACGGCAGGGTCTATGTGACACCGCTGGAGCAGTCCATCCGCATCCGCACCGGTGAAGCCTGCGAAGACGCCGGCTGACTCCCGTGTGCTGACGGCCGCGCCTGCCGGACTGCCCGGCAATGGCTCCTATCCTCCGGTCAACTGGCTGATGATCAGCGGCCGCGCGGCGTTCCACATGGCCAGGCCGGTCGGCACATCCTGGTCGATCAGGATGATCGCGCCATAGCCGAGGCCGTTGTCGATCCAGGGGCTGGTGCCATACAGGCCCGGATCGCTGTATTCCGGCCCCGGGCTTCCCGGATACAGCGAGGGACTGGAGATCCACAAGCCCAGTCCGTAGCCGGGATACCGGCTTGCCTGTCCGGGCGGAAACGGGGTGTAGGCAACCGCCAGACCCTTTATTTCGTTGGCCTCAAGAGCGGCGACGCTGTTTGAAGACAACACCTGCTTGCCGTTGAACTGGCCGCTGTTCTGCAGCATTTGCAGAATCGCCGCGTAGTCGGCCGCATCGCTGAGCGCGCCGCCGGCGATGCGCGGATTGGTGACCACACTGGCTGGGCCGTAGGTGAAAGTGGTGAGACCGAGCGGCTGCGCGATGGCGGCACTGAAGAAGGTCTGCCAGTTCTGCTGCGACAGCACGGTGGCGATGTAGCCCGCCACCTGGTAATCGGCGCCGCCGTAATTGAACTCCGTTCCCGGCTGCGACACCAGCGCCGTGTTGGCGATGGTTTGCACGCATTGCGCGAGGGTGGTGCTGGTTTCCTCGTTGATGCAGTCGGGGTCGGTGCTGTCGCCCAGCCCGGGCAAGCCGGAGGTATGCGACAGCAGCATGCGCATGGTGATGCCGAGCTTGTCCACCGGCCACGTCACCCCGCTGGTCGCCAGGTAAGTGGCAACCGGCGTATCGAGGTTGAGCTTGCCGCTGTCCACCAGCGTCAGAATCGCCGCGGCGGAAGGCATCTTCGACGCCGAGGCGATGGCCAGCACCGAGCTCGCCGTCTGATTGCCGCCGGCACGGCTATAGAGGATTCCCGACTTGTTGTAGAGCAGGAAGCTGTAACCGCTCACCGTGCCGCTCGGCGCGGAGTTTGCGCTCGATACGTAACCGTCCAGCGTGCTGCCCAGCTGTGTCCAGTCGTAACTGGCGGCGCCGCTGCTGGAACTCGCGCCGCTCGATCCACTGCCGGATGAAGAGGTGGCGCCGCTGGAAGAAGAGCCGCTGCCTGAGGAGGAACCGCTGCTGCTGGACGACGAGGAACTGCCGCTGCCCGAAGAGCCGGACGAAGATGAAGACGAGCCGCTGCTGCTCGAGGAACTGGATGATGAAGAAGACGAGGAGGAGGACGAGCTGCTGCTACCCGAGGAGCTGGACGAGGAGCTTCCCGTCACCGCCTGCGTGCTGACGCAGGCCGCATAGACATTGACCTGGCCCAGCACCGAAACCAGGCTGCCGTCGGCCAGCTGCACTGCGTTGAACGGCTTGGTGGCGGTGAAGCCGACGAACGCCGACTTCGGGCTGGCCAGCAGGGTCAGAAGGTCCAGGCGCAGCGGCGTGCTGGCGGTAGCGCCGGCCGTATCCTGCGTGACGCCGTCGAGGAAAGTATTGATGGTGACGTTCTGCAGCAGATCTAGCGTCAGCAATTCAGCCGGGTTGGAAGCGACGAAGCCCACCAGGTGTCCGGCGGCATAGGTGTTCGCGGCGCTGGTCACGGTCAGGGACTCATCGGCGATCAGGCCCAACGGCGTGTTGACCGCGGCATAGTTCAGCAGGTCCTGGTCCACCACATTGCCGGGATTGCTCACCGAGCAGCCGACGCAAAGGCCACCGCTGCCGGTGGCGATGCTGGCATCCGGAGCGATCAGGTCCTGCGTCGGCACCGCCGCTCCGGAACTGTTGGTGACGCCGCAGTCGCTTGGCGTCGGCGCCGCGGTGCCGTCGAACAGGCTGGCCTGCGCCGTTTCGGTCGAACCGCCGATGCTGCAGCTGATGCTGTAGCTGTAGATATTGCCGGCAGTGGGCGCCACCAGCGCCAGGGTGCCGCCGGTGGTGGCCACCGTGCCGCTCCACTTGCTGTCGCCCGCGGCGTTGGACGCGGTGCAGCTGGCACCGGCCGACGCTCCGCCTGGAACGTTATAGATCAGGCTGAACGACTGGCCGGGCGTCACCGAGCCGGGCACCAGCTCGATCGACACGCCCGCGGAAACCCCGCTGCCGCCCGACGACGAAGAGCCACTGCTGCCGGAGCTGCTGGACGATGCGGCGCCGCTGCTGCTGGAGCTGCTCGAGGATGCTGCACCGCTGCTGCTGCCGGAGCTGCCTGAGCTGCTCGACGAGGAAGCGCCGCTACCGCTGCTGCTCGAGGAGGCGCCGCTGGAAGATGAGCCGCTGCTGCCGTTGTCGGAGCAAGCGGTCAATGCCGGGCCTGCGGCAATCAGTAGTCCCAAAGCGGCGCGCCACAACATCCCCGACCTGATTATCGTATTCACGGGTACCCCTCCCTGTGCACGCCATGGATGATCCAGGGCAATCCCACGTTGATTTCCGCCATGCCGGCCTGGAATCCGCGGGTATGCGGTTAATTTACACCAAGTCGCCGCTGTGACCCCACAACCCGGATACGGCCGCCCGGCCGGACCCGTCAGGCCGGGCGATCAGGAGTCCACTCCGATACGCGCACGCAGGCGCGGCGCCGCAAAATCGAGGAAGGCACGCAGCTTCTGCGGCAGCAGGCGCTGGCTCGGATACACCAGGCTGATGGGCACCGGCGGCGGCTCGTAGTCGCGCAACAGGATGCGCAGCGCACCGGCGGCAACGGCCTGGACGATCGGATAAGACATGGTACGTGCGACGCCCAGCCCGGCGATGGCGGCGTCGATCACCGCCTCGGCGGTGTTGGCCTTGAGCCGCGGACGGATCACCACTGAGCTGGTCGTATGGTCCCGCTCGAAATCCCAGCGGTCGCCGGACAGGATGTTGTCGAGCGTGATGCAGTCGTGCGTCGCCAGATCGGCGGGCGTTTGCGGCTCGCCGTGCTCGGCCAGATAGGCCGGGCTGGCGAAGACGACGAAGTGGCTGATCCCCACCCGCGTGGCGATCAGGCTGCTGTCGGGCAGCGTGCCGATGCGCGCGGCCAGATCGATGTGGTCCTCCACCATGTTCACCACCCGATCGCTCAACTGCAGCCGCACCTGGATGTCGGGATAAGCCTTGAGGAAGTCCGCGACGATCGGCACCACATGCACCCGGCCCAGCACCAGGGGGGCGCTGATCACCAGCTCGCCGGTCGGCGCCCGGTACTCGCCGGCGGCAATGCGCTCGGCTTCGCTGACGTCCTCGACGATGCGCTTGCAGGCGGCGACGTAGCTGCGCCCGGCATCGGTCAACACCAGCTTGCGCCCGCCGCGCAGCAGCAAACGGATCTTCAGATGCGCTTCAAGATCGGAGATTTTCCGGCTGACCGTGGCCAACGGCATGCCGAGCCGCCGCCCGGCCGCGGAAAGGCTGCCGGTATCGACGGCTTCCAGAAGAATCGACATGGCTTCGAACCGATCCATAGTTCCTTCCACTTTTCGGTAGACTTATTCTCAAACATACCATCTAGTTGTGCAGGATGGGAGGGTTTAGTTTATGCGCCTTCGGGCTTCCAGCCCCAATGGATCAGCAGCAACCCGTAAGGAGATAACCATGTCCCGCACCCAAACCAACGCTGTCAGCCAAACCGCCCCGTCGACTTCACAGGCCGCGGGCAAGCAGCTCGGCGTCATCCCCAATTTCCATCACGTTCTGCCGAGCAGCCCGGCTGCCCTGGAAAGCTACATCCACCTGTATCTGGATGGCATGGCCAAGTCCGGTCTCGACGGCGCCGGCGGCCGCAAGGCCTGATGCAAAACCTGGTGGCGCCCTCGGCACAGCGGCCGGCCGGGGCGCCACTGGTTCATGAGGATGGACCCAACAAGGGGGTGACGATGCGTTGCAGGCGCGCCTCGGTCCAGGCCGGCTCATCGTCATCCCAGCTGTTGTCGACCAGCAGGCCGGAGCGATCGATGGTGAAGCTCACCGGCAGCCGCCAGATGCGGCCATAGTCGTCGGCCCAGGCACTCCCCAGCAAGCCGACCGGAAAGCTCAGGCTGGCCGCGATCTTTCGCACCGCGGGCAGGTTTTCCGGCTCGTCCAGGCTGAATCCCAGCACCTCCAGCCCTTGCCGCGCATGCTCCGCCGCGTAGGCGGAGAGCAGCGGCAGCTCCTCGCGGCAGGGCACGCACCAGGTGGCCCAGAAGGTGAGGATCACCACCTTGCCGCGCAGGCTTTCGGTGGAGATGGCCTGTCCATCCAGGGTGTGCAGCACCAGAGGTGGCGCGGGCTTGCCGACCTTGAGCCCGCCGGCACTGACCACCGGCGGCAGGCTCCAAACACCCACGGCGGCGCAGCACATCAGGCCCCGCAGCAGCCACGCACGGCGGCCCGGCGAGGCCGGACGGGAGCAGCGGCCGGGCGCCGGCCGCATCGGCTCAGAAGGCATAGCTCAATCCCACGCTGCCGGTCCAGTGCGGAAACACCTGGTAGCCGTCGAGGCGGCTGAACACCGGGCGCTGCACAAAAGTGTAGGCATGGAGCTGGTTCCAGATGCGGGTGGTGATGCCTGGGCTGAGGTACACCACGGTGCCGGCAGTGTCGGTATTGTCCGCCAAAGCGCCCTCGTCGGGACTCTTGTGCGTGACGTTGACCTGCAATTGCGGCACCCAGCGCGGGTTGCGCTCGTAGCGCAGGCCGAAGCTCAGGTTCTCCGTGTCGCCGGGACGGAAATCCGCGTTGACCTGGTCGAGCGCGTGGACCATCGTCACCTGTACCTGGCCGTTGACGAAAGCATCGAAGTTCTGGCTGACGGGCCGATAGTAATAGGCACCCACGATCAGATCGTAACTGCCGGTACCCGGATTGAGGCTGGTGTCGAGGGTCTGGTTGGCCGCGGCATTGGGTCCGGAGGAGAAGTACACCGGCGCGCGCCCCACCTGGGCGCCGGTCTCGACGTTCTGGCCGCCGTAACGGCCGGTGGGCAGCTTGATGCCCAGCTGCACGCCGAGATTATGGGTGGCGAGGATGCCCTGATAGCTGCCGATCAGCTTGATGTCGCCCAGGCCGGTGCTGTGGGCGCCGCTGATGTCGTCGGGCGCAAGCTGGTCCGGCGTGGCGTTGCCGTAAGTGGTATGGCTGCGATTGATGTAGGGAATCTGCGCGGCGATGGTCCAGTTGGGCGTGGGGATATAGGTAACCCCGGCGGTGAGGTAGCGATTGATGGTGCCATGCTCCACTTCCTGGCTGCCGCCGGCGGCGTTGATGGCGGCCACCTGGGACGGCGGGATCGGGCCATAGCGGGTACGCAACTGGTCCTGGTTGATGAAGTCGTATTCAAGATTGACGCGCCAGCCGGCCATGGCGGAATAGCCCATGGCGGCGTCGGAGCTCAGGGAGCAGCCGCAGGTGGCGCATGCCTGGGCGGCAATGGGTGCAGCGGCAAGCGCCAGCACGGCGCCGCGCAATAAATTGGAAGACACGGTAATTTCCCTTGGTTCGAATTGCGGATGACAACACGTGCCGCGCGCGGGGCGTGCGGCATCAAGAATGTGCTGATCGAATCAGGAAAAAAGCGGCGGGCCGCGAACCGGTGGGTGAAGATGCGGCATGCTGCCGCGATTGAGTACGGCACTCCAGTCGGGCCGGAAATGCGCCGGCCCCTGGGCGAAGGTGAATACCAGCTTGACGCCAGGCAGGGCCGGGCCGGCCGCGGCGCCGAACGGGCACTGCTCGATCGAGGCGCCGCCGGAGCCATTGCCGCCATGCTCGTGCATCCCCACCATGCCGTGGGGGCAGATCATCAGCATGGCGCCGTCGCGCGCGGCTTCGCCGCTGGCCGGCATGAAGCCGGCCGGGATCAGGCCGCGATACAGAACCCCGGCCAGCACCAAGCAGATGATCAGCAGCTGCCGCCGTTTATGCATGGATGACATGGTCGGGAAAACATCTGCAAGCGCCGCGCCACAGCCCCACGCGGCCGGTGAATTCACCGGCAGGCCGTATTTCTAACAAGACCGGCACCATCGGCACCAGGATTTTCCAGGTCTATGCATAAAACCGCATCGACGCCGAATCGCCCAACAAGTTGTCTGCCCAAACTATCTGTGAATACACGGAATTCTCCTATGCCGCCGGGGCGGCCAATGCGATGAACGGAAGCGGCCAGAGGGCCGCTACGGCATCAGGAGAAAGCGGGCGGCGCACGGGCGGGTGGACGCCCGTTGCTGAAGCGGGAGGCGAAGCGAGCAACATCCAGCGTGGCAATATTCGCGGCGACAGCGGGCTTTTGCCCGCTGTGAATACCGGATGAAGGCAGGCCGGGACCGGCCGCGGCGGAGAAAGCGCAGCTGGCGTGGTCGTGGATGCCGGAAGGCTGGCCCTGGTCGGCGCGCAGCTTCGCCAGGGGGCTGGCGTAGCAGATGGCCAGTCCGATGCCGCGTTCACCGGCGCGGCGCTCCGGCATGAAACCGGCCGGAAGCAGCGCGCGCAGCAGCACCGCGGCCAGCGCAAGCCAGAGCGCGAACTGCCGGAAACCGTGGTGGCGGAAAGGCTGCAAGGAAACCCCGTGCGTCAATGCGGGACCAGTATAGGCGATCGGCTTTCAGGACTGCAGCGACCCGGGCACCGGACAGGGGCCGCCGCGGAGAAGCTTCCGGGCGGCCCGGCCGAAACCTGTCAGTTGCCGTGTGGAGCCGGATTCGCCTGGAGGTAACTGTCCGCCGCCGCGGCCAGCACGGTCTTTTCGCCGAACTTGAAGCGGGCGCTCTCCATGCCGCGGGCGATGTTGTCCGCCATCTCCGCCGGTACGTGCGCCTTGACCCAGGTTTCGATCTGGTCCAGCGGCGCCGAATTCCAGAAGATGTCCGGGCTGTACTGCGCGACGATCAGGGGGCCGTAGCGGCCTTGCGGCAGCATCAGCGCGTCTACATTGCTGGTGAAGGTGGCCCAGGCCAGTTGCGGATTTTCGTCATTGAGATTCCCCACCAGATTCAGGCGCGCGGCGCCTGCCTGCGGCGGAATCTCAGTCGACAGCGCGATCTGCGCGGCCTGCGCCGCAAGCTGCGGGTCGCGCACCTGCATTAGGGCCGTGTAGCAGCGGCGCAGCTCGGTCTCATTGGCCGCGGCCTTGGCTACCGCGTGCAATTGCTCGAACGCCGCCGCGTCGGCGTTGCGGGCAACGATCGACAGCACCATGGCCTGGTCGTCCGGCCTGATCGCCTTGCGGTCGGCGACGAAGGCGGCGAAGCGCTTGCGCGCTTCGGCAATGACCTCCTGGTCGCCCCAGGCCCCGAGGTCGCCAAGAACGGTGCGGCGCAGCTTTTGCCGACCCGGCGTTTCATCGTCGCGGGCGTCCCAGCCCAGCCGCGTGGCCACCGGCTTGATGATAGAGCTGGCGTAGGCGGCGAACGCGGCGTGGCCGGGCGCGCCGCGCTCGGCGTATTCGATCGTGCCGAGCGCGCTGGTGATCTGGCTCCAGGCGCGCTCGTCCAGGTCCGCACCCATCGACGAGGCCAGCGCCAGGTAAGCCGGCAGCTTCTGCTGGCCGGCTTCGACCAGTGCCCATTGGTCGTCGAGCAGACCGATGCGGTCGGCGTCGGGCAACGTGCCGAAATCGCGGGTAATGACCTGCAGGGTGGCGGCGTCGTAAGCCACCCGGTAGAAACCGACGACGCCGGCGTTGACGTTCAGCGCCTGGTCGCAGCGCCCGGCCGCCACGGTCTGGCCGTCCTGCGTCAGCAGCAGCGTTTGCGGTGTTGCATCCGAGCCGGCGCGGATCTGCAGCGGCACACTCCAGTGCGAGGGATTCGGATCGCTGCCCTGCAGCAGGAAGCGCCGTTGCGACAGCGTGAGGGTGCGCTGGCCACCGGCGTCGCAACTGGCGGCGACCGACACCAGCGGGAAGCCGGGCTGCTCGACCCAGCTGGCGGCGATCTCGCCGACGTTGCGGCCGCTGGCGGCGGTCAGTGCATTCCACAGGTCGGTGCTGGTGGCATTGGAATAGGCATGCGTCTTCATGAAACTGCGGATGCCGTCGCGGAAGGTGTCTGCGCCCAGATAGGCTTCGAGCATGCGCAGCACCGCCTGCCCCTTGCGGTAAGTGATTGCCGGATCGAAAGCGTTGGTCACCTGCAGCTCATCGGTGACGTGCTGCTGGATCGCGTGCGAGGTGACGCGCGCATCGGCGCGCATTGCATCTTCCTTTTCGTCATCCTGAGCTTCCCACCAGTTCCAGCTGGGATTGCGCAGATCGGTTTCCTTGGCCGCGCGCCAGGAGGCGAAGCTCTCGTTGAGCCAGATGTCGTCCCACCAGCCCATGGTCACCAGGTCGCCGTTCCACTGGTGGGCCATCTCGTGGGCCTGGACGGCGAACACCGTCTGGCGGTCATGCACCGTGCTGGAAGGCGTCAGCAACAACAGCTGGTCGTTGTAGGTGATGGCACCCCAGTTTTCCATGGCGCCGGAGAAGCCGCCGGGTATGGCGATGGAATCCAGCTTCGGCAGCGGATACGGGTAGCCGAAGTAATCGTTGTAGTCGGCCAGGATCTGCTGCGCGTTGGCCAAGGCGGTCGCCCCGCCCTGCTCCTGTCCGCGCACCGCCCAGACACCCAGCGTGGCCGCGCCGCTGCGCCCGCTGATGCCGGCCAGGTCGCCGCCGGAAAACTCGACCAGGTAACTCGGCATCTTCGGCGAGCGCTGAAAGGTGGTGGTGGCCATCTCGCCCAGGGCGATGCGCTTGGCGATGGGCATGTTGGACAGTACCGTCCAGTCCGCGGGCACGGTGGCGGTGAGCTGGAAGGTGGCGCGGAACGCCGGCTCGTCCCAGCAGGGGAACATGCGCCGCGCATCGGTGGATTCGAACTTGGTGGACACCAGCAGGCCCTTGCTGCCGTCGGGCTTCACGTACGGCTGCGCGAACATGCCGCGCGGCCCGTCCTCCATCTTTCCGGTGTAGGAAAAGCGCAGGACATGCCGCCCGGCCTTGGCCGGCTTCTTCAGGGTGACGGTGGTCAGCTGCTGCTCGTCGCTGGACGCCACGCCCGCGACGGGCTTGCCGTCGAGCCGCACATCGCTGAGCACTTCATGCAGCGAATTGAAGACGATGGTGGCGCTGGCCTGGCGGAACCGCAGGGTGACGGACTCCGTGCCGCTCAGCGTGCGGGCCGCAGCGTCGGGCGTGACGGCAATCGAATAGTCCTGCGGCACGATGCTCTTGGGCAGGCGGCCGTAGGCGGTGTCGAACGAGAAAGGCGCCACCGCGGCGGCCAGCGCCGCCGGCATGGCCGCGGCAGCGCCGAGCGCCAGGGTGGCGACGGCTGCCGCACGCAGGGCTGAGCCTGAAGTCATTTTGCTTGCTCCCTTGAAATAGGTTTGATCCCGATTGGATGCGGGAACCGATACAAGGGATTATTACCGGGTTTTGCAGCGGGAGGCCCGAGTGCCGCCTTCCGCCAATAAAAAGGCCCGCCAATGGCGGGCCAAAAAAGCCTCGGAGGAGTGATACGGCCTCAAATTACCCCTCACCCCCATTCCACGGAAGGCCTTTCCGCTTCTTTCGGTAGATCAAATTGGTGCAGTGGGAATGCGGGCTAGACCAGCTTCACCGCAAACAACTGCTTCGAGCGCCGCCACACGTAGAGCACGGTGAGCAAGGTCAAGGTGCCGCCGAAGATCACCGAGGGCACCGTGCCCAGCAGGCGCGCGGCGAGACCGGATTCGAAAGCGCCGAGTTCGTTGGAGGCGGCGAGGAAGATGCCGTTGACCGAGACCACGCGGCCGCGCAGGTGGTCGGGCGGCATGATTTGCAGGATGGTGCCGCGGATCACCACGCTGACGCTGTCGAAGGCGCCGGTGAGGAACAGCGCCGCCACCGACAGCCAGAACAGCTTCGACACGGCGAACAGCAAGGTCATCACGCCGAAGCCGGCCACGGCGATCAGCAGATTGCGCCAGGCCCGGCGGGTAGGCGGATAGCGGGTGCAGATCAGTAGGGTCAGCATGGCGCCGACCGCCGGGGCGGCGCGCAGCACGCCCAGGCCCTGGGCGCCGACCTGGAGGATGTCGGTGGCGAAGATCGGCAGGATCGCCACCATGCCGCCGAACAGCACCGAAAACAGATCCAGTGAAATCGAATAGAGAATGATCGGCGTCTTGAAGACGAAGTCGATGCCTTCGCGCAGGCTCTCCCACAGATCGGCCTCTGCCTTCCCGTCCTGACGCGGTTGGGGCGGGCGCGGCTTGAGGCCGGTGAACAGCAGCAGGGCGCCGAGCGTCAGGGCGACGATCACCACCAGAGTGCCGGTGAGACCTAGCACGGCGTAGAGAAAGCCGGCGCAGATCGGGCCGACAATGGAGCCGCCCTGCCAGCCGCTGCTGCGCCAGGCGGCCGCATTGGCGTAGATCTCGCGCGGCACGATGAAGGCGGTGAGCGAGCTCGCCGCCGGCGAGAAGAAGCCGCGCGCCAGCCCCAGGGCGGCGATGACGCCGTAGATGGTGATGAGCAGGGTGCTGCGCGAGATCCGCGCCAACGTCGACGGCAGCGTCACCCACAGCAGCACCAGGGAGCCGAGCGCGATGAAGGCCGTCGCCAGCAGGATGATCTTGCGCCGGTCGCGGCGGTCCGCCAGGTGGCCGCCGAACAGGGCCAGGGCGATGAACGGCACCGCCTCGGCCAGGCCGGTGAAGCCCAGTACCAGCGGGTCGTGGGTCATGGTGTAAAGCTGGTAGCCCAGCACCACTTCCTGCGCCAGGATGGCGATGGTGATGATGAATACGCCGAAAGTGAGATTGCGGAACTCGGGGTAGCGCAGCGCCGCTAGGGCGTCGTGCGGGGCCGGCTCCGGCGCCACGGCCTCGGCCAGCTCTTCCGGCGGCGGGGTGAGAGGTTCGGTCATGTGAGGTGGCTGCGATGCCGCTCAGTCGGGGGCGCCATTGTCCCCATTTTCACCGGCTTCGCCAGCCAGACGCAGGGCGACGGCATAAAGCGCCTTGCGCGGCGCTCCGCTGATTTCGGCGGCCAGCCGCGCCGCGCCGGAAGGCGGCAGCTCGCGCAGCAGCAGACGCAGCACCCGCTCGCCCTCGGCCAGGTCCGCCGCCTGTTCGGCGCCGCCGAGCAGCAGCACGAACTCGCCGCGGCCGCGGTTGGCGTCCGCCGCCTGCCAGGCCAGCAGGCCGGCGGCGGTGCCGCTATAGCTTTCCTCGAAGCGCTTGCTCAGCTCGCGCGACAGGGCCACCGGCCGCTGCGGCCCGAGCACTGCGACCAAGTCGGCCAGGGTGTCGGCGATGCGGTGCGATGATTCGTAGACGATGACGGTGCGCGGCTCGCGCCCCAGCTGCTCCAGCCGCGCCCGCCGCGCCGCCTGCTTGGGCGGCAGGAAGCCGGCAAAGACGAAGGCGTCGCTGGGCAGGCCGGACACCGACAGCGCCGCCACCGCCGCGCAGGGACCGGGCACGGCATAGGCCGGCACGCCGGCGGCGCGGGCGGCGCGCACCAGGGCGAAGCCGGGATCGGAAATCAGCGGCGTGCCGGCGTCGGAGATCAGGGCCAGCGACTGGCCCGCCTGCAGCTGCCGCACCAGTTCCACGGCGATGCGGTCTTCGTTGTGGTCATGCAGGGCGACCAGCGGCCGCTGGATGCCGAAATGCGCCAGCAACTGGCCGCTGGTGCGAGTGTCCTCGGCGGCGATGCGGTCCACCCCCGCCAGGATGCGGCAGGCGCGCGGCGACAGGTCGCCGAGATTGCCGATAGGGGTGGCGACGACGTACAGCGCGCCCGGCACGATAGTGTGACCGAGGTCTTCCTGCGGGTCGGACGCGGCAGCGGCGGGATCAATGGTCATGTCATACTTTAGCGGATGACGCCCCGCCGACTGACACCCCTCGCCGCCCTGGTCCTGGCCGCGCTCGCCGGTTGCGCTGCCGGTTCGGGCCTGACGTCCTATTCGTCCTCCTCCTACGAGTCCGCCTCGCCCCTGGATGACGCCCAGCGGGCGCTGCAGCACAGCGACTATTTCCGCGCTTCGCGGGCCTTCGAGCAGGCCGCGGCGCAAGCCGCCGCGCCGCAGAGCTACGAATATCACCTGCGCGCCGCCGAGGCGGCCACCGACGGCAACGATTACGCCTACGCCGACTCCATTCTGGACGCGCTGCCGCCGCCGGCGCTGGATCCCGACCAGCAGCTGCGCGCACGCCTGCTGCGCGCCCGCGCGGCGCTGGCCCGCAACGACGCCGCCGGCGCCCTGCGCCTGCTGCCGCAAAATTTGGGCAACGGGGCCGGCGCTTCGCCGCTGGCCGAGCGCGTGCTGCTGCTGCGTGGGCGCGCGCTGTTCCGCCTCAACGACCCGGTAGCGGCGACCCAGGCCCTGGTGCAGCGCGAGCACCTGCTGGGCGCCCCGGCCCTGGTCAGCGAAAACCATGACGCCATCTGGTCCGGCCTGAGCGCCGCCCCGCTCGACGCCGCCGTGCTGTCGCGCGCCGGCAGCGCCGATGCGGTGACGCGCGGCTGGATCGAGCTGGCCAATCTGTCCCGCCGCAACGCCTCGCTGGAGATGTATGAAAGCTGGCGCCAGCGCTATCCCGGACATCCGGCGCAGGATCGGCTGGCCAGCGTGATGATGACGGGTGCGCCGCAGGCGGCGGCTCCCCAGCCCACCCAGCCAGGCACACCCCCGGCCCCGGCATTCAACGGCGTCCCGGCCAGGCCCGGCTTTTACGCCTTGCTGCTGCCGCAAAGCGGCCCCGCCGCCGCTGCCGCGGAAAGCGTGCACAGCGGCTTTGCCGCGGCCGCCGCCCGCGCCGGCAATCCCGCCGATGTACGCGTCTACGATGCCGGCAACCCGGCCGCGGCGATCAGCGCCTACAGCCAGGCGGTCAGCGACGGCGCCGGCGTGGTGGTGGGCCCGCTGCTCCGGGGCGATGTCGCCGCGCTGAGCCAGGGCGGCAATCCGCACCTGCCGGTACTGGCGCTCAATTACCTGGATGCCGGGCACGTCGCTCCGGCGGCCTTCTACCAGTTCGGCCTGGCGCCTGAGGACGAGGCGCGCGCCGCAGCCGAGGACGCCGCCGCGCGCGGTTTGCGCCGGGCCCTGGTGCTGGTGCAGGCGAACGATCGCGGCGCCCGGGTGCAGGCGGCCTTCAGCCAGCGGCTCAGCGAGCTGGGCGGCGAAGTGCGCGATTCGCGCACTTATTCGGGCGAGTTCAAGGACTGGTCCACGCCGATCAGCAGCCTGCTGCACTACCACGCGGTGGACGACAAGAAGAAGCTGGCCGAGCTGCGCGCCAGCGCCGCGCAGGGCACCGACCCGCAGCGGCGCAACGATTTCGATTTCATCTTCATCGACGCCGCCGCCGCCCAGGCACGCCAGCTGTGGCCGCTGTTCCGGTATTACCATGCGGAGCGGATCCCGATCTACGACACGGCCGGCGTCAACGAGGGCCAGGGCGATCAGGATCTGGCCGGCATCCGCTTCTGCGACGCGCCGTGGATGGCGGACAGCAGCGGCACCTGGGCCGCGCTGCGCGGCGCGGCCCTGAACGGCCGCAGCATCGACCAGGCCCGTCTCTACGCGTTGGGCGACGATGCCTTCCTGCTGGCCATGCGCCTGAGCCAAAACAGCCTGCATCCGCTGGACGAACTGCCCGGCGGCAGCGGCACCCTGCGCGTGGGCGACGATGGCGCGGTGCATCGCGGCCTGGTCTGCGCGCAGACCACCGAGGGCGGGCCAAGGCTGCTCGACCCGGCCGGCGCAACGCCGCCGCAGTGATGCGGGACTGCTGAGCCATGCCGGCGGGCCCCAGCCAACAGCGCGGTGCCGAGGCCGAGACGCTGGCGCTGCAGCATTTGCAGCAACGCGGACTGAAGCTGGTGGCGCGCAACTGGCGCTGCCCCGGCGGCGAACTGGATCTGGTGATGCGCGAGCGGGACACACTGGTGACGGTGGAAGTGCGCAAACGCAGCCGCAGCGATTACGGTGATGCCTTCGAATCGGTGCATGGGCGCAAGCGCGGACGCCTGATCCACGCGGCGCGGCTGTTCCTGGCGGCGCATCCGCAATATTCGCGCAGCCCGGTGCGGTTCGATGTGGTGGCGGTGGACGGCGCCGATACGGTGGAATGGCTTACAGCGGCATTTGAAGCGGAAGGATAGGGCAGAGGGATCAGATCTATGGCAACGAACCTGGAAGCACGCATCCGGTCTCACTTCGAGGCCAGCATCGAGACCAAGCAGCGCACCCTGGCGAGCATGCTGCCGACCATCCTCGGCGCGGCGCAGCACATGGCCGCGGTGCTCAAGGCTGGCAACAAGGTGCTGGCCTGCGGCAACGGCGGCTCCGCCGCCGACGCCCAGCATTTCGCCGCCGAGCTGACCGGGCGCTACGAGCGCGAGCGCCCCGGCCTGGCCGGCATCGCCCTGACCACCGACACCTCGGCGCTCACCGCCATCGCCAACGACTACAGCTACGAGCAGGTCTTTTCCAAGCAGGTGCAGGCGCTGGTGCGGCCAGGCGACCTGCTGCTGGCGATCTCGACCTCGGGCAACTCGGGCAACGTGGTCCGCGCCATCGAAGCCGCGCACCAGGGGCAAGCCAGCATCATCGCCCTCACCGGCAAGGACGGCGGCAAGATGGCGGGACTGCTCAAGCCCGGCGATTTCGAATTGCGCTCGGCCAGCAACGTTACCGCGCGCATCCAGGAAACCCACCTGGTGTTCCTGCATTGCCTGTGCGACCTGACGGACGAGATTTTGTTTCCCTTGTAGGTCGGGTCAAGCGAAGCGGACTCGACAGCACACTATCCTGTTGCGCATGTCGGTTCCGGGCGCTGCGCGCCCTTGAACCGACCTACTTGACCACGCGCAGCTTGGGGCGTCCGCTCGGCCGCGGCGTTTCCGGCGGCGGCTCGTCCGGATTGGGCGGGCGTGCGGCAGGCGCTTCCGGATCGATCGGCTCGGGCTCGCCGAAGAGGATGCCGTCGCCGTTCTCGCGCGCATAGATCGCCAGTACGGCGCCGCTGGGCACCACGATGTCATAGGGCGAACCGCCAAAGCGCGCCGAGAAGAACAGCGGCTCGCTGTCCAGGTTGAGCTCGCGCACCGCCATCGGGCTGATGTCGAGGGCGATGTGGCCGTCCTTGACGAAAGCCCGCGGCACGCTGACTCCCGGGTAGTCGGTGGCGACCAGCAGATGCGGGGTATAGCCGCAGTCGACGGCCCAGGCGTGGATGGCGCGGATCAGATAGGGGCGTCGTGAACGTGTGGTGGCAGTCATGGGGGCCTACTTGCGGCTTGATGGCTTGCTGAAACAACGCTGATAGGCCGGCCGCGCGAACAGGCGCGCGGCGTAGCGACGCAGCGGCTCGGCCTGCGCCGGCAGTTCGATGCCGAGCTGGCCGAGGCGGCGCAGCAGCACGGCCCAGCCGCTGTCCACCAGGGTGTAATCGCGGCCGAGGATATAGCCCTGCGCGGCGAAGTGGCGCCCCCCTGCCAGCAGGCGTTCCAGCAACTCGCCGCGGGCGGCCTGGGCGGCGCGCGCGGGAATGCCGGGCAGTGCTTCGATGCGCGGCAGCAATTCATGCTCCAGGCCCTGCAAGGCCATGCGCACGCGCGCGCGCGCGGCGGGCGACAGCGGCATCAGCGGCGGATGCGGGTAGCGCTCATCGAGGTATTCGACGATAACGCGCGCCCCGGTGATGACGCCTTCGCGATCGGCCAGGGTGGGCAGGGACTGCGAGGGATTGAGGACCAGGAAGTCCTCGTTGATGGCGCTGCCCGGACGGATGGTCTGGATCTGCGCGCTGTCGACGTCCTTCTCCGCCAGCACCAGGCGGGCCCAGTCGCAAGGCAAGGAATCGTCGGCGACAAAAAGCATCAAGCCCGCGTTGGGCGCGGGCTTGATGGTGGGCTGCGCCGTCTTGTGTCGGGTGCGCAGGGTCATGCGGCTCCGTGCGTGATCAATGAACGTCGCGCCAGAATTCCTTTTTCAGGAAATAGGTCAGCGGCAACAACAGGAAAATCAGGTAGAACAGCACATTCCAGCCGGTCGAGGTACGTTCCTTGGCGGTCGGCTCGGCGGCGTACACCATGAAATTGGTGAGGTCGCTGACGAAGGCCTGGTACTGTTCCGGCGACAGGCTGCCGGGCTGCACCAGCTTCAGCGGCAGGCCTTCATGCTCGCCCTTGCCTTCATCTTCCTTGACCTGCCAGCCCTGCAACTCGCCCAGCACCGCCGGCATCGCCACATTCGGCAGGAACAGGTTGTTGACGCCGAACGGGCGCGTGCTGTCGAGGTAGAAGCCCATCAGGTAGGAATACACCCACTCCGGGCTGCGCGCTTTGGTTTCCAGGCTGAGGTCGGGCGGGACGCGGCCGAACCAGTCTTCCGCCGGCTTGGCCGGCAGGGCGGTGACGATGGGCTCGCCGACCTTGACGCCGCTGAAGATCAGGTTCTGCTTCAACTGGTCGTCGGAAATGCCCAGATCCTGGCCGATGCGGTTGTAGCGCAGGTACTTGAGCGAGTGGCAACCCGAACAGTAGGCCATGAAATCGCGGGCGCCGCGCTGCACCGAGGCGGTGTTGCCGGCGTTGTCGCTGAACGGCAGGGTCTTGGCCTCTTCCTGGGCGCGTGTCGCCGGAGCAGCGAGCAACAGGCTGGTCAGGAGAATGGTCAGTATGGGGGCGCGGCTCTTGGCATTAAGGCGGCTCATGCGGTCACCCGTTCCGGTACCGGCTTGGTCTTGTCGATCTTGGTGTAGATGGGCATAGCCAGGAAAAACAGGAAGTAATAAATGGTGCCCAGGCGCGCCAGCAGGGTGTAGAGCGGACTCGGCTTATGCATGCCCAGGTAGCAGAGCATCAGGAAGTCCGCGGCGAAGATCACCACGGCGATCTTGAAGATCGGGCCTTTGTAGCGGATCGACTTGACCGGGCTGCGATCGAGCCAGGGCAGGAAGAACAGCACCACAATCGCGGCGAACATGACCAGGACGCCCCAGATCTGCGAATGGAAGAACGAGGGCACCGCGCGCAACATGGCGTAGAACACGCAGAAGTACCAGGACGGCGCGATTTCGTCCGGCGTCACCTGCGGATTGGCCGGCATGAAGTTCGGCTTTTCCAGTACGTAGCCGCCACCCTCGGGGGCGAAGAAGATCACCGCGCTGAACAGAATCAGGAACACCGTCACGCCGACGATGTCCTTCACCGTGTAGTACGGATGGAAGCCAATGCCGTCGAGCGGGATGTGGGTGACCGGGTCCTTGTGCTCCTTGATCTCGACGCCGTCGGGATTGTTGGAACCGACTTCATGCAACGCGATCAGATGCGCCACCACCAGGCCGACCAGCACGAACGGCAAGGCCACCACGTGCAGCGAGAACAGGCGGTTGATAGTGGCGTCGGCCGGGGTGAAGTCGCCCTGGATCCAGATCTGCAGGGCGTGGCCGATGTAGGGAATGGTGCCGAACAGCGACAGGATCACCTCGGCGCCCCAGTAGGACATGTTGCCCCAGGGCAGCACATAGCCGCAGAAGCCTTCGGCCATCAGCACCAGGAAGATCAGGGCGCCGAAGATCCACACCAGCTCGCGCGGCTTGCGGTGCG